>CAYNOL010000217.1:0-5443 GCA_964398825.1 uncultured Ardenticatenaceae bacterium
GAACAGCACGCCCGCGCCGCTGTTGACGGCCTTGGCCGCTTCGTACATCTGGTCGGGGGTGGGCGAGGTGAACACTTCGCCGGGGCAGGCCGCGTCGAGCATACCCATGCCGACGAAACCGCCGTGCATCGGCTCGTGGCCGCTGCCGCCGCCGGAGATAATCGCTACTTTGCCGGCCACGGGGGCGTCGGCGCGAGTGATATAGTGCGGGTCAATGTGGACTTTTAACTGATCGGGGTGAGCGAGGGCCATGCCCTCCAGTTGTTCCCTGACGACGTCCGGAATCGCATTAATCAATTTTTTCATAACTCGGACTCCTTGCCGTGTGCTACAAAAATAAAGAAGCCGGGCGTTTGCCAACTGGGGGACGGCTGCGGGAGCCAATCCGGTCTGCCCGGCTTCTTTTGTCCAATGAAACGGCCGGTGGATCGCCTCGTCAGGCGACGGGGGAGCCGGCCTGATCAGGCTTTGGGCCTAGGGGAAGAAGGCGCTCCACATCAGAGCGCCGATGACGCCGCCGACCAGCGGAGCCACGACGGGAATCCAGCCGTAGCCCCAGTCCGAGCTGCCCTTCCCGGGGATCGGCAGGAGCTGATGGGCGATGCGGGGGCCGAGGTCACGAGCCGGGTTGATGGCGTAGCCGGTGGGGCCACCGAGCGAGAGGCCGATGCCCCAAACCAACGCGCCGACCAGATAGGGGCCGAGGCCGGCGGCCGGGCCGCCGGGAGCGGTCGCGCCGGAGAAGATGGCGCCGACACCGAAGACCAGGACAACAGTGCCCACCACCTCAGTGATGACATTCCAAACCGTGTTGCGGATGGCCGGGCCGGTCGAGAAGACGGCCAGCTTCGAGCCCGCGTCGGCCGTTGCGCCGAAGTGCTGGTAGTAGCTCAACCAGACGACGACCGCGCCGAGGAAGGCGCCGACGACCTGGGCGACCATGGTCATGATCGCATCACCGGCGGAGTAGACGCCCAAAATGAGCCATTTGCCGATTGTGACGGCCGGGTTGATGTCGGCCTGGGGAGCGCCCGCGGAGATAGAAATAAACACACCGACCATGACGGCCATGGCCCAGCCCGTGGTGATGACGATCCAGCCGCTGCTGTTGCCCTTGGTCTTCGCCAGGACGACGTTGGCGACAACACCGTCACCAAGAATAATCAGGAACATCGTTCCAAGTAGTTCACCAAGAAAATTTTCAGGCACTTTTTTTCTCCTTATCTGAGCGTTCGATCTTGCGGGACAGTCACGCCGCTCAATTGCGACGGATCATTGCCGGCAAGGGGTGTGGGAAGTCGCGCAACATGAAGTTCAGCTCAATCTTTTTTTCTGGCAATAAGCTTAGCTCCTCGTCCGGGCGGGTGGGGGTCGTTTGGAAGGGGTATGCAGCGTGAACCAGCGGAGGAAAAAACAGGTAGACGGCGCACCCACATTCCCATTGACGGACCGCATAGACACTGATGACGGATGATTCAGTATGGTTTCAGCACAATAAACAACAAAACACAGCGACAATTGTGCAAAACTCACACAATGGACATCATAAATCCCGAGCCGGGCGAGGTCAAGCAGATCGCAAAAAATGTTCCGTTTCGGAACATTGTTCTATGGTTATTGGTTTCATTGTGAAACAAGAGTGCTTTATAAGTTTTTGAAGACCGTCGGAGAGATATCGAGCCGCTTCATCTTGCGCCACAGCGTCGTGCGGCCGATGCCCAGCAGTCGCGCCATTTCCGTCACCCGGCCGCCGCACGCCCACCCCGCGCGCAGGATCGCCTCACGCTCGGCCTCGTCGACGGAGATGACCGGCTGGGCCAGCGGGTGGCGGCCGGTCAGCACGCGGCCGTTGCGCACCATCTCCGGCAAGTCGCCCGGCCGGATGACGTTGTCGCGGCAGACGCTGAGGGCGCGCTCCAGCGTGCTCTCCATCTCGCGCACGTTGCCCGGCCACGGGTAGCGCGTCAGGAAGCGCACCGTCTCGTCCTCGATCCAGATAGCCCGGCTCTCCCGTGTCGTCTGCCGGGCCAGGAAGCGCTCGGCCAGCAGCGGAATGTCCTCGACGCGCTCGCGCAGCGGCGGCACCTCGATCTTGAACACGCCGAAACGGTAGTAGAGGTGGGAGAGGAAGCTGCCCTGGGCCACCAACTCCTCCAGGTTCATCGTCGACGCGCCGATGATGCGTACGTCGACGGGGATGGGGGCGGAGCTGCCCAGACGGGTGACGTGACGCGTCTCGATGACGTGCAGCAGCGCCGCTTGCAGCTCCAGCGACAGGTTCTCGATCTGGTCCAGCAGCAGCGTGCCGCCGTCGGCCAGCTCGAATTTGCTGGGCTGGCCGCGCGTGTTGGTGTCCTGTTCGGCGCCCAATATCTCGCGGGTCATCAGCTCGTGGGGGATGGCGCGGCAGTTGATGTCGATGAACGGTCTGCCCGCGCGGGGGCCGTCGTTGTGGATGGCCCGCGCCAGCAGGTTCTTGCCCACGCCCCCCTCGCCATGGATGAGCACCGGCGCGGCCCCGCGCGCGGCCGTGCGCGATTGGCGCACCACCCGCCGCATGCCGGGCGAGTCGGCCTGCACGTCCTCGATGCTCAGGCCCGTCTGCGCGCCGTACTGCTGCTGGGCGATCTGTCGCACGTGCTCGATGGGGCTGAGCAGGGCCACGTAGCTGCTCGGCGTGGGCCCGGCCTCATAGATGGGGCGCAGCGTCAGCACACAGCGCACATCGCGGCCGTTGGCCTGCAGATTCAGCTCCACGTCCTGCAGCTCCGCGCCGTCGTCGATGGCCGTCAGCAGCTCCGGCGGCAGGCGCACCACGTCGCCCAACTGCCGCCCCAGCGTGATGCGCGGGTTGATCGCCAGCATCCGCGCCGCCTGCTCGTTCACGTGGCGCACCTCGCCCTGGTGGTTCCAGACGATGACCCCTTCGGTGATGGAGCCGAGGATGGTGTTGACCTGGCTCAGGTGCTGGTTGGCCTCTTCCAGGAACCAGTTGGCCTGCAGCTGGTTGCCGACGGCGCGGGCGGCCGACATGACCAGCCCCAGCGTGTGGGACGACGCGCCGTCGAGCGGCCCGGTCATGCCCAGCAGCCCGATGATGCGGCCGCGCACGTCGTGGATGGGCGCGGCGACGGTGACCGTCTCGTGCAAATATTCGAAGTAGTGCTCGGAGCCGACGACCTGAATCGGCATCGCCTCCAGCAGAACCAGCCCCAGCGCATTGGTGCCGGCGGTGTTCTCCGACCAGTAGGCCCCCTGCCGGAAGCCGAGCTCGGCGGCCATATGCAC
This sequence comes from uncultured Ardenticatenaceae bacterium, assembly GCA_964398825.1. Classification (GTDB taxonomy): domain Bacteria; phylum Chloroflexota; class Anaerolineae; order Promineifilales; family Promineifilaceae; genus Promineifilum. The sequence goes on from CAYNOL010000217.1 coordinate 3,289, forward strand.
GGCCGCCGGATCGCCGCCTGTCTGCAGCAGGCAGGCCGCGCCGTCGGCCAGCAGGATGGCGTAATCCGACCCCTCGGTGAACTGGTAGATATCCTCGATGAACGGAGTGGCGATGGTGATCAGCTCTTGCTGGGCGCGGATGATGGAGCTGAGCGCGCTGCGGCTGATGGGCGCGGGGCGGGGGTGGGCGGTGGGGTTGAAGCGGTAGACGCAGCGCCGCCACGAGCGCACGATGGCCGGGTCCATGCGCGCGGCTTCGATGGCCCCCAGCCGCCCCTTCTGGATGAAGGAGCGCCAGGCGGCGGCGATCAGCTCGTTGGGGGTGCCGATGTCGGCCGGCAGCATGGCGAACGCTCCTCTCTACCCTTGGCCGAGCCTCTCTGTCTCGGCCGCGCCTACCTGATTGATGATCTCTTGCATCTCGTCCTGGATCAGGCCGTTGCTGGCCAGTACGTTGAGCCGGTCGGTCAGCTCGATCGGGCGGCCGTCGATCTTCGCCACCACCCCGCCCGCCTCTTGCACGAGCAAAATGCCGGCGGCCACGTCCCACGCGCTGAGCTTGAACTCCCAGTAGCCGTCGAGCCGCCCCGCGGCCACATAGGCCAGATCGAGCGCGGCCGAGCCGGCCCGCCGCAGCCCCAGGGCCCGCTTGATGAAGCGCATCACGTAGGCGCCGTTGTCCAGCGGGCTGGTGTGGGCGTCGTAGGGGAAGCCGGTGGCCAGCAGGCCGGCGGCCAGCGGGGTGGTGCCGCTGACGCGCAGCCGCTTCACCGCGCCGTCCCGGCCGGTCAGATGGGCGCCGCGCCCGGCCACGGCCGTGAACAGTTCGTCGCGCGTCGGGTCGTAGATGATGCCCACCAGCGGCCGCTGCCCCTCGTAGAGCGCCAGGGAGACGCAGAAGACGGGAAAGCCGTGGGAGAAGTTGTTGGTGCCGTCCAGCGGATCGACGTACCAGGTATACGGGTCAGCGCCGGTGTGGGCCGCCCCTTCTTCGCCCACCAGGCTGTGGCCGGGGAAGGCGGCCCGCAGCCGCTCGGTGATGAGCGCCTCGGCCGCCAGGTCATACTGGGTGACGAAGTCGATGGCCGAGCTTTTGGTCTGGATTTCATGTTCGCGGCCGAAGCCGTCCATCAGCAGCGCGCCGGCGGCCCGCGCCGTGTCGACGGCTTCGGTTAGGATGTGGTCATAGTCCATGGGTTAACTATAGCTGTTGTTGGCGAAAGGGGTAGGGGGGAGTGGTCGGTGGACAGTGGCGGGAAGTTGAAAAAAGCGTCGATCTACAGGACAATCACAAAAGGGCGTTCTCGGGCGCTCGTGCATAGATAATTGCTAGTTTAACGCTTATGCGCATCCTATATATTATTGGTATGCTATTCATTAAATGATCGTCTGATTATCCGGCGGACGCGCGAGCGAGTAGCTTATCCGAGGGCTGACCAATTGGTTTTGACGGCCGTAACAGCTTGACCTCACCCGGGCCGCGCGCCGCTTAACAACAACAAATCAGCCGGCCGCCTGTGGAGTAGATAGTTAAACAACATGGATGAACAACCAAACGATAACCGGCCCACAATCCCTACCTGGGTCTGGATCATCACCATTTTCGCGGTCATACTGGGTCTGCAGCTGTGGCTGAGCGGCCGTTTCAGCGGCCCGGAGCAGATCACACTGCAGGAGATGGCCAACTTCATCTCCCAGGGCGAGGTGGATCAACTGACCGTCTCCGGTGACCGGCTGCAGGTGACGCTGGATGACGGCCGCAGCTTCGGCGCGGTCAAATCCCCGTCCGACAGCCTCATCGAAACCTTCCAATATTACGGCATCACGCCCGAACAACTGAACAACAACCTCATCGTGCGCGACAACTCGATGTGGAACAACCTGCTCAGCATCGCCTTCGCGCTGGGCCCGGTCATTTTGCTGATCTGGATCTTCAGCCGGGGCTTCCGGCAGATGCAGGGCGGGGGCGGCAACAACATCTTCGGCTTTGGCCGCAGCCGCGCCCGCAACCTCAACGACGCCAACCGGCCCACGGTCACCTTCGACGATGTGGCCGGCGTCGAGGAAGCCAAGCTGGAGCTGGCCGAAGTGGTCCAATTTCTGCGCGAGCCGGAGAAGTTCGTGCAGGTCGGCGCGCGCATTCCCAAGGGCGTGC
>CAYNOL010000218.1:0-5440 GCA_964398825.1 uncultured Ardenticatenaceae bacterium
GCGCCGCCAGCAGCCGCAGCGGCTCGGCCGACGTGCTGCTGGCGCTGGGCGGCAACCTCGACCTCGACGCGCCGCAGGTGGCCGCGTGCGTGGCCGACGTGGGCATCGGCTTCCTCTACGCCGTGAAGCACCACCCCGCCATGCGCCACGCCATCGGCCCGCGCCGCGAGCTGGGGCAACGGACGATCTTCAATTTGCTCGGCCCGCTGACCAACCCCGCCGGAGCCACCCACCAGCTCATCGGCGTTTATGATCCGGCGCTGACCCATACGCTGGCCGAGGTGCTGCGCGCGCTGGGCAGCCGGGCGGCCTATGTGGTCCACGGAGCGGACGGGTTGGACGAGCTGTCGACCACCGGCCCCAATCGCGTCAGCGCGCTGCGCGACGGGCGCGTTACCACTTTTGAATTTGACCCAGCCGGCGTCGGCGTGCCGCGGGCCGAGCCCGACGAGCTGCTGGGCGGCTCCCCGGAAGAAAACGCAGCCATCACCCGCGAGATCTTGGGCGGCCATGAGCGCGGCCCGCGGCGCGACATCGTGCTGCTGAACGCGGCGGCTGTACTCAGCGTCGAGTCGGGCGACTGGGGGGCTGGGCTGCGAGCGGCGGCCGAGGCCGTCGACAGCGGGGCGGCGTTGCGCGCGCTGGATGAGTGGGTGGCGGCCACCAACCGGCTGGCCGCTACCTCATAACGGAGAGAGAAATGAGCGTCACCAATCTGGCCAAACGTCGCGGCGAAATATTGGACGAGATCATGGCCCACCACCGCGAAAATTTGCCCAAGGTGATGGCCGCCGTGCCGTTGGCCGATCTGCGGGCCATGGCCAGCGTCGCCCCCGCGCCGCGCGATTTCGAGGCGGCCGTGCGCGCGCCGGGCGTATCGCTCATCGCCGAGTGCAAAAAGGCATCGCCCAGCAAGGGGCTGCTGGTGCACAACTACGATCCCGTCCGGCTGGCGCGACTCTACGAGAAGGCGGGGGCGCGGGCCATCTCCGTGCTGACCGACGCGCGCCACTTCCAGGGCTCGCTGGAGCACCTGCGCGACGCGCGCGAGGCGGTGCGCCTGCCGGTGCTGCGCAAGGATTTCATGTTCCATCCGTACCAGCTGTACGAGGCGCGAGTGGCCGGGGCCGACGCCGTGCTGCTCATCGCCGCCGTGCTGAGCGACACGGAGCTGCGTGAGCTGTCGGCGCTGGCCCGCAAGCTGGGCATGGCGGCGCTGATCGAGGTGCATACCGAAGAGGAATTGGCGCGGGTGCTGCCGCTCGGGCCGAAGATCATCGGCGTCAACAACCGGAACCTGCAGACGTTCGAGGTGGATTTCGACAACACCGCCCGTCTGCGCGCGCTCATTCCGCCGGAGATCGCTGTGGTGGGCGAGAGTGGCCTGCGCGCGCCCGACGACGTGCGGGCCATGAAAGCGGCCGGCGTCGACGCGGTGCTGGTGGGCGAGGTGCTGGTGCGCAGCAAGGACATCGCGGGCATGACCAAGGCTCTGGTTAACGCCGGTCGGGAAGGGTGAAACTACGGGTTAGTCGGTTTTAGAGGAATCATCCGCAGATTCGGCAGATTTTTAAGAGGGGATTGGAGATTGCGCCGGCCATAGCGCAATCCCCAATCCCCAATCTCTTCTTCATTCGTATTTCGCTACTTCTCCCCATTCATCTGCCGATAAAACCCCGTCAGGTCGAGCGCGTCGCCGGGGTCGAGGACGCAGACCTGGACTTCGGGGGCGATGCGGTTGGCGAATTGGGCGAAGGCGTAGGGGGGTTGGTGGACGAGCTGGGGGAGCAACGGCCGCAACCCGGCGGGGAAGTACGTCCCCCAGTGGATGGGGATGGCCAGCGACGGCCGCAGCAGCTCCAGCGCCCGAGCGGCCCGGTAAGGATCCATGTGCCCCACGCCCAGCGTCGGCCCCCAGCCCCACACCGGCAGCAATGCCACATCGACGCGCGGCCCGATGTCGGCCATACCGTCGAACAAATCAGTATCGCCGGTGAAGTAGATGTTGTGGCTGCCGTGAACCAGAAAGCCGAGGCACTCCGTGCGGGGGCGGCCGGGCAGCGGGCGAGCGGGGTGGTCGGCGGCCGTCGCCTCAATCACCACGCCATTCAGCGTCACCGTCTCGCCCACGCCGATCTCCTGCACGTTGTGGAAGCCGTGGTTGGCCAGGAAGCGGGCCGAGCCGTAGGGGGCGATGATGAGATGCTCGCGCCCCAGCCGCCGCATCGAACGCAGGTGCAGGTGGTCGGCGTGCAGATGGGAGAGCAGAACGGCATCAAGGTGGGGCGTGTCCAGGTCGGGCACGGGCGACGTGCGCAGCAAGTGGCTGACGCGCACCGTCAGCAGCGGGTCGGTCAGCAGGCGCACGCCGTCGAGCTCGATCAGCACCGTGGCATGGCCGACGTAGCGCACGCGGTTGGCCGCACCTCTCGTCCGCCCCAAACTGTAGTCACCGTCGCTAAACATCTCGCTTGGGGAACAGGATCGTGTCGATGAGCACCTTGCCGATGTAGACCACGAACACGAATACAGTGGCCGGAACCTGCCAGTAGAGGAACGAGTCGGGCGTCCAGCCGGGCAGCGGGACGACGGCGATAAAGAACGCCACGGCCGCGGCGATGATCAACCGCCGAAAGAATTTGCCCCAATCACGTTTTTTCATCACTGCTATTGTAGGGAGAAACCGCAGATTTCACAGGTTTCACAGATTTGGAAAAGGGGATTCCAATGGGCTTACTATATAAATAGCTGCTTTCGGTTGATTCAGGCGAAAAGCTTGATACGCTAGACATCAAGACCCAGGGCAACAAGCGCAATCGGAATAAAACCATGTCAATGAATTTATCACCATCTGATTTCTTCGATCTGTCTGAGCCAACCACAGCTGCTTTCTTCGACGGCTGTGACTACGTTTGGCAAGCGCTAACGCACATCAAGCGGCACACGGCCCGGTTGACGGCCGGGGGGCGGCGCATTGACGGCACGGTGATGGACGGCGCGTGGCTGGGCGACGCGCCTGTCGTCATCGAGGCGGGGGCGGTGGTGGAGCCGGGGGCCTACATCATCGGCCCGGCCTACATCGGCGCGGGGGCGGTGGTGCGGCATGGAGCGTACGTGCGCGAGAACGTCATCCTGCTGGCCGGCAGCACGCTGGGCCACGCCAGCGAGGCCAAGAACGCGCTGTTCCTGCCCGGCGCGGTCGCCCCCCACTTCGCCTACGTCGGCGACTCGATCCTCGGCCACCGCGTCAACCTCGGCGCGGGGACAAGGCTGAGCAACCTGGGCATCCTGAGCGCCAGGGACACGGCCACGGGCAAGCGGCCGACCATCCGGCTGATTGTCGACGGCGTGGAGTATGACACGGGCTTGACCAAGTTCGGCGCGATCCTGGGCGACGACACGCAAACGGGCTGCAACGCCGTGCTCAATCCCGGCTGCGTCATCGGCCCACGAACATTGGTCTACGCCAACGCCAGCCTGCGGAAGGGGTATCACCCGGCCGACAGCATTATCAAGCTGCGGCAGAATATTCGGGTGATGGGTAGGGAGTGATGAGTGACGAGCGACGAGTGACGAGTTTGGAGAGTGGGGGACTCTGAGACTGGGAGACTGGGAGACTGACCTACTGACCTACTGAATACTGGCTACTGACCACTAACCACAGCCAACCGCCCGTCCTGCAGCTGCAACACCCGGTCGGCAAGAGGAGCGATGTCGGGGTTGTGGGTGGCCATGAGCAGCGTGCGGCCGGCGCCGCGGGTCAGCTCCAGCAGCAGGGCCAGCACGCGGCGGCCGTTCTCGTCGTCGAGGTTGCCCGTCGGCTCGTCGGCCAGCACCAGCAGCGGGTCGTGGGCCAGCGCACGGGCGATGGCGACGCGCTGCTGCTCGCCGCCGGAGAGCTTGTCGGGGAAGGCGTCGCGCCGGTCGGCCAACCCCACCCGATCGAGCAGGGCCAGCGCCGTCGCCTCGACTTCCCGGCGGTCGCGCCCGGCCAGCTCCTGCGGCAGCGTCACGTTCTCCAGCACGCTGAGAGTCGGGATCAGGTTGAAGAACTGGAAGATGAAGCCGATGTTGTCACGGCGAAAGAGGGTGCGGTCGCGCTCGTTCAGCCGGGTGATGGTCGTGCCCAGCACATCGACGTCGCCGCCGTCGGGACGGTCGATGCCGCTGATGAGATTGAGCAGCGTGCTCGTGCCGCTGCCGCTATGACCCAGCAGGACGACGAACTCGCCACGGTGGAAGGTGTAGTCGACATCGTCAAGGATGACGCGCTCGCGGCCGCCCTCGACGTAACATTTGCGCAGCTTGCGGAGCTGGACGACGGGCTGGGCGGCGCGCCCGGCGTCGGCTTGGGCTATCTGCGGAGTGACGATTGCCATAGATCTTCCTTATCAGCGCGCCGGCGTATTGACCGGCGGCACGGGGAGTATAGTAAGCGGTGGGGCGGGGATCAAGGTGGCCCGGCCAGACGCCTCTGGCGCAGATGGCCCACATAGACGAGCCGCTGGATGAATTCGCTGAGCATCATCGCCGTCGCGCCCCAGATGGAGAAGGCGCCGACGCGGAAGCAAGGCACACGCATGCGCAGCCCGCCGCGCAACTCCATCGACTCCTCGACGCGGGTGGCGGGGTCGAGCAGCATCCGCAGCGGCGCCTCCACCACGGCGGCCACCTCGCGGGCGTCGGGCACGAACACCGGCCGGGCGTCGCCGATGTAGCGGCCGACGAACGGGTGTACTTCGAAATTCGACGGCACGACGAACAGCGGCGTCAGGCGGCCGATGATCTCCACCTGCTCGGGGCGGATGCCGATCTCCTCGTGGGTCTCGCGCAGCGCGGTGGCTTCCAGCGTCTCGGGCGGCTCGTGGGCCCCGCCGGGGAACGCCACCTGGCCGGAGTGGACGCCTTCATAGGTGGGGCGCTTGATGAGCACCAGGTGGGGCTGCTCCTCGACACAGTAGAGCAAGACCAGCACGCCGCCCAGCCGGGGCGGTGGCGCGCCGTCGGGGGCGCGGCCGACCGGCCGGCCGGCGGGCATCATGCGCCGTTGCGCGCCGAAGCCGTCGAAGTCGGGCAGGCTCAGCGCCTCGCGCACGTCGTCGAATGTGCAGGAGATGGTCACGGCGGCGGAGGGGTGGCCTACTCCTCTTCCTGGGAGGCCGTCGTCTGGGGCTGGATGTCGCGGAAGCTGTAGCCTGCGCCGCGCTCGGAGAGGATGTAGCGCGGCCGGGATTTGTTCTTGCGATCCTCGATCTTGCGCCGCAGCCGGTGCAGGTGGACGTGGAGCCGATCTTCGAACACCGGCTCCATGGGCCACAGGCGGCGCAGGATGTAGTCGGTGGGCACGGTGCGGCCCGCCCTGCGCATGAGGATGTAGAGCAGCTTCGTCTCGGTCGGCGTCAGCGCCTCAGCCTTGCCCTCGACGATGGCCGTGCGGTTG
>CAYNOL010000219.1:0-5345 GCA_964398825.1 uncultured Ardenticatenaceae bacterium
CTGCCGTCGACGTCGGCGTCGGTCATGATGATCGTTCGGCCGTAGCGCAGATTGCTCAGGTCGAACGACTCGCCGATGCCCGTGCCAAGCGCCGAGATGAGCGCCTTCACTTCGTTGTTGCCGAGGATCTTGTCCAGCCGGGCGCGCTCCGTGTTCAGGATCTTGCCGCGCAGCGGCAGAATGGCCTGGAAGTGGCGGTCGCGCCCCTGCTTGGCCGTGCCGCCGGCCGATTCACCCTCGACGATGTACAGCTCGGCGCGGGCCGGGTCGCGCTCGGAGCAGTCGGCCAGCTTGCCCGGCAGCGTCAGGCTGTCGAGCGCGCTCTTGCGCATGACCAGCTCGCGGGCGGCCTTGGCCGCGTCGCGGGCGCGCGACGAGGTGAGGCAGCGGTCGATGATGCGCTTGGCCTCGCGCGGGGTCTCGTCCAGGAAAGTCTGCAGCGCCTCGCTGAGCACGGCCGACACATGGCCGGCCACCTCGGCGTTCATCAGCTTCACCTTCGTCTGGCTCTCGAACTGCGGGTCGGGGTGCTTGATGCTGACCACCAGTGTGACGCCTTCGCGCGTGTCGTCGGACGAGAAGTTCTTATCCTTGTCCTTCAGGAAGTTGTTCTTGCGCGCGTAGTTGTTGATGACGCGGGTCAGTGCCGTGCGCGCGCCGGTCAGGTGCGTGCCGCCGTCGGGCGTGTTGATGGTGTTGGCGAAGGCGAACTCGGAGATCGCCACGCCGTCGGTGTACTGCACCGCCACCTCGACGTCGATGTTATCCACTTCCTTGTGGGCATAGACGGGCGCGTGCAGCACCTTGCGGTTGCGGTTCAGGTAGCGGACGAAGGAGCGCAGGCCGCCCTCGAAGTAGAAGTTCATCTCACGGCCGGGCGAGACGCGCTCGTCGCGCAACTTCAGGAACACGCCGCTGGTGACGAAGGCCATCTCGCGAAAGCGGGTGACCATCATCTCGAAGCGGAACTCGTTGTCGTCGGTGAAGATCGTCGGGTCGGGTTTGAAGGTCGTCTGTGTGCCCGTGGGCTCGCCCTTCTTCAGGTCGCGGACGCGCTCGACGGGCGTCACCGGGATGCCCCGCTCGTAGCGCTGCTTCCAGACCGCCTTGTCTCGCTTGACTTCGACTTCCATCCACTCTGACAGGGCGTTGACGGCCGCCGCGCCGACGCCGTGCAGACCGCCCGACACTTTGTAGGCGTCGTTGTCGAACTTGCCGCCCGAGTGCAGGCTGGTGTGGACGACTTGCAGCGCCGACACCTTCTCGGTCGGATGCTCGGCCACGGGGATGCCGTAGCCGTTGTCGACGACGCTGACGCTGCCGCCGGGGTGGATTGTCACCTCGATCCGGTCGCAGCGCCCGGCCAGCGCCTCGTCGATGGAGTTATCGACGATCTCGTTGACGAGGTGGTGCAGCGCCTTCAGGTCGGTGCCGCCGACGTACATACCGGGGCGACGCCGGACGGCTTCCAGCCCCTTCAGCACCTGGATATTGCCGGCGTCGTAGAAGATCGCCGGATTGTTTTCGCTTTGCTTGATCTTGGTGGTCATAGTTTATTGCTTAACTTGGTCTACGTTTACTGGCGAACTCGCTTCCTGCAAGGAAGCGGTGTAGCGATCCCGATAGAAAATAAATAAAGCCATAATCAGCGCTGTGGAGATGTAGGCGTGGGCCAGCAGATTGATGCCCGTCACCCACGTGCCCGAGTCGGCCGACAGCAGAATGAAGCTCAACAGCCGCCTCACGATCATCACCACGAGAAGCAGCCCCAGCGAGGCCGGAATGTTGGCCCGAAACAGGCGGATGCTCTCTACCAGCGCCGGAAAAAAGCGCTTGGGATTGAGCGCCATTCCCTGCGGCGTGTAGCTGAGGAACAGCACCACCCAGAGGACGAAGATCATCGCCCCGATGAGCAGAAATGTGGCCAGTGTCTGGCTCAGCAACGAAGCAAACCCCGTAATTATCGCTGCCGGGAACATAACCATCATGACGACGATCATGAACAGCAACGCCAGCGCGACCAACCGGAACCACGTCCGCACCGTCCGCCGGCCCAGTCGCGCCGGCGGCATGGGCGTCTTGGCCGACGCCGCGCCGACGCGTCGCAGGGCGTAGGCGATCAGGCTGTAATAGAACGCGGCCAGCAGCAGCCCGGCCAGCGTGAACAGGAAAAAGGTGCCGAACCACTCGCCCAGCCCGGCCCGCTCGATCACCAGCGGCTGAATAGGCGTCCGCTCCGGTGTCAGGCCCACCATGAGCGCCGGCACACCGAGCAACGAGACACTCAGGTAGGTGAAATGGTTCAACCGCCCGGCAAACGTCTCCAGCAGGGGGCCTACGTCGATGATCATCGCTTGCGCCGGCATCTGTGTCGCCAGCGTCTCGATGAGCGGCCGGAAGCTCAGCCGCGGCCCGATCCACAGGAACACGTCAAGAACGGCGGGGATGATCATCAACCACAAATAGCGTGTGGTCAATTCGAACCCCGCCGCGAGCGTCGAAAAGACGCCTGGTAGCGCCGCGTGTTTCTCCTGTTTCTGCAACATCCTTAACGGATGAATTATATCTCATTTGTTCTATTTAGTCGAAGGATTATGAGAGGAAAACAGCCTGATCAAGGGGTGGGCGCGGCGGCTCGCAAATAGATGATTTGGCCGTCGGCCGTGCCCACGAGCAAGTAGGGCGCGGCCAGGAATTGGGGGGAGACAGCCAGCGCCGTCGGGCTCAGCCGCGCGGCTTCGTCGGCCGCCGTCGCCGCCCACACGGCCGCCATGCCGTCGTACGACGCCGTCACGCTTCCTTCATGGAGCAGGAAGACGGGGCGCTGCGCGTCGGGCATGTCGGCGGCGATGGCCAGCTGTGCCGCGCCGGGCGACGTCTCGATGACCGGGTTCCAGCCGGCCCCGGCGTCGATCGAGCGGGTGAATTGCCCCCCGGCGGTGAAGGCGAAGAACACCGGGAAGTCGCCGCCCGACGGTGCGGCGGCGAAGAGGGCCAGCTCCTCGCGCCCCGGCGTCAGGCCCGTCTCGCGCCACTTCTCGCCGCCGTCGGTCGAGTGCAGCACCCGCCCGCCGTAGACGCCGTACAGGTGGACGGCCGGCGAAGTCGGCCCAGCCAGCGCCACATGGTCCAGTCGCTGGTCCAGCAGTTGCCAATTCCGGCCGCCGTCGCGCGAACGGTAGAGCAGTCCCGCGTTCGTCAGGGCGAAAATCGTCTGGTCTGTGGCGTAGTTGGGCGAGGGCAGCAATGTCTTGAAGTGCACTCCATCGGGGAAGGGGCTCTGCGCGGCCGTCCACGAGCGCCCCATGTCCAGTGAGCGCAGCACTGTCGAAGGGCGCCTGGTGGCGGCGAAGATCAACGAGTCCTGCTGGAAGCCGGGCGAGAAAGCGATCGTCGTCACGTCCGGGCAGGGGGACTCTTCAAAGACGCCGGGCACCCAACCGGCGGCCGGGTTCATCAGCAGGAACAGTTGCCCACCCCCACCGCAGGCCGGATCATCAAAGATAGCGGCCAGCGTGCGGTTGGTTGACCAGTTTGGGGCGGGGGCAAGCAGCCGCACGGCCGTGGCCGGCAGCGGCGACGGCGCGGCCACGGGCGGGGAGACGGGGTTGGGCAGGTTGGCGGCCGCCCAACTGTTCAGGCGACCCGTGGGCGTGACGAAGTAGAGATTGTCGGTGGCCGCGTCGAATCCCGCCAGGGTGCTGCCGGACGGCAGCGGCACGGCGACTTCGGCCATCACCCGGCGCTCGCGCGGCTCCACAGCGCGGAGCGTCTCGCCCAGCGCCTCATAGATGAGCTTGCGCCCACTGTCGGCGGCCATGCCCGCCGGCGGGCCGATGCCGTCGCTGCTCTGTTGGTGCCACAACGTGCTCCCATCCCACGCCCAAGCCATCATCGGGCCCAGCCGGTTAACCGACGCGCCGTACGCGTTTTTGTTGTAGGCCAGAAATTGGGTGTTGATGTCGAACTCGGCCCGGCCGATCTCCCGGCGACGTTCCGTGTCGTAGGCCAGCAGGGTAATCGATGCCCACGGGGTGCAGACGCGGCTGATGAAGGAGAGGTAGAGGCGTCCTCCCGACGGATCGACGGCCGTCCGGTGGATCGGCGCGTCGCCGGCCGGGCTGTCGCACACCACGTTCTCCACCTCGACGGGCACGGTACGGATGACAGTGCGAATGGCTGGATCGATAACGTGGATCGTCGACTCCCGGAAGGCGTAGAGCAGGCCCGATTTGGCGTCGATCTGCGGTGGCGGCGGATCGGCCTGCGACGGCAGGCTGACCGTGCCCTGGGCTTGGCCGTTGGCGGCGTCCAGCAGAGTGATGCCCTGTGTGCCGCTATCGATGGCGAGGCGGCCGCGCGCGGCGTCGAGCGCCAGCCGCCCCGTGCCGTCCCAGGCGGCCAGCAGGGCGCCGTCGGCGGCTCGCATCACGGCGATCTTCGGCTCGCCGTTCACCTGGGCTTCGGCGTAGAGGCGGCCGTTGGCGCTGTCGATCTGCAGTGGGGAGAGGACCGTCACCTGTGGCACGCGGCCGGCGGGCTGGGGCAAGGTGGTGGGGATGACGGCCGGGCTTTCCGTCCCCGTGTCGCCCAACGAACCGAATTGCCCCGGACGACAAGACACCAGGATGACGGCCAGGAGCACGATGAAGGAGAACTTCAGGCGCATCATGCCTTTAGTATAACGGATTTTGTTTGACGGTCGCCCGACCGGTGGGCAACGGAAAAGCACCGGCTGGCCATTGACGTATGCCCTTTGCAGTCGGCGCGTGTTCGCTCGCTTCCTGTCGATACCGGGCAGGTGAGCATAGCGAGGCGTTTATTTGGTTAAAAGCGTCGCAGGTCTATCTGTCAAGTCTTGCCCAGCAGGGTGGCCACGGCTTCAATGTACGCCTGCGGCCGACGGATAACGCCGCTTAATTAACTACAAGTGAGCTTCATTTTCGACTGTAGCCGGTTGTTGTTATGCTTCATTCCGGCTGTTCAAGGTGTTTGGTTGAAATCGATGACCCCAAAGTGCCACCAAAATTACCTTTCCGCAAATTCATGTTATACTTCCGCGGTTCCGGCTGGGCTTATGCCTGAGTTGGGCTAATCGAGTTGCTCTCCGGTTCGACGCCGTTCGGACTGCTCGCTAATTTCAAAATCCTTCCAGAGGTACATACAGAACATGGCAGACATCCAGGCCACCGCCAATAAGATCGTTGAGAACGTTGAGAAAGTCATGGTCGGCAAGCGACAGGCAGTCCAACTGACCGTGCTGGGCTTGCTTTGCCAGGGCCATATCCTCATCGAGGACGTGCCCGGCGTGGGCAAGACGGTGCTGGCCAAGTCGCTGGCTCGCT
>CAYNOL010000220.1:0-5285 GCA_964398825.1 uncultured Ardenticatenaceae bacterium
AAATTGCGTGACGCTGGCTTCCAGGACGCGGTCATCGCCACCGACCACGGTTTTTACCTAAACACGGCGCTAGAAGCCGGAGACACCTGCGGGAAACCACCCGGTAAATGGGTCAACGCCCATGAGCGGCTGTTGCTGGGAGACGGCACGGGCGCTATCGGTAGCTTTATCCTACCGGCCGAGCGCCTCGGGATCCGCGGCGATTTTAGTCAGGCGGCTGGGCCGAGGTCGATGAACGCCTATCGGGCAGGCCAATGGTACTTTCATGGTGGCGCGTCGCTTCAGGAAGCGGTGGTACCAGTGTTGTCCGTTCGCCTAAGGACCCAGACCAAGGAGGCCGGCAAGGCTCCGGCTGTAAAACTGAGCTATAAGCGCGGCGCGAAGCGGATCACCACGCAACTGCCGGTGATCGATATTAAAGTGGATGCGGGGGACCTTTTCGGTTTTGGGATGGACGTCACCCTGCTACTCGAAGCACAAGATAAACAGGGCAACGTGGTCGGCGAGCCCAAGCCCGGCGGGCCGGTCAATCCAGCGACGATGACCATCACCCTGACGCCGGGCAGCACCACCCAGGTCATACTGAAGATGGATCGCGAGTACGAGGGCAAGTTCACGGTCAAAGCCTTGGATCCAACCACATTGACGACGTTTGACTCGCTAGAGCTGGAAACAGATTACACTGTCTGAGAGCGGTGATCATGATCGATGTACAAGCCAAAGACGAACTGGACGAGAAGCTACTGAGTGCCTTCGACGGCAAGGTCGTGCGTAAAGACCTGGTGCAGCGTATCAAGAAGGGGACGAACGTGCCCACCTTCGTTCTGGAGTTCCTGCTGGCCCGCTATTGTGCCAGCGATGAACCAGCCGAGATTCAGGCGGGACTTGAAGCGGTTCTGGCCACTCTCCAGGACAATTATGTTCGGCCCGATGAGGCCAATGCGGCGCAATCGCGTGTTGCCCTAAAGCACAAACACCGTTTCATCGACAAAGTCCACGTCCGCTACGTCGAGCGCGAGAAACGTCATTGGGCCGCACTGGAGAATTTTAACTCCCAGCGGATCGCCGCGCCTGAGCGCTTCTTCCGGGACAATGAGCGGCTCCTTGAAGGTGGCATCTGGGCCGAGGTTACTATCGCCTATAACGAAGTCGATGAGGACGATTACGCCTTCTACATCGAGGACCTACGGCCGATTCAGCTCTCCCGCTTCGACTTTGAGGGTTACACTGAAGGGCGACGCCAATTCTCGCGCGACGAGTGGCTCGACGTCATATTGCGCTCCGTTGGGCTTGAGCCCAGCAAACTGACACCACGGTTGAAATTTCACTTCATCGCCCGTCTGGCGTCGCTGGTCGAACCAAACTTTAACTTCATCGAACTTGGCCCGCGCGGCACCGGCAAGTCTTACTTTTTCAGCGAGTTCTCCCCCTATGCCACGTTGCTCAGCGGCGGCCAGGCGACGAAGGCGACACTTTTCTACAACAACGCGCGCCGGCGAGTGGGGCTGGTCGGGTTCTGGGACACCGTCGCTTTCGACGAAGTGGCGGGCATCAAGATCAATGATCCAGACACAATTCAGATTATGAAGGACTTCCTGGCGAATGGTCGCTTCTCCCGCGGGGTGGAGGTCATCGCCGACGCCAGCATGGCCTTTGTGGGGAATATCGACCACTCGATCGAACAACTGGTGAATTCGACCCAATATGACCTGTTTATCTCCTTGCCGAAAGAGTTCGACCTGGCGGTCATGGACCGGTTTGCCTGCTATTTGCCGGGCTGGGAAATGCCGAAGACGAGCACAGAATACCTGACAGTGAACTATGGGTTCATCACGGACTATCTGGCCGAGGCATTTCACCACCAATTCTCGAAGAGCAACCGATACGAGGAAGTCAGCAAGCGCATTCGTCTTGGCTCTGCGGTGGAAGGGCGCGATGAGAAAGGGATCAAGAAGACCATTGCTGCTTTTCTGAAGATACTCCATCCGGACGGCCCGCCGAGCGAGACGGAGTTCGAAGAATACGTGGCCTATGCCATTGAGAACCGCCGGCGCGTCAAGGAGCAGATGAACAAGCGCAAGCCGGATGATGAGTTCGCCAAGATCGATCTGTCGTATATCACGACCGATGGCCGAGAGATCGTCATTTACTGCCCTGAATCGAAGAGCGCCATGGCGACGCAACAACCAACGCGGAAGTCTCTGGAGGGATTGGGTGTTAGCATTGCGCCGGAGCCGACAATCCCAACGCACGTCGAGACTAAGCTAACTCAGGTGGAAGTCGTTCCAGATGCCATAGACGATGTAACCGTCGAAGCCAGGTCTGAACCAATAGAACAGCATTTCACGATTCGCTATGGGGATATAGGATATAGCTATGAATCCATCCTGATGCCCTATCTGCCAGGGGCGCGAACTATTGTGGTAGAAGACCCCTATATTCGCATGCCGCATCAAATTCAGAACTTTGTCCGGTTCTGCGAGGCCGTGGTCAAGCACTCGGCCGTGAAGCATATCCGGCTCATCACCGGATACGATGAAGAAACGCCATTAATGGAAGTCCGGTCAAAGCTCGACGAATTAAAGCAAAGTCTTCTGGAAATGGACGTTGTGCTAGAGGTTGAGTTGAATGAAAATCTACATGATCGCGAGATTCGTCTAGATAACGGGTGGGTAATCAAAATCGGTCGAGGGCTAGACTTCTATCAGAAGCCAATTAGCTGGCACGAGATTGGCGTTAATGACTTGTCGTTGAGGCGGTGTTTGGAGACGAAGGTGGATATTTATTGGGATGGAGAAGAAAGATGATCAAAGTGAATTGGAAGACGGAAGTGTTGTTCTTATACAAGTGAGAACTGTGTGGTAATTTCCAATTTACAGGGACTTGGCTTTACTCATGCTGAAACTGCGAAGGCACGTCAGGCTGTAGGCTTTTTTGACTGGGAGATGGGTAACATGGCAGTCGCAACTTCAGACTCCACAAAAATCGACATAACTGGAAGAGAAAAGACCGTTCGTCAGCTACTGGATAACGTCAAGTACACAATTGACTATTATCAGCGCGAGTACAAGTGGCAGGCTAAGAATATCACCGAACTGCTTTCGGACTTAACGGAGAAGTTCGATAGCTACTATTCAGAGGGGGATCCGCGGACATCCGTTCGCGGTTACGGCCCGTATTTCCTAGGGTCAATCGTCATTAGCCGAAAGAACGGGCGCAATTTCATCATCGACGGCCAACAGAGACTCACTTCTCTTACCCTATTGCTGATCCACATTCACAATCTTCAGCGAGAGCGCAAGGGAGATACAGTGGATGTTCGAAGTATGGTCTTCTCCGAGTCGTTCGGAGAAAGGTCGTTCAACCTAGATATACCCGAACGAAAGAAATGTATGGAAGCCCTCTTTAACGCACAAGACCTCGATATCACCGAGGAACGAAACGAGTCGGTGCGTACGATTAAGGCTAGGTACGAGGACATTGTTGAGAATTTCCCTGATTCACTTGTAGGTGAAAAACTTCCTTACTTTATCGACTGGCTTCGCGAGCGAGTATATCTTGTTGAGATAACGGCCTATTCTGACGAAGACGCTTACACAATTTTCGAAACTATGAACGACCGGGGACTGTCGCTAAGTCCTACGGATATGCTCAAAGGCTATCTACTCTCAAATATCACTGAAGACCATAAACGCGACGAGGCGCACGAGGTTTGGCGACGAGCCATTTTGAATCTCTTGGCAGTAGGCAAAGAAGAGGAAATTGACTTCTTCAAGATATGGCTACGCGCGAAGTATGCTAAATCCATTCGTGACCGTCGTAAAGGGGCCACCAATCAAGACTGGGAACGTGCCGGCACGGCCTTTCACAAATGGGTCCGCGATGAATCGGCGCGTCTAGGATTGGTGAACGGGGTACTGTCCAAAATTGTGTGTAACCAGAAATCGAATAGAGTATAGCCGTGCAAGCGGCTGGAGGTTACACGATGACGAAACAAAAGAAATCCCAATCACCACAAGAGTATATGCCAACGGCGGAGGAAGTGCAGGCTGAGCTGGCCAAGGTTCAGTCGATGGATGACTTCTTCGGCAAAGAGGGGGTCTTTGCCCGGCTCTTTGCCTCGACGCTGGAGCAGATGCTGGAAGGCGAGATGACCGAGCATCTGGGCTACGAGCCATACGAGGCTGT
Source organism: uncultured Ardenticatenaceae bacterium (assembly GCA_964398825.1). Lineage (GTDB taxonomy): Bacteria > Chloroflexota > Anaerolineae > Promineifilales > Promineifilaceae > Promineifilum. The sequence continues at coordinate 4,189 of CAYNOL010000220.1, forward strand.
TGGCCGCAACTCCGGCAACAACCGCAACGGGCATTACGCCAAGAAGGTACGCACCTCGACCGGCGAGACGAACGTCCAGGTGCCGCGTGACCGCAACGGCGAATTCGAACCGCAGATCATCGCCCGCTACGCCGGCAACACCAACGAGTTGGAAGAGAAGATACTGGCCATGTATGCCAAGGGGATGTCAACCCGTGACATCGCCGGGACGCTGGCCGAGTTGTACGGCGTGGACATCTCGGCGGCGACCATCAGCACCATCACCGAGAAGGTGTGGCCGCTGGTGGAAGCGTGGCAGAATCGACCCCTGGCGCGTATCTACCCCATCGTCTATCTGGATGCGATTCATATCAAGTTGCGGCGGGAAGGCCGGGTGGCCAACACCGCCGTCTACAACGTCCTGGGCGTGGATATGGAGGGTCACCGGGACATCCTGGGCCACTGGATTGGCGACGGGGCGGAAGGAGCCAACTTCTGGCTGAGCGTGCTGACCGACCTGCAGAACCGGGGCGTGACCGACATCTTCCTGGCCTGCGTCGATGGGCTGGCCGGCTTCAGCGAGGCCATCCACGCCGTGTTCCCGCAGACCCAGGTGCAGCGCTGTGTCATCCACCAGATTCGCAGCAGCCTGAAATATGTTTCCTGGAAGGACCATAAGGCGTTCGTTGCCGACCTGAAGCGCGTCTATCGAGCCGCCACCCGCGATGAGGCTGAGGCCAATCTGGCCCAGTTGGATCAGCGCTGGGGAACGAAATACCCTATGGCCGTCCGTTCGTGGCAGAATAACTGGACGGAAGTCGCCACCTTCTTCGACTACCCCAGTGCGATCCGGCGGATCATCTACACGACCAACAGCGTAGAGAACTATCATCGTCAGCTACGCAAGGTGACCAAGACCAAGGCCGCCTTCCCCACGCCCGAGGCGGCCCGTAAGCTGCTGTATCTGGCCACCCAACGCATCACACGCCGGTGGAATGCGCCCATCTGGGAGTGGGCCAAGATCCTCAATCAGTTGGCCATTCGATTTGAAGGACGGTTTGAGCTATGATGGCTGCGCCATCAAGAAATGGTGTTTACACACAATTTAGGACATTCCC
>CAYNOL010000221.1:0-3329 GCA_964398825.1 uncultured Ardenticatenaceae bacterium
TCGCCTACATCTTCCGCCTGGCGCTGATGAACCTGAGCAACCCCGTCTACCAGACGTTCGTGCTGGAGCGCGTGCCCGAACAGGCCCAGGCGCTGTCCGTCAGCCTGACCAACCTCGTCTTCCAGGTGGGCTGGTTCATCATGCCCCAGGTCAGCGGCCGCATCCAGGTCGATCACGGCCCCGGCGGCTTCGTCTACATCTTCACCGGCGTCACCGTCCTCTACATCACTGCCATCCTGCTGGAAAAACGGTTCTTCGGCAACGAACCCAAACCCGGCCAAACCCAAGCGACGGCCGTGGGCTACTCTCCGCAATAGAAAATCTTTTAACCACGGATTCTCGCTGATTGAACGGATAAACACGGATACTCATCCGTTTCAATCCGTCAAATCCGTGAAAATCCGTGGTTAAAAGATTAAATAAAAACGGTGGTTGCCGGTTGCCCGACAACCACCGCTGGATGCAATGGTCTACGCCGCCTGACTTACTCAGTACTACCAGCGATTCCGGTCGCCGCTGTTGCGATTTTGGTTATAGCCGCCACCGCCACGATTGCGGTTATCGGGGCGACCGCCACCGAAACCACCACGACCGCCGCCACCCGACCCAGCCGGACGCTCTTCGCGTGGCTTGGCCTCGTTCACCTTCAACGGCCGCCCGCCGAAGGAGTAACCATTCAAAGCCGCCGCGGCCGCGTCGGCCTCAGCGTTGTCCATCGCTACGAAGCAGAAGCCGCGGAAGCGGCCGGTCTCGCGATCGTTGATCATATCAACCGAGCGGACCTCTCCGTATTCGGAGAACAACTCGCGAACCTGCTCTTCGTCCGTGTCAAACGGCAAGTTACCAACGTAAAGCTTTTTCATCTTCCTTTCTAAACCCCAAAATTAGTGTGTGTGACCATCTGTGTGGGCATGCCCGTGGGCGATTTCATCCGTTGTCGCCCGGCGTAAACCAACGATCTCAACATCAAAATGCAAGGTCTCGCCGGCCAGAGGGTGGTTCAAATCGAGGAGCGCGCCCTCATCGCGCAGCTCCGAGATATAGGCGTCCATCTCCCGGCCCGTGCCGTCAACCATGCGCAAGCCCATACCCTCTTCCAGATCCACGTCGGGGGGGAAGGCGTCGTAGGGGACCAACTCGAATGCATCCGCGTCGACGTCGCCGTAGCCGTCGGCCGGCCTGACGCTCACCTGGCGAGCGTCGCCAATTTTCATGCCCGTCAGGGCGCTTTCCAATCCCGGAATGATGTTCTGGGCGCCGTGCAAATAGACGAGGGGATCGTCACTTGAGGCCGAATCGATCTCTTCTCCATCATCCAGTCGCAGCGTGTAGGCCATGCTGACGACCAGGCCGTCGGCGACGGCCATCTCCTGCTCCGCAAACTCGTTCGTCAAAAAAATCTCCTGCCCGGTGTGCAGGGTAAAATGGGGCCTCGCGGCCACGGCCGTTCGGCGAAGTTTACACAAAAAAACCGCCCCGGCTTTCGCAAGCCCTGGCGGCCGTATCTCCATCCGAGCGACTACTCACACCAGTCAAGCCATACTATAGCGAAGTGGCAATCTGATGTCAATCGGTAACTTTCGCTAGATATGACCGGAGAGAAACCACAAATTACACACATCAAGGAATAGAGACTGAGAGATTGAGAGACTGAGGGACTGAGCAGTCTCCCAGTCTCCCAGTCTCCCAATCTCCTCTTCAAAATCTGTGTAATCGCGGCTGAGAACAGCCGAGTGTAATCTGTGGTTCCATCCTCTTCTTGCATTCGTTATAACGTGTATAATTCCACGTTTGATGCAAACCGGGGCCGGGTGAGCCACTCCCCCCATTACTTTTTTGATCAGGAGCTTCCTTTCATGTCATCTCGCCGATTGCTACTGTTGTTGGCCGTCGCGGCCGCGTTTGGCGCGCTGGTGCTGTCCATCGCCGTGGGCCGGGGCGCCCGCGCCGCCGAAGTCAACGGCCCGCTCAACTTCGTCGTCATCATGTCCGACGACCAGGACATGGACAGCCTGCCCGTCATGCGCCACCTGCTGTCCTACATCGGCGGCGGGTGGGTCAACTTCACCAACGCCTTCGCCAACGACGCCAAATGCTGCCCGTCGCGCGCCACATTCCTGACCGGGCAATATAGCCACAACCACGGCGTCACCGCCAACGGCCGCGGCAAATATCTCGACGACCTGGCCACGCTGCCCGTCTGGCTCGACGACGCCGGCTACCACACCGGCCTCATCGGCAAATACCTCATCGGCTTCCCATGGGAAAATCCCGCGTCCTACCAGCCGCCGGGCTGGGATGTGTTCATCTCCAACCACAAGCCGGTGGACGACCAGACGGCCGTCGCGCTGAAATTCCTCGACGACGCCCCGGCCGATTCGCCGTTCTTCCTCTATCTGGCCTACACCGCCCCCCACCACATCGCCAAGCCGCCGGCCCGCTATAAGGATCTCGACGTCTACATCCCCCCGCGGCGGCCGAACTTCAACGAGGCCGACGTCAGCGACAAACCCCTCTTCGTGCGCCGCATGCCTCTGCTGACAGAGGCGGAGCTGGCCGAATGGGACGCCGAGCGCGCCAACAGCCAGCGCGAACTGATGGCCGTCGACGACGGCGTGCAGGCCATCATGCAAAAGCTGCAAGAAACGGGCGAACTGGACAACACCGTGGTCATCTATCTGGCCGATCAGGGCTTCTCGTGGGGGGCCCACCGCTGGCTCTACAAAAACTGCCCCTACCGCGAATGCAGCAACTTCCCGCTGTTCATTCGCATGCCCGGCGGCGGCCCGAACCGGGTGGAGGCGCGGCTCGTGTCGAATGTCGACATCGCCCCGACCATCATCGAGCTGGCATCCGGCGCCACCATCAAGGGGCGCGTGCCCGACGGCCGCAGCCTCGTCCCCCTGCTGACCGAGCCGGAGAAGCCCTGGGCCGAGGGCGTGCTGCTGGAGCGCCACCACGGCGACCCGCCGTCCCGCTTCTTCGGCGTGCAGACACCCGGCTACATGTACGCCGAATATCAAAACGGCGACGCGGAGCTGTACGACATGGCCGCCGACCCATACCAAATGGACAATGTCGTCGACGACCCGGCCTACGCCGCCGTCCGCGCCGAGATGGCCGCGCTGCTGCAATCGCTGCTGGCCGGCGTGCCGCTGCCGGCGCCGGCCGCCACCGCGACCCGACCGCCGTCGCCCGCCGACCCCACCGAAACGGCCACACAGACGGCCGCGCCAACCGAGACCGCCACGAGCACGACGACGGCCCCGACCGTGTCGGCCCCGACCTTGTCGGCAACGCCCCCCTCGCCCACGGCAACAGCCACCGGC
>CAYNOL010000221.1:3429-5259 GCA_964398825.1 uncultured Ardenticatenaceae bacterium
CCACCGGCGCCCCACCCACGGCCACCACCGAACCCACGCCCACAGCCACCCTCCCGGCGTTCACGCCGACGGCGTTCCACTTTTTACCGGTGCAGCTTAGGGCGGGGGAGTAGGAGATTGGGAGACTGAGAGACCGGGAGACTGAGAGACCGGGAGACCGGGAGAGTGGAGAGTCTCCCACTCTCCCACTCTCCAGTCCCCGATCCTTTCCTCAGAGCGCCAGCAACAGCCCCGCGATCGTGAAATAAATCAACAACCCCGTCGCGTCCACCAGCGTGCTCATCGCCGGGCCGGAGACGACCGTCGGGTCGAGCCCCAGCTTCTGCACCAGAATGGGCAGCACCGAGCCGATGCTGTTCGACCACACGACGATGGTGAAGATCGACACCGCCACCGTCAGCGCCACGCCCTGTCCCGTGTGCCAGGTGATGGCCCGCAGATACCCGGCCACAGCCATGACCAGCCCCAACATCACCCCCACCGTGGCCTCTTGCACCAGCGGCCGCAGCAAGTCATTGGCGTCGATGTCATCCACAGCCAGCGCGCGGATGATGGTGCTGGTGGTCTGCGCCCCCGCGTTGCCCCCCGTGCCGATGAGCAGCGGGATGAATAGCGCCAGCGCCACCACCTGGTCGAGCTGATCCTGGAACAGATTAATGACGCTGCCGGTCAGCGTGCCGGTGACGAACAGCGTCAGCAGCCAGCCGATGCGCTTGCGGAACATGGTGAAGACGCTGGTGTCGAGGTACGGCCGGTCGAGCGGCGACGACGCGCCCAGCCGCTGGAAGTCTTCGGTCGTCTCCTCTTCCAGCACGTCGACAACGTCGTCGATGGTGACCACGCCCAGCAGCAGCCCCTGCGTGTCCACAACGGGCAGCGTCACCAGGTCGTAGCGCGACATGAGCCGGGCGACCTCTTCCTGGTCGACGCCCACGAAGGCCGACACCACTTCCTCGTCGGCGATGTCGATCAGCGGCGTGTCGGGCTCCTCGCGCAGCAGCTGGCGCATGCTGACCACGCCCGCCAGCCGGCCGTAGCGGTCGATGACGTAGACGTCGTAGGTGTCCTCGGCGTCGGGCCGCCATGTGCGATAGGCGGCCAGCGCCTCGCCGACGGTCATGCGCCGCCCCAGCGCCAGGAACTCGCTGGTCATCAGGCCGCCGGCCGTGTCCTCGGGGTGCAGCAGCAACGGCCGCAACTCGGCCGCGTCCTCCAGCCGGGCCAGCACGTACTCCTGGTCTTCCGGCTCCAGCTCCACCAGCAAGTCGGCCGCTTCGTCCGGCTCCATCTCGTCGATGATGCGAACAGCCTCCTCCCGCGTCAGGGTGGCGACGAGCCGGGCGGCGTCTTCGTCCTCCAGCTCTTCGAGGATGTCGGCCGAGTCCTCCGGGTCGAGCCGGGGCAGGAGCGCGGCCTGGGCTTGGTCGTCCAGCTCGATGAACAGATCGGCCTGGTCGGGGGCGCGCAACGCCTCGATGGCGGCGACAGCGCCGGCCAGATCATCGACCTCAAGCGAGGCGCGCACCTTGCCCAGAATCGATTCCAGGTCTGTGTGCAACATGGGACACCTCCAGGATGCTAATGCCTCCCGAAGGCGAGGGGAACCTGCCAACCGGGGGGCGGGTTATTCGGTTAACAGGGGCGGGCTCTGTCTATGAGCCCCGCCAGGTTCAGCTTTTTCGTTCACTCCATTCTCCGTCTCGTGTGGTGGGGCGATATTTGTAGGGTCCCACACACCGCCGGACGCACGGCGATTATACCATGAAGAGAGGGAAACCACAGATTACACTCGACTGAGGACAGCCGACTGTAATCTGTGGTTCCTTCTCT
>CAYNOL010000222.1:0-5255 GCA_964398825.1 uncultured Ardenticatenaceae bacterium
TTGTCCTTCAGCGCGCCCTTGTAGAGCAGGTCGCTGGTGGTGTCGGCCGCGTTGTGGTTCTGCTGCGTGTCCAGGTCGACGTGCTGACGGCCGTTGGTGAAGAAGATGCCCGACATGCGGGCCCACGCGCCGGGGGCGTCGAGCTCCGAGGTCTGGAATGCCTTCGTCAGGCGCGTGCCCATGACGCTGGTGATCCAGTCGAGTTTGCCGTCGCGGCCGACGCGGCCGGACTCGTGGTTGAACTGCCACACGTTGGTGCCGAAGTCCTGCAACGCGGCGTAGCGCAGACTTGCGCCGTCGCGCACGAGCAGCTCGATGGCGCCGTTGTGCAGCGCTTGCCCCTCGCCAGAGGCCGGGGAAGCGTACTCGTCAATGAATGTCGCTTCCGAGTTGGGCTCCAGCACGACGAGCGTGTGAGTAAAGGTGAGGCCGCCGGTGGCCCACAGCGCGCTATGGAGCGGCGCCACGGCCGAAACGTTGCGCGGCACGTAGAGAAACACCCCACCGCGCCAAAAAGCGCCGTGGAGCGCGGCGAACTTGCCGTCCGAGGCCTTGACTGCCTCGGTCATGAAGTGCTTGCGGACCAACTCGCCATGCTCGCGGACGGCAGTGTGCATGTCAGTGAAGATGACGCCCTGGGCACGGAGCTCCTCGCTGAGAGCAAACTCCTTCACCACGCCGTCGACTTCCAGCAACACACCGCCGGCAGCATCGTCGGTCAACTGCGCCCCGAGGTAGGCCGGGACATCACCGACGTTGCCAACGCCATTGCCGTTCAGCGAGACGCCAAACGAGTCGATCTTGAAGCGGCGAATGTCGGTGCGCCGCCACTCTTCTTCCTGCGTCGTCGGCACCGGGAGCGATGCGTATATCTCCCAAGCGGCCAGGCGCTTTTCGAGCATCCACTCGGGCTCATTCAACGACGCCGATAGCTGAACTACCGCGTCGCGGGTAAAGGGAAGCAACTTAGCCAATGCTACCCTCCATTTGCAGTTGAATCAGACGATTCATCTCGATGGCGTACTCCATCGGCAGTTCCTTGACCAACGGCTCGATGAAGCCGTTGACGATCATGGCGTTGGCCTCGTCCTCGGCAATGCCGCGGCTCATCAGGTAGAAGACCTGCTCTTCGCCGACCTTGCTGACCGAGGCCTCGTGGCCGATGGTGACATCCTGTTCGTTGATTTCGATGTAGGGATACGTATCGGAGCGGCTTTGCTCGTCGAGCAGCAGGGCGTCACAAACCACGTTGGATTTGCAGTCGTGGGCCCCTTCGGCCACCTTGAGCAGGCCGCGATAGGACGAACGGCCGCCGTTCTTGCTGATCGACTTGGAGATGATCCGGCTGCTGGTGTGCGGGGCCATGTGGACCACCTTGCCGCCCGCGTCCTGGTGCTGCCCGTTTCCGGCGAAGGCAATGGAGAGGATCTCGCCGTGGGCGCCCTCGCCCATCAGGTAGACGGCCGGGTACTTCATCGTGATCTTGGAGCCCAGGTTGCCGTCAACCCACTCCATCGTCGCGTTCTCGTGGGCCACGGCGCGCTTGGTCACCAGATTGTAGACATTGTTGGACCAGTTCTGGATGGTCGTGTAACGGCAGCGGCCGCCCTTCTTGACGATGATCTCGACAACGGCCGAGTGCAGCGAGTCAGTCGAGTAGATCGGCGCGGTGCAGCCCTCGACGTAATGGACATAGGCGCCCTCGTCGATGATGATCAGCGTGCGCTCAAACTGGCCGGAGTTCTTGGCGTTGATGCGGAAGTACGCCTGCAGCGGCATTTCCACATGGACGCCCGGCGGAACGTAGATGAAGCTGCCGCCTGACCAGACGGCCGTGTTCAGCGCCGCGAACTTGTTGTCGTTCGGCGGGATAATGGTGCTGAAGTACTCCTTCACCAGATCGGGGTATTGGGCCAGACCATCGTCCATGCCCAGGAAAATGACCCCCTTCTCTTCGAGGTCCTTCTTGATGTTGTGGTAGACCACCTCGGATTCGTACTGCGCGGCCACGCCGGAGAGGAACTTCTGCTCCGCCTCGGGGATGCCCAGCTTGTTGAACGTGTTCTTGATGTAGTCCGGCACGTCCTCCCAGTCGTCTTCCTGGCGCTCGGTGGGCTTGATGTAGTAGTAAATGTCATCGAAATCGATCTCGGACAGATCGGCGCCCCATTCGGGCATCGGTCGCTCGAGGAAGTGCTGGTACGCCTTCAGGCGAATGTCGAGCATCCACTGCGGCTCGCGCTTCATGGCCGACATGGCGCGGATGACCTCTTCGTTCAGACCCTTCTCGGCCTTGAAGAAGTAATCCTCGGCGTCGGCAAAGCCGTACTTGCTCGCGTAATCTTCGTTGACGCTGGCGACGATTTCGTTTTCAGTCAGTTCACGATCAAGGAGTATTTGATCGGCCATTTATGCAACCTCCGTCAGGCTGTACTTCTCGCGCACCCAGTCGTAGCCCTGCTCTTCCAGCTTGAGGGCCAGCTCGGGGCCGCCCTGCTCGACAATGCGGCCGTCCATCATGATGTGGACGTAGTCGGGCTGGATGTAATTGAGGATGCGCTGGTAGTGGGTGATGACCAGCACGCCCATGTTGTTCGCTTCGCGCAGACGACCGGCGCCTTCGGCCACGATGCGCAGCGCGTCGATGTCGAGACCGGAGTCGGTCTCGTCCATGATGGCGATCCGCGGCTCCAGCATGGCCATTTGCAGGATCTCCGCCCGCTTCTTCTCGCCACCGGAGAATCCTTCATTCAAATAGCGGCCGGCGAACTTCTGATCGATGCCCAGGTAGTCCATCTTCTCGCGCAGAAGGCGGCGGAATTGGGGGATGGGCATGCCCGTGTCCTCGGGGTTCGCAGCCTTGCGGCGAGAGTTAATCGCCTGGCGCAGGAATTTGGCCACCGTGACGCCGGGAACGGCCACGGGATATTGGAAGGCCAGGAAAATGCCGGCGCGCGATCGCTCGTCAGCTTCCATTTCCAGCAGGTCGACGCCGTCGTAGGAGACAGTGCCGGCCGAAGGCTCGTAAGAAGGATGGCCGGCCAGCGTATAGGCCAATGTGCTCTTGCCGGACCCGTTCGGGCCCATGAGCGCGTGGATCTCGCCCTGCTTCACATCAAGGTCGATTCCCTTCAGAATGCGGTTTTCACCGATACTTACGTGAAGATTTTTTATTTCTAACGCAACAGTCATCGTCAATCAGCTCCTGATTTCGCCGTGGCCTATAGACAGGCCAGGATAAATTTTCTAGAGAGTAAAGGAAGTAGCAGACAGGCTCGGATTATAGCACGCGGGTTGACACCCGTCAATATTTATGATAATAATGATAAAAATAAACCAAAGTAACTCCCTTTTGAAAAACACCATATAATGGGCGTGCGGAATCCGGCGGGAAAAGCGCCTCCGAAGCACGCAGAATCGTTTGTTGTGTCTGTCAGCATTGACCGCCCATTTGTTTCGATTTGAGGATTCCGTGCCTGTCAAGAAAAGAGTGGACGAAACAACATTTCCCAAGAAGCGCACGACACGAGAGATCATTCTGCACACCATCAAGCAGCGGCCGCAATCAACCGTCGAGGAGCTGGCCGAGGTAGCGGAGATCTCGCCGGTCACCGCTCGCCATCATCTGAACGCCTTGCAAGCCGAGGGCGCGATCGAGGCGTCGAGCGTCCGACGCAAGGTCGGCCGCCCGTACTATGTCTATTCGCTCAGCGCCGAGGGGCAAGAGCTGTTCCCCAAGCGGTACGTGCGCCTGACCAGTCGGCTACTGGACGAGATGAAGGATCATCTATCGGAAGAGATGATCGCCAGTATCTTCAATGGCGTGGTTGAGTCGGTGCTGGATGAACATCGCGGCGAATTCGAGCATCTGCCGTTGGAGAAGCGGCTCGATTATCTGGTGGAGTTGCTGACTGAAGAGGGCTTTCTGTCGACCTGGGAGCGGGTGGACGACGGCGGCTATCGCCTCGTCGAGTACAGCTGCCCCTATCTGTCTATCGGCAATACCCACGCCGAAGTGTGCAGCTTCGATAGGCAACTGATGAGCGGCGTTCTGCAATTGAACGTGCATCAGGATAGCTGCATGCTCCATGGTGCAAGCTGCTGCCAATTCACGATTCAGAGCGAGACGGCCGAGGACGACGTCATCGTTCTCGCCGATACCCTACAAACATCAGAGAGGAATTGAATGATCGCCAGTAAAGAAGAACAATTGATGGAGTCTTTGCGGTCGGTTATCGACCCCGAGATCGGCTTGAACATCGTCGAACTGGGACTGATCCGCGATCTCGACGTGGACGAGCCCAGTGATTCGGCCAATGTGACGATGATCCTGACTACGCCGTTCTGCCCCTATGGGCCGCAGATCATTGAGCAGGTGCGCATCGTCGGCAACCAGGTGATGCCCGGCGGCGTGAAGGTGCAGATCGGCACCGAGCTGTGGGACCCGTCGATGATGGAAGAAGGGGCCGGCGGCGACTGGGGCTTGTTCTAGGCCTTCGCCAGCGGCAGGGCACAGGTAACGGCTGCCTATAGACTGTCGCTGCTACCCAAAAATAAACGGGACAACCGATCGGTTCGTCCCGTTTTGCTTATGGGCGCGGCCACGATTGATCTACTCGGCGCTGGTGATGTGGGCCAGACGAGCGTTGGTCACCTCAACGAGATCGTCGACGCGAAGCCGAATCTGCAGACCGCGCTTGCCGGCGCTGATGCAGATCTTGTCGAAGCCGGCGGCCGACTCGTCGACGAAGACGACGAACGGCTTGTTGAGCAGGGCCAGCGCGGAGATGCCACCCACCTGCAGGCCGGTCAATTGCTCGGCTTCCCGGTGGGTCGACATCTTGAGCTTCTTGGCCCGCGCTGCCTCGGCCAGCTTCTTCAAGTCTAATTGGGCGTCAGCCGGCACCAGGGCCAGCAACGGCTTCTTCGTCCCTTCCGGCGGCAGCACGACGAGCGTTTTGAATACTTGCTCGGGCGGTAGATCAAGAATTTGAGCGATCTCCTCGGCGTCGCGCAGGTCGTGGGGATAACTCAGGGCTTCATAAGAGATCTTCTTCCCTTCCAGCGCGCGCATCGCCAGCGTTTTTTCGGTCATGGGTCTGTCCTGAAGAGTAAGAATTCCACACAGGTGGGACACGGATTCACAGATTCTATTGGAAAATTTGTATCCTTGGCATCTGTGATGATCAATTGCCAAGTGGTAATAATACCTAAAGCGGGTTTAATGGGCAGTTGGAAGGGCTTCTGATGCGATT
>CAYNOL010000223.1:0-5204 GCA_964398825.1 uncultured Ardenticatenaceae bacterium
CCAAGGTAGCCGATGGTGCCCGTCTGGGTCGCCAGAGCGGCGGCGCAGCCGGCGATGGCCTTCATGTCTTCCATGCGGCCCATGACGTTGCCCAGGTTCGGCGGCGCTTCGCCCGTCTTGGCGTCGTCACCGGAGACGTTCATGAAAGTGATATCGGGGTACTTCTCGGCCGCGCCCAGCGTGTCTTCCTCGAACTCGTCGGAGGTCGTCAGGATGAGCGTCGCGCCGTCGGCCACCATATCATCGACCACACCTTCCAGCGTCGCTTCCGGCTTGTCGGCCGAGTTGAGCGACTCGAAGACGATCAGCTCCGTGCCGGGGATGTTCTCGACGACGAACTGGCCGCCCTCGTAGTGGGCCTGGCTCCAGCCATGGTCGTTGCGCGGGCCGACGAGGATCATGCCGATGGTGATCGGCTCGGCGTCGCCGCTGCCTTCAGCCGGTTCCTCGGCCGGGGCCGTCTCGCCGCCGAAGACGGAGAGCGTGCCGGCGGCGATGGCGTTGGCCGCCGCGTCGGCCGCGGCCCGAGCCTCATCGGGCAGCGCGTAGTCGGGGTTGTAATCCATGACCAGGCCGCCGTTCGCCAGCGTCAGTTCAAATGACGTGCCGCCCAGTTCGCCGGCGCGCACGTTCTCGATGATGGTGTTTATCACGCCCGTCCAATCGTAGACCTGGTTGGCGACGACGATGTCGGGAGCCAGCGAGGTCTGGCTCGACTGCGTGCCAAACCACGGCACGCCGTTCTCCTCAGCCACGCCGATGGCGCCGACGACCATTTGGGCCGTGCCCGTCAGCGCGTCCGCGCCCGCGCCCACCTGGGTGTTGGCTGCTTCTGAGGCCAGCGCGACGTCGCTGAACGAGCCGATGTAGTTGACGTTGACGGTGATGTCGGGGTTGGTGGCCTTGGCGCCGGCCACGAAGCCGTCGACATAGAGCTTGGCGTCACCCGTCTCGATCGGGCCGACGACGCCGAGCATGCCGCTCTCCGACAGGTGGGCGGCCAGCACGCCATTAACGTAGCCACCCTCTTCGGAGCGCGCCTCATAGGCATAGATGTTGGGAATGCCGAAGGTATCGACCGTGGTTCCCCAGGCGAAGCTCGTCTCGGGGAAGTCGGGGGCGATCTCCTGCAGCGAACTGCCGTATTGCGAGCCGTGGGCGAGGACGAGGTCATACCCCTGGCTGGCATAGTCGCGCAGCGCGGTGGCCGCGTCGTCGACGACGAACATGTTCTCAGAGTAGGCGAACTCGAAGTTGTCGGCGCCCATTTCGTTCTGGACGTTGACCAACGTGTCGTACATACTCTGGCTGAAGGCCAGGTCATTGATCGCGCTGGGCATGACGACAGCCACGCGGAACGGGCCCGTCGGCTCTTCGACGGGGGCCTCTTCGCCGGTGGAGCCCGAGTCGGCGGGCGTCGACACCTGTTCTCCGGCCGGCGGTGTTGTGCCGCCACAGGCGACGATCGCCAGGGCGAAAACCAACAGCAAGGCAAGCAAGGCATAACGTTTCATTTTCTTCTTCTCCATTGTTACTGCTTGTGTCCACATGAGAATCGCTTCTCCACAATAGGTGTCACGTCAAGTGCCACGTTAAGTGTCACGTCAAGTGCCACGTTAAGTGCCACGTCGTCCCGCGCGCCGTCTGTCGGCACGGGTCATAGACGTGAAAGGCGAAAGGTAAAAACTGTGCAGACATCACCTCCTTATGATGGTATCGGCGTGTTAACCACCCCGTTCGTAGGGCACGCCGAGAGCGGCCGGCTTTCGCATCCGGCCGGCCGCGAAAATAAGCACCAGAATAGTAAGCACGTAGGGCATCATGATCAACAACTCCGACGCATTACCCGGGATGGGGATGTTCAGGGCGTTAATCCACAGTTGCAGGGCGTTGACCATGCTGAACAACAGCGCGCCGAACAGCACGCCATACGGCCGCCAGCCACCGAAATAGACCAGCGCCACGGCGATGAACCCCAGACCGCTGGTCAGATTCTGCTGGAAGACGTTGAGCAGGGCGATGGACAGCGACGCCCCGGCTATGCCGGCCATCATGCCGCCGAAGGTGACGGTGGCGTAGCGAACGCGCGGCACGCTGACGCCCAGCGCGTCGGCCGCGGCCGGGTTCTCGCCCGCGGCGCGGACCTTCAGCCCCAACGTCGTCCGGTTGAGGACAAACCACGCTATGGGCACCAGTAGATAGGCCAAATAGACCATGATGTTCTGCTGGGCCAGAATGGAGATGACAGAGCCGAGCACCGGGATGTCGGACAGCGAGGCCAAAAGACCGGGAAAGGTGCGGTTGATGAAATCGCTGACCGGGCGGAAGCCGCTGACAGTCTCGACCGAGCCCAGCATCTTCTGGAACAGCAGGTCGCTCATGCCCAGGCCGAACAGGAAGATGCCGATGCCGCTGATGCCCTGCTCGGCCTGCAGCGTCACGCTGATGAAGGCCATGGCCAAGCCCATGATGCCGCCGACAAGGATGGCCGCCAGCAACCCCAACCACGGATTGCCGTAGGTCAGCGTCACATAGAACGCGGCAAAGGCGCCCATGAGCATGATCCCCTCGACGCCGAGGTTGTAGATGCCGCTGCGCTGGCCGAACATCTCGCCGATGGAGGCGAACAGGTAGGGCGTCGCCAGACGGATGCCGGAGGTCAGGATGCCGATGAGGACGGTGGTGGTGAAGAGATCGCTAATCACTGGAGGCCTCCGTTTCGATGTTCAGAGGGGCTGGTTTGGGCGTCTCCGATTGGGCGCCGACGGCCGTCAGCGCGCCGATGCGGCGGCTGCGGGCCAGGCGGCGGCTGAAGATGTCGCTGCTGACGACGAAGACGACGACGAGGCCGTTCAGCGCCGTGATGAGCGCGGCGGGCACCTGCATGGCCCGCTGCAAGCTGTTGGCGCCGACGATGAGCGCACCGAAGATGAACGACGCCGGTATCGCGCCGATCGGGTTGAGCTTGCCGAACAGCGCGGCGACGATGCCGTTGAAGCCGGCCGAGCCGGTGAAGCCGGCCAGCGAGCCGTCGGTGAACATGCGGTGATGAACACCGTAGACCTGAATCGCCCCGGCCAGCCCGGCGAACGCCCCGCTGAGCAGCAGCGCCAGGACGATGTTGCGCTTCACATTGATGCCCGCGTAGCGCGACGCCTCAGGGTTGAGACCGACGGCGCGGATGCGATAGCCCGACGTGGTGCGCCACAGGTAGATATAGACGACGAAAGCCAAGATGACGGCGATGAGCGCGCCCAGATGCAGCCGCGTGGGGATCCAGCGCGGCAGGTCAAACGCGGCCGCCAGCCGGGCCGTCTGCGGAATGCGCGAGGCTACCTCGGCCTGCGCGGGGTCGATCATCGGCTCGCGCAGCAGGTAATTCATCCCCTGGACGGCGATGATGTTGAGCATGATCGTGCTCAGGATCTCGTTGACGTTGTAGTACGCCTTCAGCAGACCGGGGATGCCGCCCCAGATGGCCCCGCCGACGAAGCCGGCCACCAGCGCCGTGGGGACGATGACGATCGCCGGCGCATTGGGGAACGTCAGGCCCACAAGCGTGCCCAGAATGGCCCCGGCCACGAGCTGCCCCTCGCCGCCGATATTGATCACACCGGCGCGGAAGGCGATGCAGATGCCGAGGGCCACCAGCAGCAGCGGCGTGGCCCGCACGATGGTGTCGGCCAGCGCGTTCTGGCTGCCGAACGCCCCTTTCAGCAGCGCGCTGTAGGCGGCCACCGGGTTCGCGCCCAGGATCTGGAGCATGATCGCCCCCACCCCCAGCGCGGCCAGTGTGGCCAGCAGCGGCAGCGAGAGATCAAGGAGCCGGCTGAAACGCGGGTGTTTGACAAAGAATTCGGTCATGAGTCACCTTGATGGTTGCTGCGCTACCCTTCGCGGAAAGGTGTGCCAAGCGCCATAGGCGGCGAGACGCGCAATAGGCGGCTGAGGGGACGTTGCCAACTTTTCGGCATCGCCCGAATGAAGCGATCCGTGAAATCGCTACCCACCGTCAACAGAACCAATATCATCAAAATCCAGGGGATGCTGTTGAACGCCACAACCGATACCCCCGGGAAGGCGCGCTGCAGAATCGTGGCCAGCGCCTTCGTGGCGCCGAAGAGCAGCGCGCCAAACGCGCCGCGAATGGGCGACCAGCCGCCGAAGATGACGATGGCCAGCGCGATCCAGCCCATGCCGCGGATGTGGCCGTCTGACCAGCCGATCTTGACGTTGAGCGAGTAGGCCGCGCCGGCCACGCCGACGAGCGCGCCACCGATGACGGTGTAGAAGTAGCGCAGGCGGTTGACGTCGACGCCGCGGGCGAAGGCGGCCGTCGGCCGCTCCCCCGCGCCGCGCAGCCGCAACCCCGGCTGTGTCCGGTTCAGCCACCACCATGTGACGCCGACGAGAATGATCGCGAAGTAGACGACGGCGTTCTGGTTGAAGAGGATCGGCCCGATGACGGGGATGTCCTTCAACACGGGGATACCATAGTGAGGCACGACGACGCCGCGCATGCGGGTGTAGTTCTGGCCCAGGAAGGCGCTCAGGTCGTCGCCCAGCAGGGCCAACACGAAGCCGATGGCCACCTGGCTCTGCCCCAGCCGGATGCTGCCGAAGGCGACGATGAGGGCGAAGAACGCCCCGACGGCCGCGGCGGCGGCGAATCCGTACCACACGCTGTCCATCTTCATGCCCACGACGAAGGCAGTCATGGCCGCCATGAGCATCGTGCCGTCGAGCGACAGGTTGACCACGCCGGAGCGCTCGGTCAGGATTTCGCCGCAGACGGCGATCATCAGCGGCGACGCCTGCAGGACGATAGACGCCAATACGGCGATCAGTTGTGCGTTATCCATTGATCGCCTCCGTTGTTTTAGGGGAGTCGGGCGGTTCTCTTAACTCCTGGGGCATGACGTCGGGGATACCGTCCGCCGGGCCGGGCTTACCACCCAGACCCAGCTGCCTGGCCGAGCCAAACAGCAGGACGAACAGCACCATCAGCCCGGTCAGGATGCCGCCCAGCGCCGAATGGAGCTGTGTCCGCAGCTGCAGGGTGATGCTGCCGTTGAGCACAATCGAGAAGAACAGGGCGATGATGGGCACCCATAGAATGCGGTAGGCGGCCAGCATGACGATGAGCAACGCCAGGAAGCCGATGCCGCCGGAGATGCTCTGCCGCAGGCTGTCGAACCAGCTGA
>CAYNOL010000224.1:0-5128 GCA_964398825.1 uncultured Ardenticatenaceae bacterium
TGGCCATGCAGCGCTCGCTCCTTGCCGATTCGACGATCACCTTTTGGGGCTGGCTCCAGGAAGCCACCAACGGGCAGTACGGCCCGTCGGGGGAGTTCGAGCGCGCCTTCATGAGCTACGCCGCCTCGCGCCGGACGGTCGCCGCGCCACCCACGCCGCTGCCCGCCTATGAGCTGCAAGCCATTTGCCGGGTCATCGGCGCGGCCAACGCCTCGTTGTACCGGCTCGATCCGTTGACCGGCGCGCCGGCGCATGAGTACGATTTCGATCCGCTGGAGATGCCAATTCTCGCCGCGCTGCCCGGCCGGGATGGCGTCGTTCTGTCCGGCATGCAGGTTCCGGACGAGAGAGCCGTGCGCGCGCCGTTCATCTGGCGCGACGGGCAGGCGACGGCCATCAACCTCGAGGTGGACGGAGTGATAAACGCCATCCGACAATCCTTCATCCCCCTGCCGCTGGTTCCGAACCGGGAAGCGCCGTTGTTCGCGTCGTCCCTGGCATCACTTGAAACGTCCCCTATCTACGCCGAACTGACCGGCGATTGCACTGCCGACGAAAAGTGCGCCGTTGACGCGTGGCGAGGCGTCCCGTACAAATCGCCGGACGGCGCCCACGTGTTGCGCGCCGTTGGCGATCCGACCGCCCTGTCGCCGGGCCTCGCCGCGCCCATCCTCTACCTCGTCAACGAGCAGGGACAGAGCGTGTTCGTCGGCTCCGGCTCCTCTTCCTTCTGGCTCGACAACAACACCTTCGGCTACGTCGCGCCGCAGCCCGGCAACGCGGGTCAGGCCATCATCCTCTACGACATTTTGCCCGACACCACCCTCTTCGGGCCGGCCCTCTCCGAGCCGACGGTGTTGCTGACCACGGCCGCGCTGCGAGAGCTGCCGCTCGACCCCTACGCCGAGATCTACATCGACCGCGTGCTGCCCTCCCGGGACGGCTCGCGGCTGCTGATCATCACCGCCAACCCGCGAGGGCTGGGACGGGTGAGCTATGTGCTCGAGTACGTTCTGGCGACCGGCGCGATATCAGGCCAGTACGGTTTCACCGGCGACGCGCCCGATCAGCAGCGCGTCTACCACCTATCGCCCGACGGGCGATGGCTGGTCATCGCCGCCCGGCAGCAACCAATAATAAGCGAGCGACAGGACATCTGGGCGCTCCACCTCTACAATGCCGGGGGGCCGGGCGGCAGCGGTCTGGGCGCGGCGCGCGTCCAGCGTCTGGCGGCCGAAAATTCATGGCACGCCCCCTGGCAGTTCGACTGGACACCGGACGGGCAGTGGCTGGCTATCACCACCAACGGCTACGTCCGCCTGTTCAACCCCGACGAGAATTACATCCACCCGCTGATCGTCGACGGCATGGCTTGCTCGGCCGCCGTCTGGGTCAACGAGGAGTAGCGCCATGCCCAAATTTGAGTGGCGAACCGAGGAAGAGGAGCGCGCCAACCAGGCGTCGCTGTGGGACGACGCGCCGGAGACGACCAGCGCGCCCCCGTCGCGGCGGCCGTCGTGGCGCGTCATCGGTCTCGTCGCCGTGCTGGTGGTGTTGCTGGGGGCCACGGTCTGGTGGCGCGTCGACCAGCGCATCGAGGCCACCCTCGACGCGGCCCGCAACGACGTCATCGCCAGCCACAACCTGGTGCAGCGCGCCGTCGCGGAAAATGATCAAGAGGTTTTCCGTTCCGTCCTCTCGGGTCGTATGCCGTCCTGGACATCGGGGGAGATCGAGCTGTTCACCAGCGGCCTGCTGTTCGACCGCTCGCCCATGGGACTAACGCTGGTTGAGGGCTCGCTGCCGGCCATCCTGCTCGCGTCTGACGAGGAGACGGACGCCGGAGGGCGCGCGGCCGACGTCGAATTCTCGCCCGATCTGAACGAGGCCATCCTGACCATCGACCAACCGTACCGGGCCGACGCCGGTGGCGACATCGTCACATTGCGCCAGACGACGATCTATCGCCGCGGCGACTTCCGCTGGCTGCTGGCCCCGCCGCTGGACGAGTTCTGGGGCGACTGGGTGACGAGCGAAGGGGAATATCTGTCGCTCATCTACCCCCGGCGGGACGCGGCCGTCGGCGGGCGGCTGGCCGAGCGGCTCGACGCGGAGATCGGCCGCATGTGCGCCACGCTGGCCGACATCCGCTGCTCGGCCGACTTGTATCTGACCGTGCGGCTGCACACCGACCCGTCCGTGCTGGCGGCGCTCGATGGGCCGCTGGGCCCGTTGCGCCGCGCCCGCGAACGCGAGGACATTCTGGAGCTGCCCGCGCCGACGCTTGTCGGGCTGCCCGCCGGCGAAGAGGACAGCGCCGAATGGACGGCGGCCCTCGACGCGCTGGCCAACGGCTACGCCCGCCACGTGCTGACGGCGGCCATCGCCCAGGCGGTGAATTGGCGCTGCTGCGAGGACGCCATCATGTTCAACACGCTGGTCGAGTTCCAATTGGGCGAACTGGGCGTGATGACGTGGCCCATCGGCCCCGAAGACCGGCGGCGCGTGCTCGACTCCCGCCTGCGGCTCAGCGACTTGGCTTATCTGCTGCGCGGCCGCTTCCCGGCCGAGGTGACCGACGAGCGGCTGTGGGAAGTGCGCGCGGCCGTCGACTTCCTGCTCAACGGCATCCCCGGCACGACGGCCGCCGATCTGCAGCGCACCCTCATCAATTCCGGCAATCTGAACCAGTTCATGAGCAGCGTCGTGACCGGGTCCGCGCGGCGCAACCAGGCCAATCTGCCCAACAATCTCGACCTGGCATGGTGGCTCTACGCGCTCGACGACTCACCGCTGGGGGCCGAGACGGCCGATCTGTCGGGCATCAGTGACGAGCTGTATCTCTCCTGCACAGCCGTCGACGGCGTCCAGGGCACCGATCTGTCCCACCTGCTTCGCTACGTGCCCGACAACAACCGCTGGGAAGAGGTATACAGCATCTCCGGCTTCATCTGGATGAGCCCCATGGCCGACCCCACCACGCTGCTGCTGCAAGAGTTTGCGTGGGAATTCGATACGTGGCGCACCAACATCTGGCGCGATGGCCAAGTCGTGCCCGTCTTTGCCGTGCCCGAGCCAAATCAAGCCCTTTCGTTTGGCGAGAGCGACGCCGACGGCCGCCGCATCGTCGCCTACGTCACCGGGCCATCGGACGATACCGTCACGACGCTTGTCGTGGACCTGGCCGATTGCCCGGATGGGTGCGCGGCGGCCGAGGTGCCCGGTCGCCCTCTATGGTCGCCCGACGGCGGCCACGTGCTCTATCGGGGTGACAGCCAAAACTTTCCTACTGAGAATTTAGTGACGGCTTATGAGAACTTTACGCTCATCTCCGGGGCCGCGCCGCCGCGCGAAATGGACATCCTCATCGGGCCGGCCGACGGCGTCGCCGATAAGGACGCGCTGACAACTGTCGGCCTGGGACGCGCGCCGTTCTGGGTCGACGGCCAGACGTTTGGCTACATCCGCCGCAACTTCAGCATCGGCCCCGCGGCCGTCTTCGGCGATGAGATCGTCATCGCCTCAGTCGATGATCTCAACCCCGCGCTGATTATCACCGAAGCCGATATTATGCCCTTTTTGCCCGAGACGCTGTCCGGCCGAGGCCTTTCGATCAGCTACGTCGCCACCCACCCACACCAGCCGAACCGCCTGTTCATCGTCGTGCTCGACACCAGCGCCCGGCGGGCCTACGTCGTAATGTATGACCTGGAGACGCGCCTGCCCGAAGTGCGACTGGATATGCTCTATGAAGTCAGCCACTCGCTCAGCTTCTCGCCCGACGGCCGCTATCTGGTCATGACCGGGCAGGACAATCGCATCGGCGCGCCGGGGGACGACAGCCTCATCGTGCTGATCCACGAGATCGAGGCCAACCGCACCATCCCGACGATCAGCCGCCTGCCGTTCTTCCTGGTCAGCGCCGGCCACGACTGGACTCACGACGGCCGCTGGCTGGCAGTGACGCTGGAAGACAACCTCGTCGGCCTCATCGCCCCCGGCACCGGCGAGGTCATGCTGCTGCCGCATAGCAATGGCGCGTGTACGGCCGTCGCGTGGTTGCAGCCGTGACCGTAGTAGACCTGTCAGGTCTTAAAGCCGCTTGACGCCGCCCGACGGGATCATTAGAATCAACTCGCTCGCCGGGCTTCCGTCCTGTATAGAAAATCCAGCTCGCGCGGGATATTTGCATCATGACCAAGACCTACCATTTTTGGATCACCGGCTGCCAGATGAACTACGCCGACGCGCGGCGCGTGGCCACGCAGCTTGAAAAGCTCGGCTACCGCTCCACGCCGAAGGCCGAAGACGCGGACGTGATCGTGCTGGAGACGTGCACCGTCCGCCAGCAGTCGGAGGACAAGGCGTACCACAAGCTCCACAGCCTGAAGCCGCTGAAGAGCCGCCGCCCCGACGTGACCGTAGCCGTCATGGGCTGCGTCGTCGGCGTGCGCGGCAACGAGGCACTGGAGCAGCGCTTCCCGTTCGTCGACGTGTTCATGGAGCCGTCGACCGACGGCTTGCCGCTCATCAGCCACCTGACCCAGGCCAGCGACTACGATCTGGAGCAGGCGGCCACGCTGGAGCGCCACGCCTGGCAGGACGAGGCCGTCGTCTTGCCGGCCGAGCAGCGCGGCAACCTCGTGTCCGCGCCGGTGGCCATCGTCTACGGCTGCTCCCACGCCTGCACCTTCTGCATCATCCCCCAGAAACGGGGCATCGAGCGCAGCCGGCCGGTGGGCGAAATCGCCGCCGAGGTGCGCTCGCTGGTGGCCCAGGGGGTCAAAGAGGTCGTGCTGCTGGGGCAGATCGTGGATCGCTACGGCAAGGACTTCCCCGGCGGCCCCGATCTGGCCGACCTGCTGCGCGTGGTCAACGACATCGACGGGCTGGAGCGCATCCGCTTCCTGACCAGCCACCCCAACTACATGACCGACCGCATCCTGCAGGCCGTGGCCGACCTGCCGAAGGTGATGCCGCAGATCGAAATCCCCATCCAGGCCGGTAACAACGACGTGCTGGCGGCCATGAAGCGCGGCTACACGCGCGAGGAGTATCGGGCGCTCATCCGGCGCGCGCGGGAGAGCGTCCCCGACGCGGCCATCCACTGCGACATCTCGGTGCGCCC
>CAYNOL010000225.1:0-5066 GCA_964398825.1 uncultured Ardenticatenaceae bacterium
CGCCCAGCGTCGGGTAGTCGCGCAGCTTCAGATCGTCGCGGCGGGGGATGTCGAACGCCTGCCGGATGGCAAGGAACGTTTCGGCTTGCTTGACGGTATCGATGCCCAGGTCGGCTTCCATGTCGAGGTCTAGCTCCAGCATCTCCTGCGGATAGCCGGTCTGTTCGGCGACGATTTGGAGCACTTTTTCAGCGACGGTGTCGACAGCCGTCGTGATTTCCGGCTCGGTGACAACTGGCTCGCTGACTTCAATAGGGGCCACCGGCGCAACTTGCGGCTGGCTAACTGGCACGGGTTGTGCCAAGTCCGGCCGGCTCTGCCGCACGAAGCCGATGACCGCGCCCAGCGTCGGATAGTCGCGCAGCTTCAGGTCGTCGCGGCGCGGGATGTCGAACGCCTGCCGGATGGCCAGGAAGGTCTCGGCTTGTTTGACGGTATCGATGCCCAGGTCGGCTTCCATGTCGAGATCGATTTCCAGCATCTCGGACGGATAGCCCGTCTGCTCGGCGACGATTTGCAGGACTTTCTCGGCGATTGGATCGGCCGTGGGGGACGACGGCGTGGCGGGAGCCGGAGCAACCGGCGCTTCCGGTTGCGGGGTGGGGGCGATTGCCGGTTGTGCGGCTTCCACGACCGGCGCGGGCTGCGCGACGGTTACCGGCGCTTCGACGACTGCCGGCGCGCTGGCCGCAACCGGATGTCCATTGCCCACGGGGGCGCTTGGCGCGGGGGCCACGGGCGCGGGTTGCGAATGCCCGTTCGTGGCCGGGATGACCATGCGCGCCGGGAAGTCGACGGGAGCCATCTCGCCGCCGGACGCCGCGCGCACTGCCGGGCCGGTGCCGGGCTGCCACGTGTTGGCCAGCGGCGGCCGTTGCGGGGCGCCCTGGGCCACCACGCGCAGCACGCGCTTCACGACTTCCGTCTCGGCCGTGTCGTAGCCGCTGACGTCGGCCAGCCAGCGCTGGTACATCGGCTTGTTGTCCACTCGGTCCGGGCCGCCGGGGATACGGCGGGTTAGCGTGAAGGAGATCTGCGAGCCGAAGCCGGCCGCCAGGTGAATGGCATACTGCACCGGATAGTGGCCGCCGCGGCTCAAGTTCAGCGGGCCGAGGTCGGGGTCCACGTCACGGAAGTTGGGGACGGGCGGGACGATGCCGTGCTCCAGAATCTTGACGGCGATGACGTCCTCGACGCCGACGCCCATCGGGTGGCCGGTGAACCCCTTGGTGTTGGCAATGATCACGTTGCTGGCCGCCTCGCCGAAGGTGTGGCGCAAGGCCATGACCTCGGCCGAAGCGCTGCCGCCCCGCGCCGGAGTGTACGTCTCGTGGGACATGAAGACCGTTTGCGCGGCCATGGCGTGCCGGTTCAGGCCGAAGCGTCGCTCGGCCGAGGTGACGAGGTTGTCCATCACCGACGCGATATGCTCCACGTCCAGCCGCGTGCCATGGAAGGCGCTGTTGTTCGTCTCGCTGCTCAGCAGTTCGACGATGCCGCGCATGCCGCGCTCGCGAACGGCGTCCTCGCTCTCCACCACCAGCGCGCACGCGCCCATGCCCATGATGGTGCCATGGCGGCGGCGGTCGAACGGCAGGGCGGCCTCGCTGACCTGATCTTTGGTGGTGACGGCGCCGACGGCCAGGAAGCCCGCGCCGACCCACTCCATCAGGTTGTCACCAGTCACGTTGTCTGCGCCGATGACCACCACGCGGCGGCAGCGGCCGTTGCGGATCCAATCTTCGGCGATGGCGATAGCCTGGGCGGTCGAGGCACAGGCGGCGTTGACTTGGGTGTTGGGGCCGCGCGCGCCGATGTATTGGGCGAATTGGCTGTGGCCCATGGCCAGGATGCGGAACAGGAAGCGGCGGTCGAAGGTGTAGGGTTCGCGCTCCAGCTCGTCGCGCAGCCCGTCGATGCGGCGGACGATCTCGCGCTGGGCGGCCGGGTCGGCCGCGTATTGGCGCAGCTCTTCCAGCATCTCCAACTGCGAGACGCGGTTCTGATAAGTGTAGTAGCGGCTGAACTCGTCGGCGAAGCGGTCGCCGCCGGGGAAGGCGCTGGCGAAGATGACGCCGGTGTCGTCGCGCATGGCGACGGGCAGCATCCAGCGCTCGGGCAGATGCTTGCCGGTGGTGGTGCGCTTGTAGGTCTGCACCATCGGGATGCCGGCCTCGCGCAGCGCGTCGAGCCCGGCGGCCATGGCCAGCTGCGTGGTCATGTCCAACGCCTCAACCAGCTCGGCCGGCACGCCGTACTCTTCGGTCAGGTCGAAGGAGCCGGGGCGGGCGGCCAGCTTGATCACCTCGCTCGGGTCGCTGATCGTCTCGAAGCGGCCGCTGCCGTCTTCGCCCTTGACCAGGCGGGTGATGCGCTTTTGGACGATCAGATTGCGGAAGCGCTCGGGGATCAGGTCGACGAATTGCTCGCCGCGCAATATCCGCAGCGCGTTGTCGGGGTCCATGACCGACTTCTCCGCGCCCGGCAGGCCCAGACCCGTGCCGCTGATGACGACGGAGCCGAGCGGTGTCTCGTTCCGGTCATAGGGGCGGCGCGCGCCCTCGCCGTTGGTCTGCAGCGCCTGGGTCAACGTCCTGGCCAGCTCCTCAAGCGAGGAGGCGGCCGCTAACGGTTGGTTGTAGGTATTCATGGCTTGTCCATTTCCGGCGGTCGCCGCTTCGGCAGTCGCCGCGATTCGCTCGTCTGCGCTCTGCGGAGCCGCAAACGTCGTTGGTTGTCGGGTGTCGGCCGCTTCGTTTGCTCCATAGCCGGCGGCGTAGAGGCCGCACAACGCCTGGTTGAACGTCGGCAGTTCGCCCCCCTTGGGGTGGTTGGTCATCAGGGCGACAACTTGCTCGTCGTCGCCGAACACGTCCTTGACGAAGCCGCGCAGGGCGCGCTTTGGCCCCACCTCGATGAAGGTGCGGACGCCCGCGTCGTGCATCGTCCGCAAGCCCTTCACCCATTGCACCGGCGAGGCGATCTGCTGCTCCAGCAGATCCTTGATCGCCCCCTCCTCGGTCGGGTAGAAGCTGCCGGTGACGTTGGCGACGAGCGGCAGCCGGGGCGGGGTGATGTGCATGCGGTCGAGCATCTTGCGCAGAGGCGCGCTGGCCGGGGCGACGATGCGGGTGTGGAAGGCATGGCTGACGGGCAGCTGCATCGCCTGGTAGCCGCGCTCCTGGAATAGCTTGATGGCTGCTTCGACGGCCTTGCTCTCGCCGCCGATGACGGCCTGGCTGGTGCTGTTGATGTTGGCTGGTACGACGTAGCCGTCGATCTCCTTCAGCGTCGCTTCCACGACGTCGAAGGGGGCCAACACGGCCGCCATCCAGCCGTTGTCATCGACTTTCACCTTGCTCATCTCGCGGCCGCGCCCGGCGGCCGCTTCCAGCGCCTCGGCGAAGGGCAGCACGCCGGCCGCCACCAGCGCGGCGTATTCACCCAGCGAGTGGCCCATGACGACGTCGGGCAGGAAGCCGTAGTCGGCCAGCAGGCGGCGAATGGCCTCGTCCAGCGTCAGCATGGCCGGCTGGGTGACCTCGGTCTGCATCAGGTCGAAGTTGGCCTGCGAGACGGCCGCCTTGTCGGTCGGGTCGACGAACAGGTAGGATGTCAGCGGCCGGCCCAGAATGGGCTGCATGATGGCGTCGGCCTCGTCCAGCGTCTGTTTGACAGAGGGAGAGACGGCCGCCAGTTCGCGCCCCATATTGACGTACTGGCTGCCCTGGCCGGGGAACAGGAAGGCCAGTTTGCCCCGCTTGGGGCCGCTGCCTCGGAAGATACCTTGGGCTTCCATTGCCTTCCACGCTTGCGGCGTGTCGAACGACATTACCTTGCGCGCCTTCTGCAGCCGGTCAACCAGTTCGTCGTGGTCGCCGAAGTCGATGACCAGGCGCTCGGCGGCGCGAATGTCCACCGCCTTGGGCAGCGCGCGCGGCGGCGTCCAGCCCGCTTCGGCGCGGCTCAGCGTCTCGTCAAGCTTGGTCTTTAGCTCGTCGGGTGAGTTGGCGCCGAGGGCGAGAATGCCGCGAACGGGAGCAGGGGGGGCGGGGGGCTGGGGAGCAGGGGAATAAGAAGCGCCACTGTTCGCGCTCTTCTCCCCTTCACCCCCGCTCCCTTTCACCCCTGCACCCGCATACATCTTCGACTGTTGGGTCAACATCCCCGGCACATGCTCTTCCAACACCAGATGGAAGTTCGTGCCGCCGAAGCCGTAGGCGCTGACGCCGGCGCGGCGGGGCGTGCCGTTGCGCGTCCACTCGCGCGCTTCGTGGATCGGGTAGAAGGGGGTGGCGCTGAAGTCGATATTGGGGTTGTGCGGGTCGGCGTTCAACGTCGGCGGCAGGATCTTGTGGTGCAGCGCCAGCGTGGTCTTCAGCAGCCCGGCCGCGCCCGCGCCGGCCTTCAGGTGGCCGACGTTGCTCTTGGCCGAGCCGATGCCGATGCTGCCGCGCGCCGCGCCGCCGAAACTGTGCGTTAAGCTCTCGACTTCGACGACGTCGCCGACGCGCGTGCTGGTGCCGTGGGCCTCGACGAGCGTGGCCGTGGCCGGGTCCAGCCCGGCCGCTTCCCAGGCGCGCTGCACGGCGAGGCGCTGGCCGGCGGGATTGGGGGCGGTGATGCCCTTGCCCTTGCCGTCGCTGCTGCCGGCCACGCCGCGGATGACGGCGTAGATCTTGTCTCCAGCACGCTCGGCATCTTCCAGCCGCTTCAGCAGGAACGCGCCCGCGCCCTCGCCCATGACGAAGCCGTCGGCGCCGTCGCCAAACGGCCGCGTGCCGGTGGCGCTCAGCGCGCCGATCTTGCAGAACTTGACGAACGTCGTCGCGCCCATGTTGCGGTCGACGCCGCCGGTCAGCACCGCATCCACCTTGTGCTCGGTCAGCAGTTGCACGGCCGCTTCCACGGCGGCGAAGCTGCTGGCGCAGGCGGCGTCGGTGATGAAGTTGGGGCCGCGCAGGTTAAGCATGTTGGCGACGCGGCCGGAGACGATGTTGGGCAGCTCGCCGGGCATGGAGTCTTCGGTGATGGGCGGCACGTCGCGATCGAGCGCGGCGTGGAAC
>CAYNOL010000226.1:0-3426 GCA_964398825.1 uncultured Ardenticatenaceae bacterium
AAAAAACTGTATATTGCGGAATGATTCATCCTTGCGAAATCATATATCGAACCGGAGCGAATGGCGCAACCTACGGCGACACCCCTGGCGTGTGCCGGATTACGGGTAAAGAATCGGCAGGAATGCCTTTTGAGAAGTGGGTAAGAAAGACCTTTAATGACTACGATAGCCTAAAGCCCGGAACGATAATTTCAAATGAAGCCCTTTTCTGTTTTGACGAAGCAAGCGAGGTGATAATGAAGAAAACGGGAAGGGATAAACCTCAACGCTTCCGCACCTACTCACACATCATCGACGCTTCGGGAAACTGGCACTGCCTCACAAAAGCTGATAAGCCCGAAATTTACAAACAAATCATAACTGGATCCGAACTTGTATGCCTCACCGAAACGGGGCAAAAGCATATTTTATTCAAGCACCATCCGGGAACGTGGCAACTGGATGATATTCACCTTACGCCTGACGTCGAAACGTTAACCTTTCTGCACTCCGCAATGTGTGATTTGATGCGGATGGGATTCTCGCAGAGAGAGATAAAAACGGGCGGCTATTTGCTGTCACGGATCGGGTTAACCGATGTTCAAAAATGGCGTGAAACGGAGCATTCAATAATGGGGTACAGGGGTTCGCAAATATTTGATTTTACCTCGTTTATGCTGTTCATTGATGAAGCTGACAAAGAAAAAATCCAGGAAAAGTACGATAAAAAATACAAAAAGCCGGAATTGCCTAAACCGGAGAAAAAAACGGGCGAAAATCAAAATTTAACACTGTGGTAGAAATAACACAAGATTTGGTAGCGGACAAGTTACTTTGGCCTCTTTGGGTTTGCATCAAAAGAGAGTACAAGGAGCAGTACAAGAAAGGAATTTGGGAGCAGTTCGAGCATGCGATTATGTCGTCCTCAAATTGTGCCGACCTGAGAACCTTTCTTAGCACCATCAAACGCCGCCTGCCAATTGAAATTCAGGCGCAATACATGAAAGACATTGCCGAGGTGATCGAATCCGGTCACGACAGCGAAATTTTGGCATGGTTCAGGGATCAGCCTGCGTACCTGGTAATAAAATGCAGGTTAACAAATGATGGTCGGAAGGAATTGTTTAACCTCAAAAAAGAAAACACATGAAAACGATTATAATCGAAGGTATTGCAACTGCAAAATCGTCAATAAGTCACGGTGGCGGTGAAACAAATGGGGTGGTGTCACAGCTTCGCAGAGAGCGGTATGTGCAGCCAAATGGAAGGGCAATAGCCGTTCCTGTCATTTCAGGAAATTCAAGCCGTGGGGCAATTCGGGATGAACTTTCGGCTCAGGCTCTTACAAAGCAGGACGGCGAAAAAATCCGTGCATCGGACAACGATTTTGATCTGTTCTTTTCGGGCGGTCACCTTGAGAGTACAGGCAAGGAGGGTATTGACATTAAACGAGCAAGGGAACTCCGGGAAGATGCCCCGATAGTTGCGCTACTTGGCGCGTCTGCCGGAAACCAGATGTTGCGCGGAAAAGTGGATATGGGCAAGTGGATACCTATTTGCAAAGAAACAATGCACCTATTGCCGGAAAGCGCAAAAGCCGAACTTGGGGACTTTGTTCCGCAAACAATTTGGGAGTACATTCAAGTTGAAATGTACACGCGGACGGATGACAAGAAAGACGAATTGAAACGGGTTTTCCGGGTTTCGTCGCAAGACGACCTTGACAAAATCGCTGGAGAGGAAAAGAAATCGCAGATGATGTATTTCATTGAAACACTGACCGCAGGAACGAAATTTTATTGGAAGATCGCGCTACGTGATCCGACGGATGTTGAGTTTGGCGCGTTTTTGTCCGCTCTTGAAAGCTGGGTTAGTTCCCCGTATGCGGTAGGCGGGAAGGGATCAATCGGCATGGGCGACGTGAGCGTTAATTTCTACAACACAAAGGTCATTGATTCGGATTCGGTATTTGAGGGTGACGAATTTGTAGAGTACATTGGCAAATACAAGGAAGCGAAAAAGGATATTTCGGCACGGATGGAGCAGGGCGATTTGTCTAAAACGCTATTCAAGTGATGGATAAAAAAACCGCCCTACTTTATTCACAACTCAAGCAGTACAAAGCCCTTGTCAACAAAACGGAGGGATTCATGCGGTGGGCGTTAGATCGCGTGGAAAAGCCTTACGTTGCCTGTTCATTTGGAAAAGACAGTTCTGTTATGCTTGACCTTATTTTGAAGCAGAGGCCGGAAATTCCCGTGAGGTTTGCATCACACCCGGAAACCCGGTTGCTTGACAATTATGATGAGGTTATAGATTGGTGGATAGATCGAGGCATCAATTATCACGAGATATTTTGTGATGGCGGATTGGTAAAGGTCAGGCACGCGCAACGCGACGCGTTGGACGCGATGGATGAAGATTGGGATTCGTTTTTTGTCGGAATAAGAACGCAGGAATCCTTTGCGCGTCGGGTATCTTTGAAAAAATACGGGATGTTTCATTTGTTGAAAAACGGGCGAAAGAAAATAAGCCCAATGGCGGACTGGAAAACCCGCGATGTTTCGGCCTACTTGCTGAGTAATGATATACCCTATTTGTCGAAATACAAAGACGAGGGATTTGATGCAAGAACAACAAGCGGGATACCGCGAACGCACATTTCAGAGTGCCTGCAATCGCTTAAACAGAGGGACATTGATGCCTACAACCGGCTTTGTATATTATTCGCTGATGTTAAAGAATTTGCATAATGGATGACTTCAAACAACTACGAATTAGAGCCTATCTCCAGACCCCTGTTGTCAGCGATGAATGGTTCCCGCTTGACGGGGTATTGTGGTATCACTTTGTACGTCGGGAGTTAGGGGAGGAGATCGTCACAACGCCGGGGCAATCATCAATGCAGGAGGGGTCAGGATTAACGCTTCCGATCAAAAAAGGTGGCCGTAAGGATGAAACCTGGTTCTATCACATTTCGGCAGCGCAATGGCCGGATCATGCAATTGAAGCATCGAGCTTTAAGGTAAAGCAAGGCGACTGGCTGCAGCACACGGACTATCTTGACGATAAGGTAAACCGGGTTGATAATAAACGCGGAAAATTCAAGGCCGGACACATCAAGTTTTACTATCATCATGCTTTATACGTCGATTGGTATTGTGTTGGGGTTCCTGAAAGGCTAATAGAGCTTTTGAGATTCTGCACACATATAGGCAAAAACACGGGTGACGGATGGGGCGCAGTGCTGAGGTGGGAGGTAAAGGAATGGCCGGAAGATTGGAGTATTCGCGGATTCAACAACAAGTTGATGCGACCAGTCCCTTTGCCTGACCAGGACGGGAAAGGGCATCATTACGGGCTAAGGCCGTCATATTGGAACCCTCGTCACATTTTTGTTTGCAAGATGCCTGACAAGCCTAAATTCAATCAAATCAAAGATGCCAC
>CAYNOL010000226.1:3526-5063 GCA_964398825.1 uncultured Ardenticatenaceae bacterium
TGGGTAGTTCACTACTACAAGAACAATCCGGCACAATGACCCAAATAACATCTAAAGAATACATCATTGAATATAACGGCGAAATTGTAAGCACAAACGAATACAAGAGTGCAAATTGGAGAAAATACAAGCCAAAGGTTGACAAAATAAAAAAAATCTTTTGGGCGCTAATTATAAACGCTTCGCTCCCAAAGTTTGAAAAAATCGCTTTAAAGGTAAGGTATTGGTCACGCCATGATGTTGATAACGTTTCCGCAACATCAAAGATATTCATAGATCAGCTTGTAAAATGCGGACGGCTGCCTGATGACAACAAGAAGTATTGGGAAAAACTTACCATCGAGGCAGACAATACGTTGGTAAGCAATACGGTGGTTTTTGAAATGATTGATATTGGTTAACTACGAATGAAATACAGAATCAAAAAATACGACAGGGGTTATGTAGTTGAAATCCAAAAGCGGAGGTGGTGGGGCAAAAGGTATTGGACACATTACATATATTCTTTTGGCCTTCCAGAAGTCCCCTGGTATCACTCAAGTTCAGGGTTTGCAATGCTGAACCTTCTTGCAAAGATAAAATACAAAACAATAGAGAACAGTGATTATGAAAGCATACACGACTTAGAATTTATTAAGTTGACAAAAGATTGATTTTTGGATGTTCAAAGCCCTTGCGACCCTCAAAGCGCCGGCGCTTCTTTTCTTACTTTTAGTCGATAAAAACGGTACTTTCGTCGATACCCTATTGACTTCTTAATAACTAACTACTATATTTGTAGTGTAATTATTATTAAATCACTACAAAATTATTCAAAATGAAAAAATTAATAAAATTAATAAAAATAATCTCGGTAGAGGTTGAAACAGGAAAAACGATAGTTCGCATAGGAGTTGAACCTCACCATCCTCACCATCCTCAATATGGGCTTTCCGAGACATTGAAAAAAGAAAATTCCACGGCTGTGGAATTTCTCAAAAAAATGATGACAGAATTAGGTTTTGAAATGACAAAACCAAAAACCTGGATCAAAGAAAACAACTGGAAGGACAAAAACGACGACATAGAAAGCGTTTTGGAAATGGATTTCTCTGATCCGTTTCCGGAGGAAGAAAAAGCAAGAATAATTCGCATGATGAA
Organism: uncultured Ardenticatenaceae bacterium; assembly: GCA_964398825.1. Classification (GTDB taxonomy): domain Bacteria; phylum Chloroflexota; class Anaerolineae; order Promineifilales; family Promineifilaceae; genus Promineifilum. The sequence goes on from CAYNOL010000226.1 coordinate 4,667, forward strand.
CGTTTTTCAGCAACGGTGATGCAGATGATACAATATATAAATTCGATCATCTGTGGGGAATAGAGGCCTTGATAGAAGGTGACAAAATCTAATAAAACTTAATCGCACCAGCCCCTTCGGGGGCATGGAATAGGCCGGGGGTTTTCAACCAACCTATTAAAAGAAAATATTATTCACAAATTAAATAACGAAAATTATGGAACAAACTAAAGAAGTTTCAATTCGAGATATTAACGATATTCTCGAATCGGTGAGTCGCATTGAACGCCAGGTTGAACTTATTAAACAAGGTAAAACCGAAGTGGGCGATACAGGTGTAAATAGGCTTGATGTAATTGTGGATAAAGCTAAACTGATTCGTATCATTGGGAAACGGATGTAGCTATTACACACAACG
>CAYNOL010000227.1:0-5026 GCA_964398825.1 uncultured Ardenticatenaceae bacterium
CCGGTGTGCAGCAGCGATAAACTGCGTTATGTTCTTGAGGGGGATGATATATCGCCCGTGGTCTTGACGGTATGATCCGTCGTTGGAACGGACGATGTGGTCGAGATCACGAATACCATCAGCTCCCATAAACGTTAGAGGCTTGATGAATACCGTGACTTTGTTGGTTGTTAGATTGAGCTTCATGCACGACTCGGTTTCATAATGGGATTTCCCATTCCTCACATGCCTGTATAACTGCATCTCTGGCTCGTCTTATCTCTACGCTATCCCCGGAACGCAATGCTGAGATGAGGTCCATTCTTTTACCTCGAAGCATGCGCCGGCAGTCAGGAGCCAACGATCCGTCTACTTCGGCCCACTCGAGTCGGGAGATTAACTTTCGCATCTGAAGCTGTTGCATGGTTTTAGTCCTCGCCACCCCTACTCAATTTTCTGCAAGCGATCACCATCCAAGGATCGCATACAGCCGATTTCACTTCAACCACTCTGAGACCATTGTCGGTTGGCATCGATGCCTGTATGAGTCCTTCGAGTTTGTCGAACGTTTCAGTCTCTTCCAACGCCAACTTTCGAGCCTCTTTCGAACTAAGGCCCTCCCCGCTGACGTAGATATGAATTTTCTCTGTGCGATGCAATGTCACTATGTACGATGTCATTATCTGTGTCCTGTCTTATCGATGGTAGGCTTCTCAAAGGGATATTCGTAGACAGCGAACCCATTGTCGTGCTCGTCGTTTACTAGCACGAGGACTGCTTCAGGATCCTCCCACGGGTACTTTTGTAGGTCTTCTAGAAATTTTGGGATGTCAAGATATTTGACACTTCCGACACGTAGTTCTGCCTGTAAAGCGTTCCCTGTACCTCCATGTCGCGTGGCCACTCTGTTTGGGTTCATCCAAACAGAGTTAGTATAAGCATACAACCAGTCAGTCAACTTATCTGCTTCGCGGTAGTCCATTATTGGAGCTGTGATTATGATTCCTGTGTACCATCCCATCGATTACACTCCTTCCAATACACGCAGACGCAACAGACGGTGATCAGCACCGTGAGGATTGAAAGCGATGACAACGTCCGGCCGCTCCCAACACAGTCTGCAGTCCTTGCATTGGTAGCTGTTATGCGTGAGCTGCGCCGGGCATTTAGCGATCTGGTATTCCGGGTGTGCCTGACGCAGGATATCGATCTTGTCAAACGGCCACACCACCGCCCCCCATTCCCCCAGGTGATCGCTCTGACGCACATAGAGTCCGAGCGACAACCACCGCTGGAAGACGGGTGTCTCCTTGATGTCTTCGATGTGGGTGTAGCTGAAACACGGCACATCGATTCCATGTTTTCGTAGGTGTACTAGTGTGGCTTCGACAGCATGCAGATACTCAGCATCGAAGCCACCGTTCAGGTAGAAATCGCCTGAAACGTGAAGACGTACAGCGCCCATGTTGAACTTGTGAGCGCATATCATCGCCAATCCGAGCGCAGTAGCGCAAATCCATGCGCTCGATGTAGCTCGACGCTCCGTGGAGCCTACCCAATGGTATTGGGCATAGCACCCGTTGTCGAGGTACGGGCACTCTTGCGGGCACGTCTTGCCGACCGGCCGATACGTTCCAGGGACTCCCGTCTTCTTGTTCGCTATGCCCCAGGGCCCTACACTGTACCCTCGCCGACGTGCATATGCGCGTGTGCAGTCCGCGAACGTCTGAGGGTTTTTGTAGTTCTTTGCAGTCGCCAAGGACCACAGGTCGACTGCATCTGTGAAGGTCATGAAAGCCATTACTTGAATCCCCACATTCCATAATCGTTGTCCTCCAGCCACTGCCGCATGAGCAGGGCGTCTTGCCAGCGCAGCTCGTTCATGCTATCGATGGCACAACGCAACTTCGCTGTCATTTCTCCTCCGACGCTCATAGCTCCCGCCATGTCGTAGAAGATTTCCCATCCGTCCGATTTAGTGGTCTGGAGTGCGTGGGTGAGCTTCCCTTCAGCCCATTTGTGCAGGTTGGATGCCAGGATGCTGCGGGGTTCCGTATCGTAAGCACCGAAGTGCCCCTTCTCCATCATATATCGTTCGAGGTCTTTGAGTTGCTCGATAGGTTTTGCAATCGATTCAGGCATTTTCATCTCGTGAAGGTCCTTCCGTTTTATTGCGATCGGTGTCATAGAAACCGGCCAGGACGTAAGTCAATGTCGTGTTGAGATAACGTTGCTCGGCGGCTATGGCACCCATGTTATCGAACTTTGCGACGATGCTTACGTGCAGATCGGGGTCCGCAGGCAAGTATCTACCGTACCACCAGTTGTTTACAGCAGACCAGCCATCTGCATCTGCATCGGGATTGTAGACATCGACATCACGACACCCAACTTCTACAAGCCTTTCGAAGTCTTCATTCAACAGTCTCTGCAGCTTGTCCGTAATTGCAAGAGCTATGACACACTCCTGACAATTGTTGCTCAGCCCATTTCGGAAGTGACTCTTCTTGAGAGTGACTTCGATTGTATTAGGCAGTTTCAACCTTCCCATGTAATCGACCTCCAATATTCATGGTTTGCAGCGTGTGTGTAGTGATCGTCTACACGTTCGATGAGTAGTTCCTCTTGGAAGGATCTGCTCACTGACAGATAGACCGGCACAATCATGCCGGTCTCAGGATTCATCCTGCGTGGAATCTCCACCAGACGCTCTCCCAAATGGATGAACCTGGCGTTTTTGAAATCGTAGCTCACGGCCTCAGCTCTTTACTGAAGCGGACTTCATAAGCTGTCATCGATTGTACTCCTTGGAAAAGATGCACGCTCGGGCCCCACCACTGCTCCCGAGCGTCTGCCGTCTCCATTAGGCAGGACGGCTCCCTGTAGTGAGGGAGGGCGAAAAGGAGAAAGCCTCCCACACTGTGCAGTAATCTAGTTGGCGAGGGCCAGCAGATACTTCTTGGCCTCAACGACGATGGGGTCTCCGTCGACCACCTTCATCAACCGTTTCTCTTCCCAGTTACGGGTACGGCGGAGAGGCTCGGCGTTCGAGCTGTAATCCACTACTGCCTGGAGGAAGCCCCAGCCGGTGTTACGGAAGTTCTCCAGGTCCTCCACACGGATGGCCCTGTGCAAGAGCGAACGACGCTCCTGGACGTTGTTCCACTTGCGGGAACCTGACTCTTCACCTTCTGGGAACGGCAGGATGTGGTTGAGCATGTCCTCGAAGCGGTTCTGTCCGCACTTGACGGCCAGTAGCTTTTCTGCCTCTTCGATGGTACGCTTCCGGCGCATCTCGAGTGTCTCCATGATCCGCGTCGCGTCTCGGATGTGACTTTTGACGTTGGAGGTATGACGGAAGCACATACGTTTCACCCGTTCCCCCAGAGCCACGGCTTCGGTGTTGGCGCACACTACACGCGTCTTGGCGGGCTGGATGAGGAACGATCCCGTGCCATCATGCGTGTTCCGGGCGAAGATGTAGTCGTAGAACTTGTCGCCTGCGATTTCATATTCGTCCGGCCACAGGGCCACGATGCAGATGCGGCGACCGCCGTCGAGCGAGATGGCGGTATCGATTTTGAGGTTTCCCTCGCCTACCAGCTTGTCAAGCGTGGTGAAGGAGTCGATGTTCTGGACGACGCCGTATCCCTTCGAGACCACGCCCAGCACCTTGCCGTCGCTCTCGCGGACGGTCGCCATGTGCGAGTCCACCAGTTCGCCGTTTGGCAGGTAGAGCGGTTGTTTGACTACGGTCCAGTCGAGCTGCGCCAACTTGATTGCTTCGGCAGTGGACAAGGTCCCCTCCACCACGGTACCGAGTCTATGCCACGCGGGGATGTTGCGTCCGAAGACGCCAGTTTCGAATTTGTGAGCCATTGTAGATTCCTCTCTTTCGTTCCTTTTACTTGTAGTCGATTGCAGTCGTTGGGGTTAGAATCCGATGTCGCCGTCAGGCAATACCGGGCCGATTTGTTTCTTGGTTTCGATGGCAGGCTTCGAGATTACATGTCCGGATGCCCGTCCTTCGCGCACTGGTTCGAGAGCTTCGGCAGGCAATGTCTTTGGAACGCAGTTCGCTAGTTCACGTTCCACGATCACGTCCTGTCTGCGCTCAGCGATGAGGCGCTGAATGTGGTTGGCGAGTTTCAGGTCGCCTACAGTAAGGGTGGCGGCGTTGCGCGTACAAAACACCGCCACCTTCTCCTCCAGGTAATCAAGAGCCTCGCTGTATCCCTCGATGAATTGCTTGTCTTCGATGATAGGCATTTAACTTTCTGCTCCTCTCACTTTACTTCTCGGCGACAAATGGAACCCTCTGAATCTCTTCAAGTGCTCTCGTAGCTCACTGTGGGTTGCGTACGGGAATGCTTCGAATTCTCCAGATCTCCAACGAACCGTCCACACGCTATAGTATGAGAGATAGCGCGCATGTCCGACACATCTGTCTTTCTCGTTGAAGACAGGAAACGAGGGCGTTGCCGAAGGCCATTCGTTAGCGAGTTGTATTTGGCCCGGGCTCTGGGTCATCTTGAGTCCGCGCTCCTCGTAATAATCCATCAGGTCTGGAGGGGTTGGATTTAGCGACTCCAGACCATCTTCCCACATCCATTCAGCGTAAAGCTGAAAGGCCGTGAGATAGCGGACACGCCCGACGTATTCTCCAGTTTCGCTGTCCGTCAGGAACCACACAACGCTTGTCTCCTCACGTTCCCACGCCGTCAGCATGTCCGGCACTTCCTCTGCGGGCGTCGTAGCGGATTTCCCGAGGTCGGGATGATACCAGTTGACCAGGTCCCACTGTTCGCCGTCTGGTCTGCGGATGACCACTTCCGTCTTGGTTGGTTTGTGCACGTAGACCCGGTAATGCACGCCTGGTTGAGTGACGTGCTCCCCAACGAGAGCCATCTCGTTGAGCACATGACACACCAGGGCCCCCAACGTGTCTCCGTTCGTCGGGTCGAAGTCGTCGTATTGTGTTGGCACTTGTATCATCGATCTTCCTCCTTCACAGGGTACTTAGCCAATATTTTGACGTTGTCGATGA
>CAYNOL010000228.1:0-5018 GCA_964398825.1 uncultured Ardenticatenaceae bacterium
GGCCACCGCCACGACCACGGCCACGACCACCGCCACGACCACGGCCACGACGACGCCCCCGGTCGCCACCCCACGGGTGTATGTGCCCGCGGCGTTGAGATGAGATACGAGATACGAGGTACGAAATACGAAAGAGAGCGTTCGTATTTCGTACCTCGTATTTCACCCGCCTCCCAGATTCTCCCTCATCAAATACCCCACCTCAACCACTTCCGACCGTTCGGCGGCCAACAGCGTGGCGGCGATGCGGGCTTGCTCCATGTGGTTCTTGTTCTGGCTCAGCTTGGCCTTGCCTTCGATGCGCGTCACGGGGATCTCGAAGCCGACGATACCCTGCTTCATGCCGTCGCGGAAGCGGTTGTCGAGGCTCTCCCATTGGGCCAGATAGCCGGGTTCGTTGGCCAGGATCAGCTCCACCAGCAGCGTTTCCAGCCGCTCGGGCTGCTCTTCGTGGGTGATGATGTCCATCTGCCCATAGGCGTGGACGACGACGTAGTTCCAGGTGGGCACGCTCTCGTACTTGTCGTAATGGCTGGGCGAGATGTAGGCGTGGGGGCCGGAGAAGATGACCAGCACCTCTTGCGCGGCCAGCGTTCGCCACTGCGGGTTGGCTCTGGCGAAATGGCCGTGCAGCCGGATGTCGTCGCCGTCTTGCAGCAGCGTCAGCGGCATGTGGGTGGCCGTCAGGCGTCCGTCGTGGTCGGAAACGACGACGGCGAAGCTGTTGGCCCGCATGAAGTCGCCCATGGCGGAGAGGTCATCGAAGCGATTTAAGCCGGGAATGTACATATCTGTTTCACTCTTAAGAATGGTCTACGGATTTTAACGGATGAAACGGATTTTTCTGATCCGTCTGAAATTCGTTTCATCCGTCAAAACCCGCAGCCATCTCTTATCCCCCCTGCTGCCCTTCTCCCCTGCTCCCTTTCTCCTTGTTCCACTTGGGGATCCATCCGGTCAGCCCCTCAAGCACGTGGCGAATCTCGAACTCGTTCACCGGCCGCGTGCGCCAGTTGAAGCGGATGATGAGCAGGCGGGTGACGAAGAAGGTGAAGATGACGCCCCAGGCGATGGTGAAGTGGTCGAGAGTCGTCCGCTGGACCAGCAGGGCGTGGACGGCCGTGGCGATGACGACGAGCAGGGTGTTGTACTGGCCGGGGCGCAGCAGCTCGGGCGTGTCGCCGGCCATCAGGTCGCGCAGCAGGCCGCCGCCGACGCCCGAGGTGGTGCCAATGAGGACGACGGCCGGTGTGCCCAGCCCGCGCGCCGCGGCCAGCTCGACGCCGATGATGGCGAACATGGGCACGCCGAGGGCGTCGATGATGGAGACGATCTTGGGCAGGTAATAGTCGCGCTGCATGCGGCGGCCGACGATGGTGACCCCCGCGACGGCGGCGATCATCAGCCAGTAGTAGTTGGAGTCGGTCAGCACCACCGGCAGCCGCTGCAGAAACAACCCGTCGCGCAGCAACCCGCCGCCGAACGCCGACACAAACGCCAGCACAAACACCCCCACCTCGTCATACCCCTTGCGCCAGCCGACAATGGCCCCCGAGACGCACCATAGCAGGATGGCGATGTATTCGAAGTAGGTGGGGACGGTGAAGGGGGTCATGGGGAGGGGATTGGGGGATTAGGGGATTAGGGGATTGGGGATTGGAGATTGGTGGTCAATGTTCAGTGGGTCAGTGTTCAGTAACCAGTAGCCAATCCCCAATCTCCAGTCCCCCAGTCTCAAAGTCTCGCAGTCTCAAAGTCTCCCAACCTGCTACTCCCCTCGATACACCCGCTCCAACTCATTTAACTGCGCCAGACAAGCGTCATCCGTCTCATTCGGCACGAACGAAGTATCGAACCACGATTCCACTATCTCCTTGGCGATGACTTCGCTGGTGCGGCGCAGGGAGAGGCAGAGGAGATTGGCGTCGTTCCACAGGCGGGCCCCGCGGGCGGTCTCGGCGTCGTCGCACAGGGCAGCGCGAATGCCGGGCACCTTGTTGGCGGCGATGCTGACGCCGGTGCCCGTCCAGCAGAAGAGGATGCCTTCGTCGGCCGCGCCGGTGGCGACGCGCTCGGCCACCGCGCGGGCCACGGCCGGCCAATACGCCTGCTCCCCCGCCAGCGGCCCGACCGGCAACAGCTCGTGCCCCCGCCGCCGCAGCTCTTCCATGACGGCGTCGGTCACGTGGGTGCGTTCGTCTGATCCGATTGCGATTCTCATGCCTTTAGTTTAGCGCATCCGGGGGGTGGGTTCCAGTGGGTCGGTGGGTCAGTGGGTCAGATTTCAGTTGTTTTTTGGTTATGTAGAGATAACAGGCTGGACAGCGGCTTGGATTATTTAAGGTTGGGCGAATAAATTATGAGCTAGGCATAATTAAGTCAGCGCATGCCCCACAAAACCGAGCTTTCAGGATAACACCCGGTTTCGGGGGGGTCTGTGAAACCGCGCCACATGCACCTCGGAAAACCGGTCGAACAGCGTCATGATGACGCTGAACAGCAGGATGAAGAACGTCACGGCCGCGTCGTCGAGGTCCTGGGCGCCGGGCAGCACCTGGAAGGCGGCGACGATGGTGAAGTTGGCGGCGACGACGACGATCCACTGCCCCAATGCGTTGCGCCAGCCGACGCCGCGCCGGGCCAGCCAATGGCTGACGGCGGTGTTGATGACGATGACCACGACCGCCCCCGCGGCCATCTGCAGCGTCGTGGCCCGCGTGTTGGGCAGCACCTGGGCGAAGATGATCACCAGCAGCGTCACCAGCGCTACCTTCTCCAGCAAGTCGGCGTCGACGATGCGCTCCGACCAGATGGCCCGCGCCGCCCGCAGCCGCTCGCGCCCCAGCGCCACCCCCGGCGCCATGGGCGACAGCGGCCGCTCGCGCGGCGGCAGCCGTCGCCCCGCCAGCCACGCCAACAGCCCCAACAACCCCACCGCCCCCACCACCGCGCCGACGAACACCCCCGGCAGCGCGGCGAACAGGTGGCCCCACGTCGTCTCCGGCGGGGCGCGGAAGAGGGCGGTCTTCAGCACGTCGGTCAGGTCGAGCCGGGCGATGTGGAGCCAGAACTCCTGCGGCAGCTTGATGAGGATCCAGATGGCGGCCGCGGCCCCGGCTATCGTGGCCCGCCGCAGCCGGCGGGGGTCGCGCCACAGCACGACGGTCTCGTACCAGATGAAGAAGTACTCGAACGTGTTGGGGAAGACGAACAGCAGCGGCCGCCAATCGAGCAGCTCGAACAGCGCCACGCCGGCCAGCCGGAAGTAGAACAGGAAGCGCGCGGCCGAGAAGGCGAAGTGGTTGGTCCAGTTGCGCAGCGTGGAGATGTAGGCGATGGAGAGGTAGTAGATGTCGAGCGCCTTGTCATAGCTCTGGTAGCCGTCGAGCGGCAGGCGAGTGAACGCCTGGAAGAGGGTCTGGTCGACGGCGTCGAGCAGCAGCGCGGCCACGATGCCGGGCAGCGGGTACCACGGGATGAGCAAAGGCACCAGCAACCGGGCCGCCACCACCAGCCCCAACACGACGTAATCAGCGGCCGAAGCGTCCACGCGGGGGAGAGTAGCGCAATAATGGGGGAAGAGGAAGAGATGGCCACGGATTGGGACGGATGAGAGGCGGGTTTTTCTGAGCCGTCCCATCCGTCCCAATCCGTAGACCATTCTTAACCCCCACCCCCGTCGCTCCCATTTCGTGCTATCCTAAGCACGTGAAAACGCGACTATTGCTCATTTTGTTCGCTCTGCTGCTGTTGGCCGCGCCGGCGCTGGCGCAGGACGAGCGCGCCCCCGTCCGGCTCGACGGCCGCACCCTCTTCCGCGTCGGCCCCATCGAAGATCTGACGGCCGAAGACCGCGCCGCCCGCGTCGAGACCCGGCTGGAGACGCTGCTGGAGAACGAGACCACCATCCCCCGCGCCGTCGTCGAGCGCAGCACCACCGGCGACCGCATCATCACCATCGGCGGGGCGCCCATCGTCACCGTCACCGAGCTCGACGCCGAGGACAACCTGGCCACCCTCGACGAGCTGGCCCGCCAATGGGCCACCACCATCGACAGCGCCCTCGTCGACGCCCGCGAGCGGCGACAGACCGGCCGCTGGTCGGCCGTGGTGCTCATCGACAGCGCCTTCGCCCGGCTGCTCGAATCGGTGCGGCAGATCTTGCCCAGCGCGCTGGCGGCCGTGCTCATCCTGGTGCTCTTCGGGGCGTTGGCCGCGCTCGTCCGCGGGCTGCTGCAGCTGCTGTTCGGCCGCGTCGACTACAACCCCACCTCTCGCAATCTGGCCATGCAGCTCATCTACTACGGCATCTGGATCCTGGGCATCATCGTGGCCGTCAACGCCATGGGCTTCGACCCGCAGGCGCTGGCGACGGCCATCGGCCTCAGCAGCGTGGCCATCGGCTTCGCCATGAAGGACGTGCTGTCCAACTTCGTCAGCGGGCTGCTGCTGCTCATCATGCGGCCGTTCGAGATCGGCGACCAGATCATCGTCGGCCCCACCGAGGGGGTCGTGGAGCGTATCGATCTGCGGGCCACGCGCATCCACACCTACGACGGCCGCGTCGTGCTGGTGCCCAACGGCGAGCTGTTCACCTCGCGCGTGACGAACAACACCGCCTCGCCCATTCGCCGCGACAGCATCAACATCAATTTGCGCTATGACGCCGACCTGGGCACGGCGACGGCCGTGGCGCTGGCTGCCACGAACAGCATGCAGGGGGTGCTGGAGGAGCCGCCGCCGTCGATCCTGGTGCGCGATCTGGGCTCGACGGCCGTGGTGCTGGAGTTGCGCTACTGGACCGACTCCCGCCGGGCCGACTTCCTGGCCACGCGTTCGCGGGTCAACACGGCCGTCATCGCCGCCCTGCGCGACGCGGGGGTCAGCTTGCCGGAGCCGGGGACGACGACGGTGGTGGTGGAGTGAGATTGGGATTAGGGATTAGAGACTGGGAGACTGGGAGAGCGCACAGTCCCTCAGTCTCGCAGTCTCCTTGACTTCTTAATCTCCAATCCCTA
>CAYNOL010000229.1:0-5005 GCA_964398825.1 uncultured Ardenticatenaceae bacterium
GAACACCACAAGAAATTAATAATATAAAAAATAATAACCTTATCATTTAATTAACAAATTAACCCCATTACTAAATATTGTTATACTTTTTTGAGTAGTTAGAATGGTGTTTGGTTGTCCATCAATAGTTTCAGCTCCATCTGGTTCTATAGTTATTATCCCGACACCTGTATTTTTTACTGTCCATTCTTTTCCAGTAAGACCCACAGCAGAGGGAAAATTAAGTGTAAAGCTGTTTGCTGTACATTCTATAATATTATCCGAAGCCGTAACGTTATAGGTTGAACTTTGAGCCGTATACGCTTGAAAACCACCACTGATACTTGTAGCACTCCGAACTTCCAAACTCCCAGTGACATTATTCCTCACTATAACTGAGTCGGCGGTATTGTTTAGAGTTGGAGATACAGGTAGTGTTATAGTTCCATTATCCTGAAGGATAAATTTATCATCGCCATTAGAGTCTTCTGCTAAGAATAGATTTCCTGTGGTTGTTCCGTTCCCTCTAAGTAATAGTTTAGATGAAGGACTAGCCAAGTCGTTGGTAGGTAGCCCATCTCCCAGGTAGAAGTCCCCGTTTCGTTGGATTGTAGCACGTCTGGCATAAGTAGTGCCGTTAGAAGTAGCAAAGCCAATAACCCCTGAATAACCACTACCTGTCATAACTCTACCTCCCTGAAATGTAATTCCCGCAGCACTACGAGCAGCATTACCCCTCCATGCCGTTCCTGTTATACCTACTAGCACACTAACGGAATCAGTCATATTTGATTTTGAACCATATGTTCCTGCATAGCGAAACCCTTCTAATGATAAAGCTCCCCTGCTAGTTCTTATTTCATCAAGATGGCCTGACACTGTAGGATATCTAGACAATGTAGACGTTCCTGTTGAATTATGATAACCAATTCCAGTATACATCTGAGTATTAGCGTTATCATTAATATTAATTACTGTTGAATTAGAGGAGGTAGAGACTGTAGTTTGTAATCTATTGTCTACTGCTAAATTACCACTCGGATCTGTGTAAGGTATTCTACCAGCCGTATATGTAGTAGAGGTTACTCCTATTGAATCTCTCAATCTATCTATAGACATACCAGCAATAGTTCCTCCTGTATGAGTAGCATCTGGTGCTTCATATATAATTAGTCCATGAGAAGCTACAATATCCCATCTCATAGAATCCAATTTGAGTGTTACAGATGATCCAACATCTGGTAAATATATTGCTGTATTATTGGTACTTGAACCTCTTATTCTCCGCCCACTTGAAGACGTATATATCTTAACAACTGGTCCCTGAGTATTTATGAAAGTAAATTCAGGTTTTTGATAAAAAGAAGAGATTCCTGGTAAATTAAATTCAACAGTATCAGCAGCATTATAGTTATTGAAAGTTAATCCACTCTCACCTAATTTAATATTATAATCTGCTACTCTACTCTGATGATGATTATCTGATGCTCTAACCCTTCCTAATTCTACAATTGTTGTTGTTCCTCCTATGTTCGTTCTTTTTTGCAATGTAATTTGATCTCCTGCGTATCCATGAAATGGTAGTCCATCTTTTAAAATAATCCTATCCCCACCAGAAGGGACATGCAAAATACCAACACTGTCATCTTGAAATACAATTGTAAATGGTCCGTCTGGTATAGCAGTAGTAGCATAACCAGTTATGTTAAATGATCCGGCTGATCCGTCTGTATATGTGATAGTTGCAAACCCTGCTGGATTATCAGAAGTAATAACTGGTATTTGATGATAACCTCCTATATCTCCTATCCACTCCGTCCCGAGTCCTACGTCCATAGGATTATTTCCTCCTAGTATGTTGCCAAATAGCCTAACCTTTGCACCATCCGCAAAAACACAAGAATGAGTCCCCTCAAAGCCATTGAATTTACAACCCGATATCGACATCGATGCGGTAGCACCCGCTTCAATGTGTATGTAATTACCTTCCAGAAGTACATTATTAACAACTAGGTCGCCCACCGGACTATATATGCCTCTCTGTGTGCTTTCTGCGGTGAAGTCCCCGACAGTAATGATACAATTATCAACCAGGCTATTGCCCCCATAGGTGTTGTGAATGCCATACTTTGACGAATTTCTTATCCAAAGATTCGACAGATTACATCCAATAGCTTCACCACCCAGAAAAATCCCACTTGTGTTATCAGTTATGTGACACCCTGTGATGTGTAGATTATATGCCCTGCTGATATATATACCATAAGAGTCTGCCCCGGTAAATCCTTTCACTGAGATATTCCTGATTGCTGCTGTTGTAATACTTCCAGTATGATTGATCCTGTCTATATTAATGCCATAAAGGGCTGAATCGGTGCCAACAATAGCAAGATCTTGAATTAATAGTCTGTTAGTTCTAAATGTGCCTGCGAGTATATTATCTTCAAAGTCAATAGCCGATCCAGTACCGATGTATTGCAAAACAGTAGCCGCTGTTGTAGTGAAATTACCGCCACCCACACCAGACATATTAATACCATAACTTCCAATTACAACAGATGAATCATATAAGTAAACACCTGCCGGGAAAAGTAATTTATTCGGTCTGCCAAACTGTGATGCCTTATATAAAATATTACCGTTATTTGTTACCCCATCTCCCACAGCTCCAAACCAGGTTACATCATATTGACCGTTCTGAGGTTGCAGTATAGCATATCCAGATGTAAGAGGAACTACGGCTGCTGTATCATTTACATAACCAGCAACAGAATCCGCTTGAACCTGATAAAGAGCACCGGCACCGTCTCCCGGAGAGTAGAAACCTCTGGTTCTTATAAGAGTACCTACTGGAAAAGTTCCTTGAATGGAGTCTGGAATATCAAAAGTTACTATATCTCGTCTGATTGTATAATCCATACTAGATGTGGATAATACTGTACTATCATTTGAATTCTGAAATCCATCTAAACCTCCAGCTCCTATTTCTGATTTAGTAGCTAAAATGGTTAATGTATCGGAAAATCTAGTAACATCATTAGAATCCAAAACATCACCCACAGGCACATATAAGGTTTGACCTTCCTCTATGACAATCATAGTATTGTCGGGGGCAATTAAAGAATTAACCTCTTGAGGTTTCTTTAATATTGAACAGGAAACAAAAAATAAAACAATAAAAATAAAATATTTCATTTTAAACTACAGTATATACTAAATAACCAATAAATAATAAATACAATACTCCAACTACATATTGTATTATTCTTCCAAATTTATTTCCATCCTCATGCATAGCTTGTCCTAACGCTATTAATAAAAAAGAAATAATAACGGCACCTACACCTATCATGTGTTTAGTACCAATAAATAATTCATATAAATCTTTCATAAATAGAATATATAAAAAGTGTAAAAAGCATAAATGCAAATAATTTCCCGGCTTGTTTCCCAAATAAAAGCCTCAATAGAATATCAGTCGTTGCCGTGTTTCCGATGTAAAAAAGTGGTAATCGTCTTACCGTATTTATAACTGGATTCCATAACATACCAAAAAGAAAGATAGGATATGGAGATTTAACTATAATAGAAAGTGGGATTAGAATCAGAGAAACCAGAACTATTCCTTTTGTGTGATCTACCTTTCCCCAATTTTTATTATCCCAATATGCTTTTATTGCTATTACTAAAAAGGTAATTATAAAACCCATTTAATTTGTAGTAGGGAATAATTTAATAAAACTTCCTGGTGAAATAGTTGTTGTTCCCCCATCTGCGTCTACTTGGGCAAATTGAATTCCAAAAGTGCCAGCGGCGTTAACAGTGATAAATCCTCGTATAACATAAAATCTGCTTGTAGTAGCTGTTGCTAAACTAATTATATCCGATCCAAAAGAAGTATCGGGTGTAGGATCTCCTTCTTCAGACGCAACAAAAACGGTGGTTGTAGCTGTTCCGTCAAGTGTAATTTTTATTCCACCATCGGGTATTGAAGTGGCATATACCCCCATATATAAAGCATATGACTTACTCGCTTCAAGATTGAAGGTTAAATCAGAAACCGCCGCATAAGTAGTAACGATACTATTCTGTGCCGAAGTTAAACGTTTAGTTAAACCCGTTATCTGTTCTGCACTACCTGTTTCCCCTTGTGCATAAAATTCAGATTGACCAGCTACCACATCTTCTGCCCAAATCTGAGCACCATCTGTTATATTAGCAGGTTCTGTTGTATTTAAAAAGACATTATGACCATCATTTGTTGTATTACCATTTACCTGTAATTTATAATCACCGTTGTCAAATTCCCTCTGGTTAATAAGAACTTCTCCTTGGGCATTAATAGTAAATGCCGAATCAGATGGGTTTTGTTTTATAAGAAAAGGAACATTGCCGGATTGATTATTTATTAGAATATCTCCCGGTCCTCCACCAATATAAAGATCCCTCATAGTGGCTGAGATACTCCATGCTGCCAAGGAATCTACATCATAATCAACTAATAAAGCTATTTCCGATTGAGTACCCGCTCTTGCACTATAAATAGCAGCTAAACTGCTTTCTAAACTGAGAGTAACTACGGGATTTTTATTTATCAGTACATCTCCACCAATTTGAAGTTTATAATCACCACTGTCTATAGTATCTAAAACAAATTCTCCCTGATGGTTGAATCCGGGTTGCCATACAGCGTAGTTACTTCCAACGGGGATAGCGTAAATGGAGTCAACTAAGAAGAAAGAGTCGGTTTGGACCAGGAACTGTTCTCCCGTTGCTTTATTAAAGATTCTTTCTCCCAGTGAATACTGTTCGCTAAGGATCTGAAGAGTAGAATCCACTACTCTTACAATTCCCATATCTTTCCAAAGAGAATCCTGATACTGATAGTATTTACCATCTGTAGTGTTATATACTACGACAGATTGTCTAATAGACGTATTAGGATGGGTAGTTGGTACAGAAGTAACATACCGAATACCAGCACCTTGCGAAAATAAGGAGGTCGATATAAATAATAATATAAATA
>CAYNOL010000230.1:0-4986 GCA_964398825.1 uncultured Ardenticatenaceae bacterium
GAAGGTGTGCTTCCTGATCGACTCGGCGCGGTGGCAGAACGCCTCCAACATCTCACCCACGCCGCGCTGGTAGTTGAAACCCATGATGACGAAGCGCTTGCCGGCGTGGGCCGTCTGCGTCAGCGGTGGCGCGTTGCACCAGAACGCTCCCGGCCCGCCCATGATCGACTCGTAATACCCCGCGTAGGGGAAGGCGAACAGCCAGAACTCATCCACCTCGTTGGCGTCCACCTTGCGAATCATGTCGAACTCGGCCAGCAGCGCGTCGTAGTCCACCAGGTCGGGATCGTGGAACCCCTTGCGCGCGTTCCATGCTTTCACGAAAGCATCGGCCGTGTAGGTGAAGCCGTCGGCCTTGCGCGGAAATTTGTCGACGGTGATGTTCTCGACGATCTCGTAGTTGAGATAGCCGCCACTGCACTCGCGCAAGTCGTTGATGTACCCCTCGACGAGGCGGCCGGTGTCGTTCCAGCGCAGCACCTTGTCCAGCCGCTCGTTGTTGGCGCTGGGCACGCGGGGGTTGTGGATGATGAGCGACACGCGGCGGGTCACCGGCTGCGGCGCGCCGCCGGCCGGCTCGTCGTAGACCTCCTGGCCCAGTTCGCGCAGCCCCTTCTCGATCAGGTCTCCCAGCCTGCCCAACAATCCGTCGCCTCTGCTCTCGGTCATGATCACTCTCCCGAATTGGTATTGCGCGTTACATGTGCCTCATGAGCCGGCCGTCGCCTCCGGCAGCATTACTTCCAGCGCCGCCAGCAAGGCGTCGACGTCGGCCTCGGTATTATACCCCTGAATGGAGATGCGGATGAATTGGCGGCCATTCCACTGGACGCAGGGCACTTCCACGCGGAATTCGTCGTATAGTCGCGTCTTGAAAGCAAGTAGATCGGCCAGGGGCGGCAACAGCGCGGCGGCCATTTGCGCGAAGGCGCGGCCAGGCGGCGGATAGATCGACGGCCGACCGGTCAGTGCGTCAACGCGGGCGATAGCTTGCGCCAGCAGAGCGTGGCAGCGCTCCCGAACTGAAGGCCAATCGTGCCGGGCCTGGAACTCGATCGCCGCCGGGACGGACAGATAGGCGGCGTAGTCATCTGTGCCGGTGTATTGCAGGTAGTCGAGGAAGTCGCTGCCGAACGTCAGCGTCCGCCCCTCGCCCCACCCCCAGCCGACGACGAGCGGCTCGATGAGACGCTGCATGTCCGGCCGGGCGTAGAGGAAGCCCGCCCCCTTGGGAGCGCAGAGCCACTTGTGGCAATTGCCGGTGTAGAAGTCGGCGCCGATCGCCTGCATGTCGAGCGGGATCTGCCCCGGCGCGTGGGCCCCGTCGATGACGGTCAGGATGCCGGCAGCCCGGGCGCGGGCGCAGACGGCGGCGACGGGGAAGCGCACGGCCGTCGGCGAGGTGATGTGGCTGAGGAAGATCACCCGCGTCCGCTCGGTGACGCCGGCCCACAGCTGCTCCACCACCTCGTCGTCCGTCGCCGGCAGCGGAATAGGCCGGCGGACATAGGCAAAGCCTCGCTCGCGGCTCATGTATAGCCAGGCGTTCTCGCACGCGCCGTACTCGTGGTCGGTGGCCAGCACCTCGTCCCCCGGACCCAGCCGCAGCGAACGAGCCACAACGTTGACGCCGTGGGTGGCGTTGGGCACGTAGACCACGTCGGTCGCGGCGGCGTTCAGATAGCCGCCCAGAGCCTGGCGCGCCTCGGCCAGATAGCGGCCGATGTCGCGGCCGAGGAACTGCACCGGCTGCCGCTCCAACCGCCGCTGCCACGCCTGATACACCTCAAACACTACCCGCGGCGTCGCCCCAAATGAGCCGTGATTCAGAAAAACGACATCAGGATCGAGAAGAAATTCGTCACGCATAGAAGAAGAATGAAACCACAGATTGCACGGATTTCACAGATTTCCAATACCGGGTTTCTTCCTGGATACTCGGTTTTGTGATTGCGGGTGTTTGGAGTTACAGGCTGCGATACACCAGAAACTGAGTTTTCAGGAAAAAACTCGGTTTCGGAATCTGTGTAATCTGTGCAATCCGTGGTTCACTCTTCCCGTGCATATTGCCATCTTGACACCCGCCGCGCCATTGGCTATAGTTCCCCCCACAACTGCATAACGTCACTTTTATCCAGAGAGGTGGAGGGACCGGCCCTAAGAAACCTCGGCAACCCGGATTGAACGACTGGGATTCGTTCAACCGACAGGGTGCCAATTCCGGCAGACGATTCTGGAAGATGAGAGCGACAGGGAATTGCGCAATCCCGCCACGCTGACATACCACCGGAATACATGCCAAATCGGACCCTCTGGACTCTGCGCCGAGGGTCTTTTTGATCCCGTCGGCAGTCCAGACCTGACAGGTGGGCGCGCCTCTTGTGCGCTAACCTACCCAATGCGTTGGCGCGCCCACCTGTCAGGTCACACCGACGAACGAAAGTGTCACGTGCAGAAAAATTTAACCGACAGAAGGAGTTTCGAACATCATGAGTACCAACGGACGCAACTACGGATTCAACACGCAGCAACTGCACGCGGGCCACACCCCCGACCCGACGACCGGCAGCCGGGCCGTGCCGATTTACCAGACGACCAGCTTCCAGTTCCAGAACACGGAGCACGCCGCCAACCTGTTCGCGCTGAAGGAGTTCGGCAACATCTACACCCGCATCATGAACCCCACGACCGACGTGCTGGAGCAGCGCGTCGCCGCGCTCGAAGGGGGCGTGGGAGCGCTGGCGGCCAGCAGCGGCCACGCCGCCCAGACGATGGCGATCCTGACCCTGTGCCAGGCGGGTGACCACATCATCAGCAGCAGCCGTCTCTATGGCGGCACGTTCAACCAGTTCAACTACACCCTGCCCCGCCTCGGCATCGAGGTCACCTTCGTCGACCCGTCCGACCCCGAAGCGTTCGAGGCGGCCGTGCGCCCCAACACCAAGCTCATCTACGGCGAGACGCTCGGCAACCCCGACATCAGCGTCTTCCCGTTTGAGGAAGTGGCGGCCATCGCCCAGCGGAACAAGCTGCCGCTCATCATCGACAACACCTTCGCTACGCCCTATCTTTGCCGACCGCTGGAGTGGGGAGCCAACATCGTCGTCCACTCCACGACCAAGTTCATCGGCGGCCACGGCTCGACCATCGGCGGCATCATCGTCGACGGCGGCAACTTCGACTGGACGAGCGGCCGCTTCGACAACTTCACCACCCCCGACCCGTCGTACCACGGGCTGGTCTACGCCGACCTGGGCGCGCCGGCGTTCATCCTGAAGGCGCGCGTCCAGGTGCTGCGCGACGTCGGCGCGTGCCAGGCGCCGTTCAACAGCTGGCTGACCATTCAGGGCGTGGAGACGTTAAGCCTGCGGATGGAGCGCCACGTGACCAACACCCAGCGCGTGGCCGAGTTCCTGGAGAACCATCCGCGCGTCCGTTGGGTGTGCTACCCCGGCCTGGAGAGCCACGGCGACCACCAGCGGGCCAAAAAGATCCTGCCCAAGGGGGCGGGAGCCATTCTCGGCTTCGGCATCGACGGCGGCCGCGAGGCGGGCGAGCGCTTCATTAACAGCCTGAAGCTGTTCAGCCACCTGGCCAATGTCGGCGATGTGCGCAGCTTGGCCATCCACCCGGCCAGCACCACCCACAGCCAGCTGACGGCCGAGGAGCAGCACGCCGCCGGCGTCACACCCGACTTCGTGCGCCTCAGCGTCGGCCTGGAAGATATCGAGGATATCCTGTGGGATCTCGATCAGGCGCTGGAAGCATCAGCTTAGCGACGAGTGACGAGCGACGAACGACGAGCACTCACTCGTCGCTCGTCGCTCGTCGTTCGTCACTCCCGTTTTTATGAGTGACTCCATCGGGATCGTCATCCCCCAAACCTACACCTTCGCCGAAGACGAGCCGTTTGTGCTGGAGAGCGGCGCGACGCTGGGGCCGGTGACGCTGGCCTACGAGACCTACGGCCGCCTGAACGCCGACCACAGCAACGCCATTCTCATCCTCCACGCGCTGAGCGGCAGCGCCCACGCCGCGGGCTACCACGCGGCCGCCGACGCCCGCCCCGGCTGGTGGGATGAGTGCATCGGCCCCGGCAAGGCGTTCGACACCGACCGCTACTTCATCATCTGCAGCAACGTCCTCGGCAGCTGCTACGGCTCCAGCGGGCCGAGCACCGTCGACCCGGCCACCGGGCGACCGTACGGGCTGAACTTCCCCGTCGTCACCATCGGCGACATGGTGCGCGCCCAGGTGCGGCTACTCGATCATCTGGGCATCGAGCGGCTGCTGTGCGCCGCTGGCGGCTCCATGGGCGGCATGCAGGTGCTGGAGTGGGCCGCCCGCCACCCCCACCGGCTGCGCGCGGCCATCCCGCTGGCGACGACGGCCCGCCACAGCCCAATGCTCATCGCCCTGGGCGAAGTCGGCCGGCAGGCGATCTACGCCGACCCGGCCTGGAACGGCGGGGATTACTACGCCAACGGCCGCAAGCCCGATGCCGGGCTGGCTCTGGCGCGTATGATCGGCCACATCACCTACCTCAGCGAAGAGTCAATGCACCATAAGTTCGGCCGCCGTCTGCAAGCCCAGGAGCAGTACGGCTACGAGTTCCAGACCGAGTTCGCCGTGGAGAGCTACTTGAAGTACAACGGCAACAACTTCACCCGCCGCTTCGATGCCAACAGCTACCTCTATGTGACCAAGGCGATGGACTATTTCGACCTGAGCCAGCCGACGGGCTCGCTGGCGGCCGCCTTCGCCCGTTCGTCAGCCGTCAAATTCCTCATCGTCAGCTTCACCAGTGATTGGCTCTACCCGTCCTACCATAGCAAGGATCTCGTCCGGGCGCTCCACGCCGTGGGGGCCGACGCCAGCTATCTCGACATCGAGAGCAGCTGGGGCCACGACGCCTTTCTGCTGGAAGTGGACACGATGACGCGGTTGATCGAGAGCTTTCTCGACCGGCTGTCGGCCGAAGAGGGC
>CAYNOL010000231.1:0-4952 GCA_964398825.1 uncultured Ardenticatenaceae bacterium
GTGCCACGGTCCCCCGTGCCGGCGGGTTCCATGTCCTCATTGGTATAGTAAGAGATGTCGATGCCGTCGACTTCGAAGCCGACCGCCCGGTAGAAGCGAATGGCGGGGACGTTGGTGTTCTGTGTCTCGCAGACGACGGCCCGCAGCCCGGTGTGCGCCGCCCGCCCGGCCAGCTCGGCCATCAGGCCGCGGCCGATGCCCCGCCCACGATATCCCTCAGCCACGTGGAACTCCCACACCCACAGCGTGCGATTCCACGCCTGCGGCTCGGCCAGCGCCACGCCCACCAGCAGCGCCCCGTCCCAAGCGCCGAGGCAGTACTCCCCCGGCGTCATGCCCGCGTAACCGGCCAGCTCCCCTGCGTCATACGGAAAGCGAAACTCCCGTGGCTCAGGCAAGCGCTCCAGCCGCAGCTCCAGAGCCACGCGCTCCGGGCTCGCCTCGCGGGTCACGCGGTAAATCTCCGTCGTGGTGTAACCGGCGGCGATGGCGCGGAAGCGGACGGGGTCGAACCTTTCAAGCGGGCGGATGTCCACTATCTTTGTGTCCATTATGGCAGCTCAATTGTGCCCAAATCGGCCGCTTCGCCCAACCGGACGACGTCGGCCGGATTATAGAAGCCGGTTGAGATGCGATAGCTCCCGGCGGAGTAGCCATCAGGCAGGTCGATGTGGAAGCGGTCGACAACGATCTCCCCCGCCCGCCAGTCGCTCGTCGGGTAACCGCTCGGCGGGCGGTCCGTTTGGGCCGCCACCTGGCCACCGGAGTCGAGGAGGTGAACGAAAGCAGTGTAGTCAACCGGCGTCGCGGCCGCCGATTGCCAGGCCAGCACCACGTCCACCCCATTCGCCGCTCGCTCGACGGTGTACCCCACCAGCCGGATGATGCTGCCGAAGTCGGCGTCGACCGTCGCCTCGGTTCGCACGCGAGGCGCATCGGCCGGGACGAGGAACGGGATGAAGCCGTCGCCGGGCGCTCGCGCGGCTCCTTCGGGGAAGTAGGCCTGCAAGTTGGCCAGCGTCGCCTCTGCCGACGGCCGGACGAGATAGGCGCCCGGCCGCCCAGGGATGCCGGCCACGATAAGACCGTCCGCGCCGTCGAAGCTGCGAATCCGGTCAGGGCCGCCGAGGGCGAAGTAGATCGTCGCCATCTCCTCTTGCGACGGCGAGAGGTAGAGCGTCGTCTCCGGCGGCAGCGCCGCGGCGAACGTGCCCAGCGTCCAGTCGGACTGATAGAAGTCGCGGGCGAGGTCGGGGTGGGTCGCGTACCGGCCGAAGTAGTCGCGCGTGGTGAAGAAGAGGCTGAGAGCGCACAGGGTGACGACGGCCGCCGCCGCGAGCCAACGAACGGGCGCAACGTCGCGCAGCCGTTCGGCCAGCCGGGTCAGCCCCACGCCGACGAGGATCGCCAGCGCCGGGGCCGCGCCGGTCAGTCGGCCGAAGTGGGGCGCGTCGCCGCTCAGGATGCTGGGCAACAGCATAACCCCGGCCCACAGCAGCAGGAAAACGTATTCCGGTCGCCATCGGAAGCGGGACGCGCGGATGAGGCCCAGCAGCGCCAGCGCCGCCTGCGCCGGATCGAGATACGGCCGCCCCGGCAGGTTGTGGCGCAGATGGGTCTCTCCCTGCCAGACGAGGCCGCCCAGCACCCGGCCGACGTTGAGCAGCCACGTCAGCGCCGGCGCGCCTTCGACGACCCCCTTGCCCCGGTTGGCGACGTAGGCCATGCGAAAGGCGAAGAAGTACGGGTAGCGGGCGAAGAAGAGCAGCAGCGGCGCGGCCGTCAGCACGGCCACGACCGTCGCCAGCGCCAATCCCCGCCACCGCGCGCGCAAACTGCCCCGATCGGTCAGCAGCAGATACCCCCCAAACAGAATGAACACCAGCGGAAAGAGACGCGCGGCAGCGAAGGTGTAGAGACTGAGACCGACGAAGAAGCCAGCCGCGCCCAGCCAGACGGCGCTCGGCCCGCGCCAGCCGCGCCAGAAGGCGAAAACGGCCAGCGTCAGCGGCGGCAGCAAGGTCATGGCGCGGATGCCGAAGCGGCTGAAGTGCAGCGCCGGGTAGAGGACCGCCAGCGTGAAGGCGGCGGCCAGCGGCAGCAGTTCGCCGCGAAACGGCCGCATCCTGTCGGGCGGGAAGAGCGCCCGCGCCGCCAGCCACGTCGTCAGCACGGCCAGCGTCCCCGCGGCGGCCGTCACCGCGCGCACGGCGAACGGCGTGGGCCCGAAGAGGCGAATGGAGAGCGCGGCCAGATAGACGTGGAGCGGCTCCCGGCCGTAGTTGCCCTCGAAGAAAACGGGGAAGCGCTGCGGCGTGGGCGGCCGTTGGGCGTGGGCGTCGTTGGCGTACAGCTCCCACCCCTCGTAGAAGCGGGGGAACAGCTCGCCGCGCAGCAGCGAGAGGGCGTCGAGGCCATAGTACGCCTCGTCGTGATAGAAGCCCGGCGGCAGCTCCCCCAACCGCCAGAAGCGCAAAGCGGCCGCCAGCAAGAGGACGGACAGCAACAACGCGGGGAGCAACCAATCAGCGCGGCGGGCGGCCATAAGGCGGATTATGGCGCTATCGGGGCGGGACTACAAATCGTAACACGGGAGGAAGAAGAGATTGGGAGACTACGAGACTGGGAGACCGCGCAATCCCCCAGTCCCCCAGTCCCCCAATCTCTCAGTCACCCAATCTCTCAGTCTCCAAGTCTCGTCTTGATGCACAGCCGCCAGGCATCGTGTATCATTGCATGTTCGGGGGCCCAAGCCTTTGGCATTTATGAATCGATAGATAGCCCTGCCGTAAGATTGGCGGGGTAGGATGTGGAATGGCGTGCCGTCAGTGGCCCGCCATGGAAAGAGTTGTACAGATATGCTGAGCTTAAACGGTAACAAAAATAACGCCATCTACGTCGTGGGGCACGTGAACCCCGACACCGACTCCATCGCCTCGGCCATGGGCTACGCCTGGCTGCTGCAAGACCAGGGGCAGAACGCCATCGCCGCCCGCGCCGGGCATCTGAACCCGCAGACGGAATGGGTGCTCAACTTCCTGGGCATCGACCAACCCATGCTGCTGACCGACGCCTCGCCGCGCTTCTCGGCCATCTCCCACCGGCTCAACACGGCCGCGCCCGACCACCCGCTGCGCGAGGTGTGGTCCATCGCCAACCGCACCGGCGGCGTGGCCCCCATCGTCGACAGCGAAGGCAAGCCGTTCGGTCTGGTGACCGGCATCAGCCTGTTCGACTTCCTCAGCCGCACCATCGGCTCCCACCCGCGCCGGGAAGAGATGCGCATCGGCGAGCTGATGGACATGCCGGGGCGCGAGGCGGCCGACCAGACCGTGCCCCAATTCCAGGCCAACACGCGCATCCGCGACGTGCTGAACCGCATCCTGCGCGAGGAGCGCACCGAGTTCTGGGTGGTGGACGAGCAGGGGCGCTACGTCGGCGTCTGCCGCCACCGCGAAGCGCTCAACCCGCCCCGCCTGCAGGTCATTCTCGTCGACCACAACGAGCCGGGCCAGGCCATCGGCTCCATCGACGAAGCTGACATCATCGAGATCGTCGACCACCACCGGCTGGGCAACCCGTCGACCCGCACTCCCATTCGCTTCACCGTCGACGTGGTCGGCAGCACTTCGACGCTCATCTCCGAGCGCATCAACGACGCCGGCCTCAGCGCGCCGCCGGAGCTGGCCGGGCTGCTGCTGGCCGGGGTCATGTCCGACACGCTCATCCTGACCTCGCCCACCACCACGCCGCGCGACCACGAAGCGGCCGAGCGGCTGGCGCGCTGGGCATTCGTCGTCGGCTCGCCGCTGGCCGGGGAGACGATCCAATCCTACGGCGAGAGGGTCATCTCCGCCGGCACCGGCCTGGCGACGCGCAAGCCCGAGGACATCGTCAGCGCCGACCTGAAGCTGTACGAGGCGGGCGGGCTCAACTTCGGCGTGGCCCAGGTGGAAGTGACCACGCTGGTGGAGCTGGACGACCACCACGAGCCGCTGGAAGAGGCGCTGATCAAGCTGCGCGACTCCAAGGGGCTCGATTTCGCCGTCCTGATGGTCACCGATGTGGTGCGCGGCTCCAGCCGTCTGCTGCTGACGTCGGAAGTGCCGGGGCTGGGCGGGTTGCCCTACCCCAAGCTGCCCGACGGCACGTTCCGCATGCCGGGCGTCGTCTCGCGCAAGAAGCAGCTGCTGCCGGCGCTGCTCAGCGCGCTCGAAGGTTAGCCGGGTTTGACCTTTGTCTTTCTGGAATGCGTGAATGAGTCATGCCGCTTCCGCTTTCCGGCCTCGGCCGAGGAAGCGGAGGCGGCCGTTTGCCCCCGCTGTCGCGGCCGCGACTTCGCCGCGACGCCCGCCCTGGGCGACCGGCCACCGCCCGCCCCACCCGCCACCGGCCCCGAACTCGTCGCCCTGCTCGACAACATCCGCAGCATCCACAACGTCGGCTCGATGTTCCGCACGGCCGACGGCGCAGGCCTGGCCCACCTCTACCTGGCCGGCATCACCGCCACCCCCGCCCACCCCAAGCTGGCCAAGGCCGCCCTCGGCGCGCATGAGACCGTGCCGTGGAGCTACTTCGCCAACGGCGTCGAGGCGGCGGCCGAACTGCGCCGGCGCGGCTACCGGCTGTGGGCGCTGGAGCGACTCCAGTCGGCCGACGCCGACACCCCTCCCCACCCGCCACTATCCGGCAAGCTGGCGCTGGTGGTGGGCAACGAGCGGGCCGGCGTCGACCCCGGCATCCTGGCCCAATGCGACGCCGTACTCAGTCTGCCCATGACCGGCCACAAGTTTTCGCTCAACGCGGCCGTGGCCTTCGGGATTGGGGTATACTATTTGCGCTTTGGGATGTAAAGAGAGGCCTGACAGATGGGCGCACGATGCTAATTCGCAAACCAGGCACTCACTGCGTCCACCTGTCAGGTCTGGGCCGGCCACGTGGCGGGTTGAAAA
>CAYNOL010000232.1:0-1190 GCA_964398825.1 uncultured Ardenticatenaceae bacterium
CAGCAACTTCGAGGGCATCACCGGCAACATGACCTTCGAGGGCAGCGGCGACCCCACCAAGTGCATGGTCATCGCCACCATTCAGGGGGGCGGGGCGCTGTATTACACGTCCGCCTGCCCGTAATCGCGGCGCGGTCGAATGGGAACGGCCGGGCGGGGGCATTGCGCACCCGCCCGGCCGTTTTCGTTTGCATGGGGGCGGCGAGCCTACGAGACGGGGTTGGCGCCGGGCATGGGCAGGTCGTAGCCCGCCGCCCGCAGCGTGTCGACCAGCTCCTCGTCCGTCGGCTCGGTCAGGAGGATTTTGCGCTTGCCGTCGCCGAAGACGAGCGTCGGGGTGGAGCGGAAGCCGTTGTTGATGAAGATGACGAAGCGCTCGGCGTCGGCGTCGTCTTCGAGCATGACCGCGCGGAACGGGATGCCCAGCGCGTTGAGGCGGCCGGTGACGTGCTCGGTGTCGTCGCAATCGTCAGCGCCGTAGAGAGTCAGGGGTAGGGGAGTCGCGTTCATGCACCCATGTTACCTCTGGTGGCGGGAAAATGCAGGTGAACGTACCGCATACTTTAGCTTGCTCTTGGAAGAGGCAAGCTAAAGCATGCGGTACGGGGTGTAGCACAGGCTGTCAGCCTGTTTTGTCTCGAAGAGGCAAGGTGAAAGCCTGCGTTACAGCTACTCCCGCACGACGATCGGCAGGTAGAGCCAGTTCGTCGGCGTGAAGGGCGTCGGCGAGGGACCGGGCGTCTCGGTGATCGGCGGCGGCCCTTCGGTGGTGGCCGTCGGCGTGGGGGACGGGCCGTCGGTGGCCGTGGCCGATGGCGTGGGCGAGGGGCCTTCCGTCGCCGTGGCCGTCGGCGTGGCGGTGACCCTGGGCGTCTTCGTCGGTTTGAGCGTCGCCGTCGCGGTGGGGCCGTGGGTGGCCGTCGCGGGCGGGGTGGCGGTTTTGGTTGGTAGACCCGGCTTGGTCGGCGTTGCCGTCGGGCCGTTGGGGGGTGTGGCCGTCGCCGTCGGCGGCGTTTGTGTCTTCGTGGCGGTGGCGGTCGGCGGCGTTTGTGTCTTCGTGGCGGTGGCCGTCGGCGGCGTTTGTGTTTTCGTGGCGGTGGCCGTCGGCGGCGTTTGCGTCTTCGTGGCGGTGGCGGTCGGCGGCGTTTGTGTCTTCGTCGCTGTCGGCGCGGGTGTCGCCGTGGCCGGTG
>CAYNOL010000232.1:1290-4935 GCA_964398825.1 uncultured Ardenticatenaceae bacterium
GTCGGCGGCGTTTGTGTCTTCGTCGCTGTCGGCGCGGGTGTCGCCGTGGCCGGTGGCGCGCCGGGTGAGAGCGCCTCATACGCGCCGATGTCGCATATCTGCTGCTTGTCGCCGTCGCCGTCCACCGTGCGGATGTAGCCGCGCTGGTCCACCGTCAGCAAACTCCCTTTTGGGTCCCTGCACCCGCCCGGATCGCCGGCGTCGATGGCCGGACTGCCGGGGGACAGGGCGTGGGTGGCCGTTCGGCCGCCGTTGCTGCGCAGCGCCCCCAGCAGCGGCGAGACGTTGGTCACGTTGTGGGCCGTCTGCCCGCCGAGGGTGCAGCCGGTCGTGTTGCCGATGAGGTTGTAGTCGAGGCTGTCGAAGTTGCCGGAGCAGTCGGGGTTAGGCAGGGTGCCCGTGCCGTTGTTCTTGTTACCGGCGATGAGGGTGTGGCTTAGGTGCACCTGGCCGTAGGCGATGCGGATGCCGCCACCGCTGCCGATGAAATCGTTGTCGGCATTGGCCAGATTGCCGGTAATCGTGACGTTGTAGAGGTAAGCGTCGCCGCCTCCGCCCACGGTAATGCCGCCGCCGCTGCCGAGGGTGCTGTTGTTGCTGACGGTGCTGTTGATCAGGTACAGCGACTTCAAGATGGACATTCCGCCGCCGCCGCTGGGGTTGGACAACGCCTCGTTATGGGCGATGAG
This sequence comes from uncultured Ardenticatenaceae bacterium, assembly GCA_964398825.1. Lineage (GTDB taxonomy): Bacteria > Chloroflexota > Anaerolineae > Promineifilales > Promineifilaceae > Promineifilum. Next base: position 1,980 of record CAYNOL010000232.1, read on the forward strand.
GCTCTGCTCGATGATGGCGTCCCCAAACAAGCTCAAACCGGCCGCGCTGATAGCGGTGTTTCGGTCGACGTGGCCCCCTTGCATGAGGAGGTCGCTGTTCGAACCGAGATAGATGCCTCCGCCCGTGCCTGCGGTACTGTTGTTGTCAATGCGGCTGTCGATGATGGTCAGGATCTGGTTAGTGGAGTTGAAATTGATGCCGCCGCCGGGGTATTGGGTCGTGCTCACGCCGGTGTCGTTGCCGGTGACGCGGCTGTTGATCAACGTCAGCGCCCCGTTGCTGGCATAAATGCCGCCGCCGGACTGCCCTTGCGGGTCGCCGTTGGTGATGGTGACGCCGGAGATCATCACCGGCCCGGCCCTGACGTGGAAAACGCGGTCGAGCCCGTTGGCATCGATGGTGGTTTTGGTCTGGCCGGCGCCCTTGATGTTGACCGCCTCGGTGATGTCCAGGTCGCCCGTGGCGGCGAGCTCCTCGTTCGGCGCGCCGAGGGCGGGGTCGAAGGCATAGGTTCCGGCCGGCAGCACGATGGTGTCGGTGCCGTTGCCGGCCAGGCAGGCGTCGTAAGCCATATCCCGGTTAGCCGAGTTGATGGCCTCGCGCAATGAGCAGTCGCCGTCGTTGTTCAGCTCGTCGGCCGTCGTCGTCACGGTGATCGTCGCCGCGCCGGCCGGCGGCCCGACGAGCAGCCAGGCGACCAGCAGCAGCGCGACCGCCGCCGCTACCCAACGGCCGCGACCCCCGTAATCTCTGCGTGTCGTCGTTTTGTTCATCGTCGTGGAATCTCCTCAGCGTGATTTGCCCAGGTGGAAAGGTGGATGAGCCGCATCCACAACGACAGGGTAAATGAAAACCCCCCGCGCCACATCGGGGGGTGCTGCCTATATTGGGGGTGGGGGTTGCCTATATTGGGAGGTGGTCAGTGGGCAGTGGGCAGTGGGCAGTGGTCAGTAGTCAGTAGGTCAGTCTCTCAGTCTCCGAGTCCCTTAATCCCCAATCCCCTCTCTCGCCAACGCCGCCGCTTCCTCGCGCGAGCGGACGTTGAGCTTGCCCAGCACGGCCGACACGTGGTGGTCGACGGTCTTGACCGACAAGTGCAGCCGGGCGGCGATTTCGGCGTTGGTCAGCTCTTCGGCCAGCAGGGCCAGAATGTCGAGCTGGCGGTTGGTCAGGCCGTACGGGTTGTCGCGGGTGGCGCGGCGGGGGCCGCGGGGGATGTGGGTCGCGCCCGACTGGCGCAAGCGGCGGCGGGCTTCGTCGGCCGCCGGCCGCGCCCCCAGCCCCTCGAAACGGCGCAACGCCTCTTTCTGCGCCGCCTCGTCGCCGTCGGAGAGGGCCACGGCCGCCTCATAGGGGCAGCGCCGCCGCTCCCACGCCTCGGCCGCCGCCCGCCACTCCCCGGCCAGCGCCGCGCGGTACGGCTCGGCCATCCACGGTTTGGGGCTGATCGTCGCCCCGCCGCGCCGCAGCCAGAACGCCAGCTCGCCGCCGAACCACGGGTGGCGGCGGGCGGCCGCGTCGGGATAGGCGGCGGCCGCTTCTTCGGCCGCGCGCGCCGGTTCGCCGGCCAGCCAGGCCGCCTCGGCCCGCGCCGTCCGCACCAGCGCCACGCGGTGCAGGCTGCTCAGCTCGCGCGTCAGGGCCAGCGCCTCGTCCAGCGGCGCGGCCGTCTCGCCGTCGGCCGCGTCCGGCTCGCCGCGCCGCGCCCGGGCCAGCCCCAGCGCCGTCAGCGCGGTGATGCGGCTGGGGATGGACACCCCCGCGCGGCGCAGCACCGAGTCGGCCGTCGCCGCTGCCTCGTCCCAGCGCCCCAGCCGCAGGTGGGTCATGGCCAGCCAGGCGGTCATGTAGAGGCGGTAGCGGTCGAGGTCGCGCTGGGCGGCGTAGTCGATGCCTTCGGCCAGGTAGCGCTCGGCGCGTCGCAGGTGGAACAGCTCGCACGACGCCGAGCCGAGGTTGGTGTAGGCGTGGGCGGCCGTCGCCTCGTGCCCGCCGTCGTGGGCCTGGGCCATGTTGCGCTCCATATAGCGGCAGCCGCGCTCGTAGTCGAGGAACAGCAGCGCCGAGCCGACGATGTTGCGCGCCGACAGGATGGCCGGGGTGTCGTCGAACCGCTCCGAGACGGCGATGCTCTTCTCGCACAAGTCGATCCCCGCCTGGTAATGGTGGTCGAGGAATGCGACGCTCCCCTGCATCCGGTAGGCGGTGGCCAGTTCGCGCGTGGGCGGCAGCCCTTCCAGCAGGGTGATGGCTTGCCGCAGGTACGCCTCGGCCTCGCTGTTGCGCCCGACGCCGATGAGCATGTTGGCCAGCTCGACGAGCATGCCGCCCTGCCGCTCCGGCCGCCCCAGTTCGCGCCACAGCTCGGCCGCGCGAAGGCAAATCTCGACCCCCTCGGCTCGCCGGTCGACGAGGTTGCACTCTTTGGCCAGCGCCTCCAGCAGCGGGGCCAGTTCGGCCGGGGGCAGCCCGCCGGCGTGACGCAATGTCAGCTCGTAGAGGGCGTGGGCGGCGCGGTGGGCGTGGGCGGCGGCCGCTTCGCGGGCGGCGGCCGGGGCGTAGCGCAGCACGGCGTCGCGGTCGGCGGCGGCCGCGGCGTGGTGGGCCAGCCGGGCGGGGTTGGCCGTCGCCTCGGGCGAATCGGCCAGCGCCGCCAGCACCCGCCGGTGGAGCGCCAGCCGCGCCGGGGGCAGGATGGCCTCCAGCAACGCCTGCCGGGCCATGTCGTGGCGAAACCCCAGTGAGTCGCCGTGGGCCAGCAGGATGCCGCTGCTGAGGCACTCCTCGACGGCCGCGGCCGTCTGCGAGTCGCCGTCTCCACCGAGCACGGCCGGCAGCAGCGCCAACTCCGCGCGCTGGCCGATGACGGCCACGGCGTCGGCCACGCCCCGCGCGGCGGCCGACAGGCGCCCGGCGCGGGCCAGCACGGCGTCGCGCACCGTGGGCGGCAGCCCC
>CAYNOL010000233.1:0-4932 GCA_964398825.1 uncultured Ardenticatenaceae bacterium
TCCCCCTCGCGCTGGCCCAGCGCCCAGAAGGCGTAGAGCGTCACCTTCAGCTCGGGCAGATTGTCGATGGCCGGCAGCAGGTCGCTGAAGAACAGGTTCGGAATGGGTGTCAGCCGCTGCTTCCCATCGGGGAAACCGGGAAAGCCCTGCATGGAAGTCGAACCAGACATAGTAACCTCTATTGCGAGTGACGAGTGACGAACCGGGCTCCGATATCTTCACTCGTAACTCGTCATTCGTCACTCGTAACTACAATTCGATCTCCTGTCGGTGCAGATTGCGGAACGTCGCCAGCTTGCCGTGCCAGAACAGGTCAATCGCCCCTGTCGGGCCGTTGCGGTGCTTGGCCACGTTGACCTCGGCGATATTCGGCCGCTCCGAGTTCTCCGGATTATAGTAATCGTCGCGGTAGATGAACATGACGACGTCGGCGTCTTGTTCGATCGATCCACTATCGCGCAAATCCGACAACACCGGCCGCTTGTTCTGTCGCTGCTCCACGGCACGGCTCAGCTGGGCGGCGGCCACGACGGGCACGTCCAGCTCGCGGGCCAAGCCCTTCAGCTCGCGCGAGATCTCGCTGACTTCCTGCACGCGATTGTTCGACGTGTGCTCGGCCTGCATCAGCTGCAGATAGTCGATCATGATCAAGTCCAGCCCGTGCTCGGCATAGAGCCGGCGGCACTTCGTCCGCAACTGGATGGGCGTGATCGACGGCGTGTCGTCGATGAAGATGCGTGACTCCGACAGGCGGCCGAGCGCTTCCAGGAAGATGGCCCACTCGTGGTCGGCCAGGTCGCCGCGCCGCAATCGCTGCGAGTCGATGCGCGTTTCGGCGGCGATCATGCGCTGCAGCAGCTGCTCGCCCGACATCTCCAGGTTGAACATCGCCACCCGCTTGTCGTAGCGCCGCGCGGCGTTGAGCGCCACGGCGTTCTGCAGGGCCGTCTTGCCCATGCCCGGCCGGGCGGCGATGATGATCAGGTCGGAGCGGTTCAGGCCGCTCAGCATCCGGTCGAGGTCGGTGAAGCCCGTGGGGATGCCGATGAACTCGTCTCCCCGCTCGCGCAGCATCTCGATCCGCTCCAGATAGTCGCCGGCGATCTCCCGCACCGGCTTCAGGTCGCGGGTGGCGCGCTGCTCGCTGATGCTGAACAGGGTTTGCTCGCTGCGGTCGAGGACGACGTCGATATCTTCGGCTTCGTTATAGGCCAACTTGGCGATCGCCCCCGCGGCCTGGATGAGCTTGCGGCGAGTCGAGGCGGCGTCCACCATCCGGCCGTATGCCTCGACGTTGATCGAGGTCGGCACGGCGTTGAGCAGGCTGATGACCGTCGGCTCGCCGCCGATCTCGTCCAGGTGCTCGCGGCGGCGCAGCTCCTCGATGAGCGTCACGACGTCGAGCGGCACGCGCCGCTCGTTCAGCGCCATCATCGCCTCGTAGATCCAGCGGTTCTGCGCCCGATAGAAGGCGTCGGGTCTCAGGAAGGTCGACACCTCGACAATCGTGTCGGGGTCGATCAGCAGCGAACCGAGAACCGCTTCTTCGGCCTCGATGCTGTGCGGCGGCAGGCGTTCTTCAATCGTATCCATTACATTTCATCAGACCTGAGAGGTCTGGCCGAAAACAGAGATAAAAAGACCACAGATTACCCCGACTACACAGAGTGGAAACCCGCATCTGTGCCATCTGTGTAATCTGTGGTTTCAGTTCCAATCAGGTTGAGACCGGACGTTCCCTTATGCTAGGAGCGGTCGTCTTCGCCGTCGAAATCGTCGAAATCGAGCGTGTCGAGGAAGTCGCTGAAGGCGTCGAGATTGGCCACATCGGCCCCGTCCTCTCCCTCGCCCTCTTCCGCTTCCTGCAAATCCGGCTCCGGCTCCACGCCGGCCACGTCCATCACCTCTTCGGCGATGAAGATCGGCACCTTGGTACGCACGGCCAGGGCGATGGCGTCCGACGGCCGGCAATCGATCTCGCGCGGTTCGCTCTCCCCCTGCACGTTGATGAACAGTCGGGCGTGGAAGACGCTCTCGTTCAGCTCCTTGATCAGCACGTGGGAGACCGTGCCGCCCAGTTCGGTGATGACGTTCTTGAGCAAATCCTGGGTCAGGGGGCGGGCTATCTTCACGTCTTGCAGCTCGATCGTAATGGCGTCGGCCTCGCAGGGGCCGATCCAGATAGGCAGCTGGCGCTCGCTGTCCACTTCTCGCAAAAGCACGATGCGGTGTTGTGATACCAGGCTGATGCGGATGCTGTCGATCATTACCTCGATCATGTATGATCCCTCAGTTTCTCGCTAATTCCGGCAGATGATTTCGGCCAATTGTAGCACAAAGCGTTGGCGAGTGACGAATGGACGGTAGGTTAGTGGGGCAGACGATCAGTTGAAAACCGGGTTTTCAATAAACTCGGTTTCGGCAGGCGGCCGCTAATGCGACAAGATCACCCAGTTGGCCCCGCGCTGCTCCATGACCAGCCGCTTCAGGTGGATCTCGGGGGCCTGGGTGGCCATGGCGTAGGCGGTGTTGCCCTGCAATTCCACCGTCTGCAGCACGTAGCCGTACTCGGCCGCGGCCTGCACAATGCGCAGATAGCTGGTCGCCATGGGGTCGATGATCGCGCCGTTGTTGTCGAGGATGTTGCTGACGCTGTCGAGGATGACGTTGGCGCGGGCGAAGTCGCCGCCCCGCAGCGCCATGTCGGCCGCGGTCAACATCACTTCCAGCGTGATATTGATCTCCTCTTCCGGCCGTCGGGTCAGGTCGGCCGGGTTGCCGAATTCGCGCACCTGGGTCGGGTGGGGCAGCCAGGCGCTCAGGTAGTGGGCCGTCGGATCGTACAGCTCCTGGTAGCGCCGGGCCACGTTGTAGTAGCGGATCGTCGTCCGCAGGTCATCGACGGCCTGGGGCGAGGGCGTCATCCGCTCCAGATTGCCCAACCACTCCGCTTCCATCTGGTCGAGCGTCACGCCGTAATACCGCTGCAGGTTGAAGTCGACGGCGTCGGCCAGCGTCGCGCCGTCGGTGGCCGACACGTCGCTGTAGAAGTCACGGAAGGTGTTCCAGCCGCCGCGATCCACAAGATGGGTGACGAAGCCGGCCGCTTCCAGATAGCCGATTTCGTGTTGCACGGGGTAGAAGTTGTTGATCAGCTGGCGCAGCGGTACATAGTGGCCGATGTCGAGCAGCGCCGCCGAACGCTCGGTCAGGTCTTCGACTTTATAATGGCCGCCGCCAACCCACACCGCCAGCCCCTCGGCCAGAAAGGAGATGCGTTGCGGCGCGAATTGCTGGTCGAGGATGTGGGTCGCCTCGTGGACGAGCAGCTCATACAGCCCGCCGCCGGCATACCGCCGGTCGACATAGGACACCACCACATCGGTGCCGGCGAAGCCGCCCTGCCCGACGACCCGGTCGATGAAGTAGACATGGAGCTTGCGGCTGGGCGTCACACCCATGCGCCCCGCGGCGTGCTGGACGGCCTGCTCCATCATCGGGGCCAGTGTGTCCAGATCGCGCGCGGCGGCCGTGTCGCTGACCACGTGGATCACGCAGCAGTTGATCTCCCGCGTCTCCCACGTGGCCGTCAGGTCGCTGGCCGCCTGGCCGGTGGGGATGTGGACGGTGGCGGTAATGGCGACGGTGTTGTTGAACGGATCTTCGTCGCCGAGCTGGATCGTATCTGACGGGTCGAGCACCACCTCGATGCGATAGTCGCCCCGCAGCCCCGTCGTGTCCCACGCCCACTCGTAAACCCCCTCGGCCTGGCCGTTCCAGTTGCGCCGGTCGAGCGGCCCGCCGGCCACCTGGACGCCGTCGACGAGAATGGCCACATTCACCTCGTTGACCGGGATGCCCTCGGGCACGTGGGGCAACAGCTGGAAGGTGACTTTGTCCCCGGCGTAGATGGTGGGCACGGGGTGGAGTATCACGTCGGTGTAGTTGATCGACAGGTCGGCCGCGTCGGTCGGGTCGGGCATGGCCGTCGGGGACGGCTCGGCGGCAGGCGACGGCGCGTCAGTCGGCGGCGCGTCGGTCGGCAGGGACGCGGCCGTGTTCGTGGGGGGCGGGGGATCGGTTGTGGGGTCGACCGACGGCCGGTCGGCCGTCGGCGCGATCGTCGGGCCGGACGCCGCCTCGGTCTGCCCATTGCAGGCGGCAAGGCCGACGATGAATAGCGCGAAGATGACGAGAGCGAGCTGTCGCATCACTCTCGATGATATCCTGCGACTGGACGTACAACTCAACGTGGATTCAATCCTTACTCAACTGTCACCATTCTATACGTCAACGGACGGCAGACGTTTCCGGGCGGTTGCGATTTTCACATACCCTTAAGCAACAGGGGGATTTTCGATATCCTTACGCAATCCGGCCAAACGATCGTATAATCTCCCGCGGGGTCATGGGCATCCGAGGCGGCCCCGCCTTGTGCTCGCACCCAACGGCCGTTCGGCGCGGCCCCCAGCGTTTTGCGCCCAAACCGCACGCTCAACAAAATCAAACGTTAGGAGACTGCTGAATTATGACGTTCAAACATATCCAAGTGCCTGCCGGCGAAAAGATCCTCTATTCGAACGGCCGGCTCCAGGTGCCGGATAATCCCATCGTTGCCTACATCGAGGGTGACGGCATTGGTGTCGACATCACCCCCGCTTCCATCATGGTATGGGACGCTGCTGTCGAGAAAGCTTACGGCGGGCGGCGCAAGATCGCCTGGATGGAGATCTTCTCCGGCGAGAAGGCGGCCGCGAAGTACGACGGCAACTATATGCCCGAAGAGACGTTCGACGCCATGCGCGACTACATCGTCGGCATCAAAGGCCCGCTGACCACCCCCATCGGCGGCGGCTTCCGCAGCCTGAACGTGACGCTGCGCCAGGTGCTGGACCTCTACGCCTGCGTCCGGCCGGTGCGCTACATCCCCGG
>CAYNOL010000234.1:0-4885 GCA_964398825.1 uncultured Ardenticatenaceae bacterium
AAGCCGCCCAGGTCGACGCTGAACGACTGATCCTGCTCCTGGATCGGTTCGCCGCAATGCAGGCAGTTGAACAGGCGCGGCTGGAAGCCGGTAAGCGACAGCAGCCGCAGCTCAAAGTAGCGCGCCGGCAGCAGCAGCTCCCCGGCCGGCAGTGTGGCAAACCAGCCCAGCGCGGCCGCGAGCAGGTCGTAGATGTCGCGGTGGGGGTCTTCGTCCACGGTAAAGCGGTCGAGCAGCTCCACGATGTAGGACGCGTAAGTAGCCCGCACCAGGTCATCGCGCAGCGCCGCGTACGCCTCCACCATCTCGGCCTGCGTCACGATGTCGAGGTCGCGCCCTTCGGCTACCAAAAAGCGGGAGCGCATGAACAGCTCCACGTGACCCGTCTTGCGGCTCTGCGGCTTGCGCGCCCCCTTGCCGATGGCGCGCACCTTGCCGTGGTCGGCGCTGAACAGCGTCAGCAGGCGGTCGGCCTCCCCGAAATCGCTGCGGCGAATGACGATCGCCTCGGTACGGTATGTACGCTCGCGTGGCATGGGGGGATTTTATCTCAAAATGGGTGGGGTTCCTATGGAGGGGAGTGAGAGAGTGAGAGAGTGGGAGATTAGCGATTAGGCTATGTTGACATTTAATGCGCTTCGAGAAGCCGGCCTCGCGCTATCTGGCCTTCCTTCACTTTGCCGCCACCCTTATATGGTTACGCCAGATGTCAACAGAACCTAATCCCTTCCGAGCAATCTGCCCAATCTACCAAATCTGCAGATCATTTTCCCTTACGCCAACGCCCGTTCGCCGAGAAGTGACAGAAGCGTATCCAACCCGTCGCGGCCGACGCCGGCGACGCCCAGCGGCCGGTTGACGCGGTCGTGGCAATCGGAGCCGCCCGTTTGGATGAGGCCATACCGCTCCGCCCAGACAGCCATCAGCGCCCGGTGCTCCTGCACGTGGCCCGGGTACTCCACTTCCAGCCCATCCAGTCCCAGCAGGTCGTTGTCGAGGAATTCCGGCATCAGCGTCTCGACGACTTCGATGGGCGGCAGCACCTCGTTGTAGAGGCTCTCGCCGGGGTAGGAGCCGGCCGCCGGGTGGGCGAAGACGCGCACCAGCTGCGGGTAGGCGTGGAGCAGCGGCGTCAGCGTGGCCGGGTCGATGCCCGACGGGATGTAGGCGCGGCTGTCGTTGCCGATGAGCATGTTGACCTGCTCCTTGTTCAACCCGTGGTTAGTAGACAGCGCCAGCGCGAAGTGGCGGCGCGTCACGTTGTCGGCCAGCGCCTCGATCTCCTCGGCCGTCAGGTCGCGAGCCAGCAGCGGCGTCGCCCCGTTGGGGCCGAACTCGGCGTTGATGGCCGCCACGCGGGCGCGCACCAGCCCGCCGCCGCGCCCCTGGCTGAGGACGGATTCGGCCTCGCGCCGGAAGTCGGCGTCGGCCAGCAGTTCGTACGGAATGTAGAGCAGGTAGTGGAGCGTGCCGGTGAAGTAGGGGCGCTTGAAGCGCAGCGACACCTCGACGCCGGGCACGACGCGAATGCCGGCCGCGTCGCCGGCGGCCAATGCTTCGTCCAGCCCGTTGATGGTGTCGTGGTCGGTGACGCCCACGGCCGTCAGCCCCAGCGTGGCGGCGTGATTCACCAGCTCGGTCGGCGTGTATTCGCCGTCAGACGCGGTGGTGTGGTTGTGCAGATCTGCAATAAACGTGCGATCCATTCCGAAATTCTCCTCGGGCAGCCCGTCGGTTGGGCCGTCCCCTCGCCGGAAGTGTCCGGCCGTCTGTTGTTCGTGTGGCGCAAACGCGCAGCCCATAGGGTAGGGGCGCAAGTTGACGAACCACCTTACGATCGGAAATGTATCCCTCACTATACCCTATCGCGTACCGGGATAGATAGCGATTGCCGCCGATTTCCTTAGACTCATTAATAGACAAAAGTCCATAGGAAAGAAAAAGCACCTCTTGCAGAGATATCGAAATCAGACCGGAGGTTAACCATGGCGAAAATTGCTACGTTTGATGATTTGTTCGCACACGAACTGGAAGATTTACTGAGCGCCGAGCAGCAGCTGGTTGAGGCGCTGCCCAAGATGGCCGAGGCGGCCAGCTCTTCGGCCCTGAAGACGGCCTTCAAGGACCATCTGAAGGAGACCAAGACCCACGTCTCGCGCATCGAGAAGGCGTTCAAGAAGCTCGGCAAGGAGCCGAAGGGGCACACGTGCAAGGGCATGCAGGGCCTCATCAAGGAAGGCGAAGACCTGATGAAGAACGTCACCGACTCGGCCGTTCTGGATGCCGGTCTCATCGCCGCCGCCCAGCGCGTGGAGCATTACGAGATCGCCGCCTATGGCACGGCGCGGGCCCACGCCCAGGCGATCGGCCAGTCGGAGCTGGTGGATCTGCTGCAGACGACGCTGGACGAGGAAGGCAACGCCAACAAGCTGCTGACGCAGCTGGCGGAAGGCCGCATGAATTTCGCGGGCGCCAACGAGAAGGCGATCGCCTAGCTGAACGGGACATGGACGGGCGGCCGCGCGGGCGGCCGCCCGATGACAGGTGACGTGATGACAGTAAGGATCAATACTGTCGACGCCGTGTTTGTACATGGGTTGAAGGAGCTTTATAGCGCCGAGAGTCAGTTGATCGTGGCGCTGACCCGGATGGCCGTGGCCGCCGACGCGCCGGAGTTGCGCGCTGGGCTGGCGCGGCATCTGGAACAGACGCGCCAGCATTTGCGGCGCGTTGAGCAGTGCCTCGTCGAGATGGGCGAGCGGCCGGGCGAGCGGCTATGCAAGCGCATGGGCCGGCTGGTGGCCGACGCCGAGCGGCTCATCGCTGATTTGGCCTACGGCCCACGTCTGGACCACGCCCTCATCGACGCCGCGCGCAAGGTGGAGAAGTACGAGATCGACACCTACCGTTCGACGATCGCTCAGGCGTACCAGTTGGGCTACAACGAGATCGCTTCGCTGCTGGAGTGGAACCTGCAGGAAGAGGAGCTGACCGACTACCGCCTCAAGCAACTGGCCGGCGGCCTGCTCTCCTACACCGACTTCGGCCCCGGCTATCGATTTACGGCGACAGATTGAGTGGTTAACCCCTCTGCAAAATCCGCGTCTCGCCCATGTGGGTGATGTCGTAGCCGGGCATGGCGGCGACGGCCGCGCGGAAGGCGGGGTCGTGGAGCAAGTCGAGCAGCGGGCGGAGCAGCTCGCTCTCGTAGTGGCGCTGGGGGATGACCAGCTCGTACGCCTCGTGGGCCAGCGGAACGAAGTCGAGCTTCAGGGCGCGGGCGGCGGCGCGAATGCCCAGCCCGGCATCGGCCGCGCCCGAGGCCACAGCCGCAGCTACCGCCAGATGGGTATACTCCTCGCGCTCGTACCCCCGCACTAACGCCGTATCAATCCCCAATTTACCCAGTTCGTAATCCAATAACACCCGCGTGCCCGCGCCGCGCTGCCTGTTGACGATGACTACGTCGGGCCGCGCCGCGTCGGCCCAGCCCGCCAGCCCCTTGGGATTGCCCGGCGGCAACATCCACCCCTGCTCCCGCCCCGCCAGCGACACCAGCGCGACGGCCTCGCCGGGCAGGTAGCGGGCGATGTAGCTGAGGTTGTACTCCCCCGTGTCGGGGTCGAGCAGGTGGGAGCCGGCCAGGTGGGCCTCGCCGCGCCGCAGCGCCACCAGCCCGCCCAGACTGCCGACGTTGGCCGATGCCAGCCGCAGCCCGTCGTGGCGCTCGGCCAGATATTGAGTCATCAGGTCGATGGTCAGGTCGTGGCTGCCGATGGCGACGAGGGTGCGCTCGATGTCACGCCGGTCGCGGTAGAGGTGGACGGTGACTTCGGCGCCCGCCTCTTCCCCCTCGCTGAAGCGGGGGACGCGCACGATGCCGTCGGCGCGGACGAGCGAGGTGATGACCCCCGCCCCCCGGCTGATGGGCGTGACGGTGTACTGCTCGCCGACGCGGCCCACGACTACGCGCACGAAATCCTCATCACCGGTGTGGGACACTACCTTGCGCGTCAGCGTGCCGCGCAGCGTCTCGGGCACGTGCGGCCGCCGCCCCTGCCAACGCGCCAGCAGCGGTTCGACGAAGATCTCCCCCGTCAGCGCGGCGCTGACGGGATAACCGGGCACGCCTATGATGGGAGTGACGAGTGACGAGTTACGAGTGACGAGTTCGGAGCGCTCGTCAGCTCGTCGGACGACGGGAGTCGTCACTCGTCGTTCGTCGCTCGTTACCCCCAACACAACGGGATGTCCGGGGCGGACGGCGACGCCATGGACGAGCACCCGGCCGAGGGCGGCGACGACGTGGGCGGTGAAATCCTCGCTGCCGGCCGACGAACCGGCGTTGAGCAGGATGAGGTCGTGGTCGACGGCGGCGGCCAGGACGGCGTCGCGGATGGCCTCGAACTGGTCGGGGACGATGGGCCAGCGGGTGGCCGCGCCGCCCCAGCTCTCCACCTGGGCAGCGAGGACGAGGGAGTTGTACTCGATGATGTGGCCCGGCTGCGGCTCGGCCGCGCCGGCAGGCACGAGCTCGGAGCCGGTGGGGATGACGGCCACGCGCGGCCGGCGGTAGACGGCGACAGTGGCATGGCCCGCCCCGGCCAGCGCCCCCAGGTCGATGGGCCGTAGCCGGTGGTTGGCCGGCAGCACCAGCTCGGTGGCGACCATGTCCTCGCCCATCGAGCGGACGTGGTGCCACGGCGGCACGGCGGCGCGAATCTCAATGCCCGGCCGGCCGTCGGCCAGCGTCACTGGCTGGACGTGCTCGATCATGATGACGGCGTTGGCCCATGGGGGCAGCGGGTGGCCGGTGTTGACGGGCTGCGCGGGGGGATGGGGGGCAGGGATGAAAGGGGGCGGAGGTGAATGGGCTTCTTCGTTC
>CAYNOL010000235.1:0-4872 GCA_964398825.1 uncultured Ardenticatenaceae bacterium
AGCTCGCCGTAGACCGCGCCGAACTCGTTGCGGTTGGTCTTCTTGCCCAGCGCCAAGGCCACGGCCTTCACCGCCTGGCTGATCTGGCTGGCCTGGTCGGGCGTCACGTTCCGGCCGGTGTCGCCCAGTTGGGCCTCGATGCTCTCCAGCCGCTGCTCGTGGTCGGCCAGCTGGGCGCGCATGAGTAGCTGGTTGCGCGCCAGATGCAGCACGGCCTGGGCCATCTTGTACGCCTGCGCCTCGGGGGTGTCCTGGGCCAGCAGCGCGTCGAAGTCGACGTCGGCCGTCAGCTGCCCGGCCTGGAACGCGTCCCACAACACCTTCGCCGCCTCGCGCTGGAACCGCTCCAGCTTCGGCCGCACGTCCTCGCTGACAGCCGACGTGCGGATGCCCGACAGCCACAGCGGCACCAGGTCGACGCGCAGCACGTAGCCGCTCTGGATGCCGCCGGGGGTAGCCAATTTGGCTACCCCTTTCAGCCCGTCGGCCAAAATCTCCTGCCGCTGGATGCGCCGCGTCTGGGCCTGGGTGTCGATGCCCAACGATTGGCACATCTGGCTCACGGCGACGTAGATCTGGCCGTCGTCGGACCGTATAGCGGTGAGCACATCACCGTAGAACTCCACATCCCGATGCTCGATCACCGCCAGCGATTTCTTCTCCGTCATAAACACCTCGCCTGTTGCGCCATTGCAACAATTATAGGGTAGAGATCGGGATTTCCGCAAGAAACGATTGGTTGGAACCACAGATTACACAGATTACGAAGAAGAGATTAGGGATTAGGGATTGGCGATTGGCGATTGACCCAATCGCCAATCCCCAGTCCCCAATCGCCAATCGCCAATCCCTTTTCAGAAATCCGCCAAATCTGCAGATAAATCTCACCCAAACCTGTGTAATCTGTGTAATCTGTGGTTTCATCTCTTCATCTATGGACGAACGAAAGCGGGGCACGTGGGTGGGGAGTTCGGCCGTGTTGATGTGGTCGACGTTGGCGACGTTGACGGCGTTGAGCGGCGACATTCCCCCGTTCCAGCTGCTGGCGATGTCATTCACACTGGCCTTTCTCGTGGGGGTGGGGTTGTGGGCGTGGCAAGGGCGAGGCGCGCGGCGGCCGGTTGCGGCGACGCTGCTCGGCCGCTTCCGGCTGCCGGCGGCGGTGTGGGTTCTGGGCATCTACGGCCTCTTCGGCTATCACTTCGCCTACTTCATGGGCATGCGCCTGGCGCCGCCGGTCGAGGTCGGGCTGATCAACTACCTCTGGCCGGTGCTCATCGTCCTGTTCGCCGGGCTGTTGCCCGAAGAGCGGCTGCGCGGCCGCCAGGTGTTGGGGGCGCTGCTGGGCTTTGCCGGGGCGGCGCTCATCGTCACCGGCGGCCGGGGGCTCTATGTCGATCCGCAATACGGTGTGGGGTACGCCTTCGCCGTGGCCGCGGGGGTCATCTGGGCCAGCTATTCGGTGCTGTCGCGGCGGGCGCGCGCCGTGCCCACCAGCGCCGTGGGGGCGTTCTGCGCCGTCACGGCCGCGCTGGCGCTCGTCTGCCATCTGGCACTGGAGGAGACGGTGCGGCCGTCGGCCGTCGAATGGCTGGCGGTGGTTGGGCTGGGGCTGGGGCCGGTGGGGGCCGCCTTCTACGTGTGGGACTACGGCGTCAAACGCGGCAACATCCAGACATTGGGCGCGCTGGCCTACGCCGCGCCGCTGCTGTCGACGGCGCTGATGATCGCTGTGGGGCTGGCCGAGCCGTCGTGGGTGCTGCTGGTGGCGACGGGGCTCATCTTCGGCGGCGCGGTCGTGGCTACGCTTCGATAATCTATTAACCACGGATTTTCACGGATGAGACGGATAAGCACGGATAAAAAATCCGTTTGAATCCGTCACATCCGTGAAAATCCGTGGCTAAAGATTTTCCCCTTCACACTCTATTTTGTTCCACGCACCAAACTATTTTGAACAGTTGTCAAATATGTTGTTGACAACTGCAAAATAGTGAGCTATTATGCCAATAATCTTGGAGATGATAGCCAATGCGTAAAATTCTTGAGTCCTGTCCCACATGCGGCGGCGACTTCGCCGTCACCGAGCTGACCTGCACCGTCTGCGACACCGTCGTGCGCAGCCGGTACAGCCCGTGCCCCTTCTGTCGCCTCGCGCCCGAGGACCTGGCGTTTCTGCTGGTCTTCGTGCGCAATCGCGGCAATGTGAAGGACATGGAGCGGGAGCTGGGCGTGTCCTACTGGACGATCCGCGGCCGCCTCAACGAGGTTATCGCCTCGATGGGGCTGGAGCCGGGCGGCGAGCCGGAAGAGGGCGACCCGCCCGGCCGCCCCAACGCCCAAGCCCGCGCCGAGGCCATAGCCGCCGCCCGACGCGCCACCCTCGAACGCCTGCGCCGCGGCGAGATCACGGCCGAAGAAGCGTCTGAGGAGTTGAAAACGACGATCGACGAGTGACGAGCGACGAGTGACGAACGAATCGCGCTCTTCACTCGTAACTCGTAACTCGTCACTCGTAATAGACTACCATGAGCGTTGAACCCGAAAACACACCCAAGGAGAATACCCCCCATGAACGCGGAACGGATGCAGATTCTGGAGATGCTGGCGGCCGGCAAGTTGAGCGTGGCCGAGGCGGAGATGTTGCTGAACGCGCTGGGCAGCAGCCCGGCGGAGACGGAGACGGAAGCGCTGAAGGCGGCCGAGAAGAGGGCCGGCGCCGATCCGGCTTGGGCCTACTCCGCCCCTGGCGCTTCGTTTGAGTGGTCACCCCCCAAGCCGGCCACACGGCCCATCCCGCCCGTGCCGCCCATACCGCCGGTGCCGCCGGTGCCGCGCGTCCCCCGGCTGCCGCGCCCCAGCCGCGGCCGCCGCGCCGACGTCATCGACGAAGTCATCCGGCTGCGCAACCACGGCATCACCGCCGACTACCTCAACCGGATGCGCGCCGCGCTGGGCGACATCCCGGTCGAGGAGGTCATCGCCCTGGGTATCCACGGCATCGAGCCGGAGTACGTGCTCAAGATGCGCGAGCTTGGGCTCGAATTGAGTGCCGATGACCTGGTGGCCTTCGGCATCCACGGCGTCGACCCCGACTTCGTGCGCCGGGCGCGGGAGCTGGGCTTCGACCACCTGAGCAACAAGGACCTGGTGGCGATGGCGATCCACGGCGTCGACGCGGACGTGATCGCCATGCTCCGGAAGGCGGGGTTGACCGATCTGACGGCCGACGAGCTCGTGGCGATGACCATCCACGGTGTTGATGCCGACTTCGTCGAGATGATGCGCGCCGTAGGCTTCGAAGGGCTGTCGTCGCGCGACCTGACGGCGATGAGCATCCACGAGGTGACGCCGGAGTACGCGGCCGAGATGAAGGCCGCCGGGCTGGCCGACCTGTCGCCGCGCGAGCTGACCCGGCTGCGTATCCACGGCGTCGACGCCGACTACGTCGAGGCGCTGCGCGAGGCCGGGCTGGACGGGCTGACGGCCGATCAGCTGGCCGCCCTGCGCGCCCACGACATCGACGCCGCCTTCCTCGCCGAAGTCCGCGACGCCGGCCTGCTCGACCTGTCGGCCGAGCGGCTGGTGGCGATGAAGAGGGAGCGGGAGTAGGGATTGGGAGATTGGGAGACTGGGAGATTGGGAGAATAATGGTCAAGGGACTGTACCGTATCAGTGGGTCAGAGGATCAGTAGGTCAGTCCTCCAGTCTCCTAGTCTCCTAGTCTCCGAGTCTCCCAGTCTCCTAGTCTCCTAGTCCCCACTCTCCTCTTTATCCGTAATCCGTAATTCATTCCCCCCATTTGACAACCCCCTCATATCCTCTACAATATAAGTACTTGCTCATCATCCGCTCATAATTGTTATCGTAGCCGGGTGGGCAAGACTTCCCGGCCGGCGCGCGCCGGAGGGCAAAGGGAAGCGACTTGGTGATTTCTACTTCATAATTGGAGGAAAGCTGTCATGACTCTTAGTTCCCCGAAGATGATCACCTGGGTGATCGCTCTTGTTCTTGGTATTGTTGGTGTGATCGCTTATTTGGCCGGCCCCATTAGCTTCCTCACCGCTGACGTCGGCTTCTGGCTGGTTGCTTTGGCCTTTGCGCTGCTGGCCGTCGGCAGCGCCGTCAAGGGCATCTAAGTTCGCACGCTCCGGCCGCCGCCCGCGACTGCCCTGCGCGGCGCGGCGGCCGGGATGAAGAAGAGAGTGGGGGACTGGGCGATTGAGAGGCTCCCAGTCTCTCAGTCTCCCAATCCCCAATCTCCCAGTCTCTTGGTCTCCTCTCCCCCACCATTGTGTATAATAGAACAAACCAAAATCACGTTCCTCAATCGCAATGGAGGTGCTGATGAACGCTGCGGATGCAATTGTATTGGCCATGGCTGCGGCGGCGGCCGCTCGCTTTCGGCCCAACCCGTTTTTTGATCCCCGACCGGAGGAAGACGCCTACCTGGCGCTGCGGCGCGATCTGGCCGAGCGCTTCTCCACGGTGCCGGCCGACATCCTCGACATCGGCCCCGGCTCGCCCGACCGGCAGGCGGCGCTGAAGGCGGCGCTGGAGCAGAGCGGGGCGGCCGACGACGCGGGGGTGCGGCAGGCGGCGGGCCAATTGGCGCGGCTGGTGGCGGCCAACGCGCCGGAGTCGGTCGCGGCCGTCATGCCTGACCCGGCGAGCTTGCAGGCGGTGCTGCAGGCGGTGGGATAGGGCGCGGTTTGCAGCCGTAGCATCAAATAGGGGATGGCTGGGCGGGGTGTCGTCGTTTGTTCGTTGCTCCTTGCAAATATCAGCCTACAACATTTCGCATAGTCAACACAAGCGGCTTGGCAATCCATATCCTAGTGGCTTGACATTCCACATCCCACTGGCCTGACA
>CAYNOL010000236.1:0-2441 GCA_964398825.1 uncultured Ardenticatenaceae bacterium
TAGCGGTGCTCCAGCCGCCGCCGGGCGCGCCACTCGTCCACCTCGACCACCAGGGCCACGCCGTCGTTCATCGTCACGGCCAGCGGTTGCGCGCCGCCCATCTCGCCCAGCCCGGCCGTCAGCACCCACTTACCGCGCAGCGACGGCCAGCCGGCCTGCCGGGCCGCCTCGGCGAACGTCTCGAACGTGCCCTGCAGGATGCCCTGCGTGCCGATGTAGATCCAGCTGCCCGCGGTCATCTGGCCGTACATGATCAGCCCCTCGGCCTCCCAGCGGTCGAAGTTCTCCTGTGTGGCCCAATGGGGGACGATGTTGCTGTTGGCGATGAGCACGCGCGGCGCGTCGGCGTGGGTGCGGAAGACGGCCACCGGCTTGCCGCTCTGGACGAGCAGCGTCTCGTCGTCCTCCAGCTCGCGCAAAGTGCGCAGGATGGCGTCGAACGCTTCCCAGTTGCGGGCCGCCCGGCCGCGGCCGCCGTAGACGATCAGGTGTTCGGGGTCGTAGGCCACCTCGGGGTCGAGGTTGTTCTGGATCATGCGATAGGCGGCCTCTTGCAGCCAGCCCTTGCAATGGAGTTGGGTGCCCCGTGGGGCGCGAATGGTGCGGGTCATGGGAATAAAACCTCAGAGGTGTAGGGAGTTAAGGCATTATACCATCTCCCGGCAGGGGGACGACATCACCGAAAAGCCGAGAAACCGAGTTTCCCGGAAGAAACTCGGTTTCTGAAAGCCTGCTGGTCACTGGTCACTGACCACTATCTTCACGGCCCCGCCCGAAACTCAATCGTAAACTGCCCCGTCGCCGGCCGCACGCCGTCCTCGCCGCCGTCGGCCAGCTCGAAGTCGAAGCGGTCGGCCGTGGTGTTGTTCGCCGTGTGGGCATAGACCAGCCGCCCCGCGTCCACGTCGGCCTGCGTAAACGTGCCACCCACGCCCAGCGCCGCCCCCGACAGCCGCAGCTCTCCCTTGGTGGGCGCGGCCGTCAGCGTGTAGGTCAGCTCGGCCGGGCCGTCGTTGTCGTCGATTGCCCTCAGCCGCGTGGCATCGATGGCCAGCGTGTTGCCCTTGCTGATGCGGACTGTGTGCGCCCGGTAGGCGGTGTGGAGCGCCACCTGGTTGGAGTTGCGTGCCGCGCTCAGTACGTCGAGATCGCCGTCGAAGTCCATGTCGACTGCGTAGACGCCATAGGCCCCGCGCACGTTGTCACTGACGATTCGCTTGGTGAAGTTGCCCTTTCCGTCGTTCTCAAACCAGGCCACGGTGTGGTCGTTCAGGCTGGCCGACAGCACATCCATATCCCCGTCGCCGTCCAGGTCAACGGCGATGGCGGTGCGCGCGCCAGTGGAGGTAGTGCTCAGCGGCCGATAGGTGAAATTCTGGTTGCCGTCGTTCTCATACCAGGCGATCGTGCCGTCGAGCTTGCTGGCCGATATGACGTCCATGTGGCCGTCACCGTTCAGATCGGCCGCGTAGGCATAGTAGACGCCGTCGGCCTGGTTGTAGATGACGTGCTTGGTGAAGTTCTGGTTGCCGTCGTTCTCCAGCCAGGCGATCTCGTCGTTTTTATAGCCCGCGGTGACGATGTCGAGATCGCCGTCGCCGTCGATGTCGCCCACCTCGGCCCGCTTGGCATCGGGGGTGTTGTCGTCGACGATGTGGCGGGTGAAGTTGTTCGCGCCGTCGTTCTCATACCAGGCAATGGTGCCCGCGTCCTGGCTGGATGTGACGAGATCGATGTCGCCGTCGCCGTCCAGGTCGACGGGGATGATGGAGTGGGCTCCGTCGGAATCGGTGTCGATGTCGATGCGGGTGAAATTGCCGCCGCCGTCGTTGCGATACCAGACGAAGGTGTCGGCCAGATAGCCCGCGGCCAGCACGTCGTCATCGCCGTCCAGGTCTACGTCCCCCACCGCGGCCGGGTATGCCCCTTCCAGATCGTCCAGCAGATGCTCGGTGAAGTTGCCTTGCCCATCGTTTTCATACCACAACATGCGGCCGTTGCCGTAGTCGGTGGCGACGATGTCCATGTCGCCGTCGTTGTCCAGGTCGGCCCCCAGCGCGATGTGGGTGCCCATGACCCCCCGGCCGATAACCGTGTGGGTGAAGGCCGGCGTGCCGCTGACAAAGCGGGGCGGGGTGTTGACCGTGGGCCCGGCAATGACGGTGATCGTCACCGTCGCCGGGGCGCTGGTGGCGATGCCGTCGCTCGCGGTATAGGTGAAGGAATCTTCGCCGGCGAAACCGGGCGCGGGAGTGTAGACGAACGAGCCGTCGGCGTTGAGCGTCAGCGCGCCGTTAGCCACATCGGTCGTCAGGGTGGCGTGCAGCGTGTCGCCGTCGGGGTCGCTGTCGTTGGCCAGCACACCATTGGCCGCGTCGACAGTCAGTTCGCTGTCCTGATCCGTCTGGTAAGCGTCGGGCGCGGCCACCGGCGGCTGGTTG
>CAYNOL010000236.1:2541-4855 GCA_964398825.1 uncultured Ardenticatenaceae bacterium
GCGTCGGGCGCGGCCACCGGCGGCTGGTTGTCGGCCTTCACGGTGATCGTCACCCTCGCCGGGGTGGACGTCTCGTCGCCGGCCACGGCGCGATAGGTGAACGCGTCCTGTCCGGCGTAGCCCGCACCGGCCGTGTAGGTAAACGAGCCGTCGGGACGCAGCGCCAGCGTGCCGTGGGCGGTGTCGCTCTCCAGCACGGCCGTCAGCGTCTGCCCCGTCGGGCCGATGTCGTTGGCCAGCACGCCGGCGGCGGCATTGATGACCAGCGTCTCGCCCGCCATGGCCACGTAGGTGTCATTGCGGGCGACGGGAACATCAGGGTCGCCGGTGCGCGTCTCGTCGAACACCACCGGCAGCAAGAGCTCGCTGTTTTGATTGCCCTGGCGTGCCTGCACGACGAGCGCGCCGAAAATAAAGAGGACGCCGAGCAACATAGCCCGGCCGAGCGTGTGGAGTTGTTTATTATTCATACTGGTTTGTCTCATCCGCGTCATGCTTCAGGCCCTCTCCCTGAAAAGATGCGGGGAGTGGGAGTGCGGGACAGGCAAGAGAGTCAATCGTTCCAGATTGTGGCAGATAAGACAAGGGCCATGGGGGTTGACTCATGGCCCTCCAATGATGATTGTCAGGAAGCAGCCACGGATTGACAGGGATTGATGAACGGACAGGAGAGCAAATTGGAATGTAACGCTGGAAAAATCCGTTTCATCCGCCCAAATCCGTAGCCGATTCTTTCCTACCGCCGAACGTCGAGCGCCCGGCCGGCGACGGCCGTGACGATGCCCGCGAGTACCAGCGGCAAGGTCAGGACAATGATGATAATGCGCGAGCGGTTGAACTGTTGGAGCAGCGTCCCTTCCGGCGCATAGCTGGTGATGTAGACAGCGACGACGAGCAGCGACATGACCAGCCCCACCAGTGCCCCGCCTGTCCAGCGCATATTGCCCAAGCCGATAAGCGCGCCGCCAATGGCGCCCAGCGTCCCGCCGATGAAGGCTACGAACACGCTGTAGACCAGCGCCTCGTCGAACCGCGTGTTGTCGAGCGTCGCCAGGATCATGAACGTCAAGCCCGCCGACAACGCTCCAGTCGCCCCACCGATCAGGAAGCCCGTCACTCCTCGTCGCCACATTGTTCCGCTCTCCCTCAGGCGTCAGTTCAGGGTTAATTCGGCGCGGGATTGGCGGGTGGCCCGGACGCGTCCTTCGCTATACCTCGCGCACGTCGCGCACTTCGATGACCACCGGCTTCAGCGCGGCCAGCAGCGCGTCGCGCTCCACGTCCTGCACCTTCAGCATTACCTCGGCCGTGTCGCCATACGACCCCAGGATGCCCTTCAGCCCGATGCCGACGATGTTGCCGCCGGCGTCGGAGACCGCTTTCGTGATCTTCGACAGCTCCCCCTTGACGGCCGGGACGGCGACGGAGATGCGCACGCCGGAGCGACGGCCGCCCAGCAGCTCCAGCAAGCTCTTGAACAGGTCCGTCTCGGTGATGATGCCCACCAGGTCCGGCCCCTGCATGACCGGCAGCCCGCCGATTTTCTTGTCGGCCATGATGCGCGCGGCTTCTTCCAGCGGCGTCTTCTCGGCCACGGTGATCACGTCGCGCGTCATCACCTTCTCAACCGAGAGCTTGTTCAGCAGATCGGGGATCTCCCACACGGCCAGCGTCGTGGCCGGTGAGGGCAGGTTTTGCAACAGGTCCTTGTCAGAGACGATGCCGACGAGACGGCCGTGGGAGTCGACCACCGGCAGGCGGCGGACGTTGTGCTCGCGCATGAAGTTCAGCGCCTGGCCCACCGACGTATCGGGGTTGATGACAAAGGGATTGGGGGACATAAGTTCGCGGACTAGCATGGTTGCCTCCTGGTCTAATGGGAGAATGTATTCCAAGAGAGGGGGTTGAGCCGCCTCTCGCGTATTCATTTGACACCGGCCCAGGGCGGGTGCGGTGGTTGCGGCCCATTATATCATAGCCTCGCGCCACTGCCGCACGCTAAATGGGGTAATCGCATTCCCCTCGCCGTCTGGAACCTTCTACGTGCCATTGGGTCCTGATCGCGCTATGATCTGTGTGGAGCCAATTGACCTATGCTGTGCATCATCCGACACGAAACCGATCCCTATTTTAACTTGGCGGCTGAAGAGTATGTCATGAGCCGTTCGAACGGCGATCACTTCGACCGCGACGTATTCATGCTCTGGCGCAACGCCCCGGCCATCATCGTCGGCCGCCATCAGAACACGCTGGCCGAGATCAATCTCGACTATGTGCGCGAGCGCGAGCTGCCGGTGGTGCGGCGCATGTCGGG
>CAYNOL010000237.1:0-4841 GCA_964398825.1 uncultured Ardenticatenaceae bacterium
GCACCGAGCCGAGGCTGTACTTCTTCGCTCCGCCGCTGGTGGCCGCCGCCTCAACCGCCTCGCTGATGGCGATGCCCAGCGAGCCGGGCGCGTCGGGATTGTCGCCCAGCAGCGCGCGGCCATACTGCGTGTTGCGCGACGGGCTGGGGTAGATCTTCGCCCCATACGTCTCGATCAGGATGCGCCGGTACGGTTTCTGATGGTACGACTCCTTGACCATATACACTTCCAGATCGATGCCGAAGAAGTTGCAGGCCATCGCCAGCGCCGACCCCCACTGACCTGCGCCGGTCTCCGTCGTCAGAGCCTTCGTGCCCGCTTCCTTGTTGTAGAACGCCTGCGGCACGGCCGTGTTCGGCTTGTGGCTGCCCACCGGGCTGGCTCCCTCGTACTTGAAGTAGATGTGGGCCGGCGTATCGAGCGCCAGCTCCAGCCGCCGGGCGCGGACGAACGGCGTCGGCCGCCACAGCTTGTACACCTCGCGCACCGGCTCCGGTATCTCGATGTAGCGCTCCGTGCTGATCTCCTGCAGGATGAGGCTCATCGGGAACAGCACCGACAGGAAGTCGGGCGTCACCGGCTCCCGCGTGCCCGGATGCAGCACCGGCGCGGGCGCCACCGGCATATCGGCATTGATATTGTACCACTCCTTCGGCAGTCGGCTTTCGTCCAATAAGTACCTGGTTCGCTCGCTCATGATCAACTCTCCTCTCTTCCGGAAATAAAAAACGCCCTCGTCCCGATTAGGGACGAGAGCGCGAAAATCTCCCGTGGTGCCACCCTGCTTAGGCCGCGTTTGCAGCCTCACTCTGGTCGGCCCTGGTTCAGTGAACAGTATTCAGTTATCAGTGCTCAGATGAATGCTGTGGACTGATTACTGTCCACTGGATACTGATTACTTCCAAAGCCCTGGCTCTCTAACGGAAGCCACCCCGGCCGGAGCTACTAACCACTGCTTTCGCCCCGGCGACTCCTCGGCCCATTCACCCACCGCGCTGACGCCGATCTTGCAGCTTGTGACCGGCTCTCTGCGACCCGCTTGGCGGGGTACTAATCCGACTCATCGTCATTGCTTATTCGGATGTGTGCGACAGTCTAGCATGGGGGTTAGGACGTGTCAAGAGGCAGAGGATCGTGTCCCAAAGCCTCTATCGTTGTGATCGTGTTTCGCACAGAACAATTGATCGACATCACTTCACCATCCCAACGTCTATGCTATAATGCCTTCACCTGAGTTGCCGATCAGGGCGAAGCACTTGATCAAGGCAACGGTGCTCAACCGACAAAGCTATACTTCCACTCCCGTCCCACTCGATGTGGCGACGCATCTCACTGTCGGGCATGTTCCCGTTGCCGGGCCGGCACGCCGCCGGGGCCATACGCCCGCTCAGCTTGTCAACATCTGGAACTACCAGACCGTTATGAGAGGAGGTGAGAATGAATCGACAATCTATCAGCCCGGCCGGCCTCGTCGCCTTGGTTCTGGCCGTGCTCGGCATCGGGCTTGGGGCCTATGGCCTCTATCGCGCCGGAACGACGCAAGCGGCCCTGACGGCTACCTCGGCCACGCTTGAGGCTTCGGTGGCTCGTTCGGAAGCGATCGCCAAGCGTGTCGGCATGGCCGTGACCATGGAGCCGGCGCGCGAAACCGACGTGCCCAACGTCGCCCTCGACCCCACCAACCTGCCGCCGCCCATCACCCGCACCGAACCGACGACGGTGCAGATCACGCTGACCGCCACGGAAGTGGTGGGCGAGCTGGCCGACGGCACCACCTACGCCTTCTGGACGTTCGACAACACCGTCCCGGGGCCAATGGTGCGCGTCATGGAAGGAGACACGGTGGAGATCACGCTGGTTAACCCCGAGACGAACAGCGTCGGCCACAACATCGATCTCCATGCCGTCAACGGCCCGGGCGGTGGGGCCAATGTCTCCAACGTCAATCCCGGCGAAACGAAGACGTTCTCGTTCAAGGCGCTCAACCCCGGCATCTACGTTTACCATTGCGCCTTCGCGCCGCCCCAGCACCACATCGCCCAGGGCATGTACGGCGCGGTGCTCGTCGAGCCGGTGGGCGGCCTGCCCCCCGTCGACCGCGAATTCTACGTGATGCAGGGTGAATGGTATACGCAAGGCCCCTTCGGCAGCAAAGGCCACCAGGTCTTCAGCACCGAAAAGGCGCTGGCCGAGCATCCCGAGTACTTCACCTTCAACGGCCACGTCAACGCGTTGACGACGATGTACCCGCTGCATGCAGAAGTCGGCGAGACGGTTCGCATGTACTTCGGCGTCGGCGGGCCCAACATCGGCTCCAACTTCCACATCATCGGCGAGGTGTTCGATCGCGTCTGGAAGGGCTCGGACGACACCTACACCGCCAACGGCGAAGCGTGGTATGTTTCGCCCGGCTCCGTCTCGGCCTTCGAGATGCACCTGGACGTGCCGGGGCAATACATCCTGGTCGACCACGCCCTCTATCGCACGCAGAAGGGCGCGGCCGGCTACATGAACGTCACCGGCGAATGGGATCCGGAGATCTACTTCCCCGAGCCGGGGATGGGTGGACATTAACGGTCGCCGAGCGACTTGATTGACCCATGGATGGGCGGGGCCGCATTCGGCCCCGCTTTTTCATTTGCGCCCCGGCCGCCAGGCAACAAAAAAGGCGGGGCCACAAGCGGCTCCGCCTTCGTCGTTTCGCAATTACCCCATTACCGGGTTGGTTGCCTCAATTCCTAAGGTTACTTGTTCTTCTTCAGCACCGGCAGGCCGTTCTTCGACTCGGCAACCTGGTACCCCTCGGGGACGGCGTCGAGCGAGCCCTGGCCGGGCTCCTTGGCGAAGAAAAACAACTGTTGCTTGCGGCCGCCCTTCAGTTCAACGGTACGCGAGTGGAGAAAATAATCCTTACCTTTACTATTCGTAAACTTGAATGCCATTGCGGCACCTCCTCAAATGGTTACAAAACAGGATTTCCACAACAAAGGCCAGCCTTGACGGACTGACGCCTCACTCGTGGGCGGGCCGCACGCAGTACGAATCGCCCGTTTGTTCTAGCGAGGGGAATAGTAACATGCAATGTTTAATTTTGGGTGATTTCTGAGAAAAGGTTAAAGGAGGCTATTAGAGGTAGCGGGGTATCAGGAGCGGTGAGGCATGGGAACTGTGTTGGCGGAACCAGACAGCGAGCTCATGTGGTGCAGGATGCTTTGTGAGCGTCGTCGACGTGATCCGCTCTAGCAACACAATGTTTATTTCAATTCATGTCCACATAATGGTCCGCATGTATTTAAAAAACAAATGACCAGCAGGCGGCCGGCATGCGAACACGCGCCGGCCACCTGCTGGTCATTTAAACTAGAGCGATACTTCGGACTAATTTGGCCCGCGACGCGTAAAGAGGATGAACAGCAGCATCAACAGAATCGCCAGACCGACCAACGCCCAACCGATCATGCCGTCGAGCAGGACGGCGCGAGCCAGCGGATCGCCATCGTCGGCCAGAGCCGGTAGCGCGCTGGACAACATGGCGAACAACAGAAGTAAGGTTAAAGATAATCGGCGCATGTATTCCCCTCTTGTGTTTGGGTGATCTGCTGCGGCACCCTTTCACATATTTTAGCCCATTATACTCGTGAAGCAGCTTTTCCCCAGCAAAATAAAAAGAACCGAGTACCCAGAGGGCCCCGGTTCTTGATGAAACAGACGCTTGTGATCGTGTCTAACCCATGCCGACACCAAGCTGCTGCATTAAGACGGGCATTTCGAAGTAAACCCGTCCCTTGGTGATCTTATCGTTTTCCAGGTCATAGACAACGCAAATCGGCACGTTGACATCCTTGTTCGTGGCCGGAATGCCGGCGAATTCGCCAATATGTTTGCCGACAAAATGGCTCTCGATCACGGCTTTTCCATCCGAGATAATCGTGTTTTCTGGGGGAGCCACCGCGTCAAAGGCGATATGGTAGAAATAATTGAGCAATCCCATCACGCCCTCCGGCGTGGGGTACTCCTGTCCGGTAGCCATGATGGTGAAGACGACATCGTCCGCCATCATGGAGACATCGGAGTGCTCGGAATCGAAATAACGAGTCATCACGGCGCGAGTGCTTTCAACAGTCATTGTAATATCTCCTATGTAATTGTCGTTGAACTCGGGGCCAAATCGGCTACGCCTTGTTGGCATCTGATAACTGGTAACTGGGAACATTGCCGACACTGCCGGTGAACCACATCCTAATGCCAACCCGGTGGTATGTCAATATGGGGGCCGGAATTAGGTATTGGTTGATATTTGGCGCATATCGGAAGCCGGATTACCGGCTTCCAACGCTCCAGGGCGTCCGGCGCGGCAGCCAGCGGGGGACGTTGGCCTTGTACGCCTGGTAGCTCGCGCCGAACCGCTTCCCCAGTCCCGGCTCCTCGGAGAAGATGAAGTAGACGTGATTGACGGTGAAGAAGAAGAGAGCCAGCGCGGCCGTCAGCCACGAGCCCCAGATGAGCGCCAACCCCGCCACCATGAACAGCACACTGCTGATCATCGGGTTGCGGACGTGGCGATAGGGGCCGTCGACGACCAGCCGCTGTGTCGGGTCCCACGGCATGATCGTGCCTTGCCCGCGCCGGGCAAACAGCGCCACACACCAGATGAACAGCGTCAGCCCGACGAGAAACATGGCCGCGCCCACCACCCCGCCCAGCCACGCCCAAGGCCCACCGGCCGGCCAGCTCGTGTCGTGGGCCCCCAGACGGCCGCGAATGAGCCACAGAGGGACGACGCCGACGATGAGGACGGGGACGATGAGGCTGGCGAGGAAGCGTGGAAGGGGGATTTGCAT
>CAYNOL010000238.1:0-4702 GCA_964398825.1 uncultured Ardenticatenaceae bacterium
CGTCGTCTGGGAGGAGAACCACAAAGGGAGTTTTGAGATCTATGTCAAGCGCTGGAACGGCTCGGCCTGGGTGGAGATGGGGGCGGGCTCGGCCGCCGTCGGCATCAGTAGCGTGATGGGGGGCGCCTATACCCCCGCCCTCGCCGTCGGCCCCGACAACAGGCCCGTCGTCGCCTGGGCCCAGGTGCTGGATCCCGTCTACCCGCGTCGGGAGATCTTCGTCAAGCGCTGGAATGGGTCGGCTTGGGTCGAGGTGGGGCCGGGTTCGGCCACCGGCGGCGGCATCAGCAACACCCCGGACGTCTCGAGCAGCCCCACGATGGCTGTCGATCCGGCAGGCCGGCCCGTCGTCGCCTGGGTGGAGTTGTTCTATCGAAACGATAATCAAACGATCGTGGCGATCCACGTGCGCCGCTGGAACGGCTCGGCCTGGGCGGAATTGGGGCCGGGTTCGGCCTCTGGTGACGGCATCAGCCATAACCCTGAGAACAATCCCGCAACCTCTCCGTCGCTGGCTATCGGCCCCGGCGGGGGGCCTATCGTCGCCTGGCTGGCCAAAAATTCGATGTGGGCCAACAATGAAGATATCTTTGTGAAGCGCTGGGACGGATCGGCCTGGGTCGAGATGGGTGAAGGGTCCGGCACTCTCGGCATCACCGATTATGAGGGGATTCCGGCGAACCCTGTGTTGGCGACCGGCCCCAACAAATTGCCGCTCGTCGCCTGGATGGATGGAATCGACGGGCGGACCGATATCTATGTTCGTCGCTACCCGGCGGCTTGTCACGCGCTGACCCTGGCCCACGAAGGACAGGGGGGCAATCCCACGGCCGCTCCGGCCCACTCCGCTTTTTGCCCCAAGGGGCAATACAATGCGGGGGAGCCGATTTCTCTGACGGCGGCGCCCGCTCCCGGCTGGATCGTCGCCGGCTGGAGCGGCACGAATAACGACAGCACCGTCGCCTTCACTAACGCGCTCACGATGCCCGACGCGGCGCGCAAGGTATCCGTCAGCTACAAGCAATTTCTGGCGACGGACTGGAGCTATGTGCCGGTGACTTTCAGGTGATGGGGAATCAATAATTCGCGCCTATGTGCCGCATGCTTTAGCTTGCGTCTTCGGGTTGCTTTGAATCGCCCCGGCCGGCCAGGTACTGCTTAATCGTGCCGCATGCTTTAGCTTGCGTCTTCGGGTTGCTTGCCAAAGCATGCGGCATAGGCCGTTATGACTGTTCGGCGTACTTCACCCGCTTGGCTTCGCGGTTGCGCAGGTTGTGGTCGAGCACCATCTTGCGGATGCGCAGCGATTCGGGAGTGACTTCGAGCAGCTCGTCTTCGTGCAGATACTCGATCGCCTCATCCAGCGACATGATGCGCGGCGGCGACAGGGCCTCGACGATGGATGTGGGCTTGGCGCGGTGGCCGGTCAGGTTCTTGGTTCGGCAAACGTTGATCACCAGATCCTCGTCGCGGATATGCTCGCCGACGACTTGCCCGGCGTAGACCTCATCGATCGACGGCCGCACGAAGAACGTCCCCCGCGAGGTCAGATGCTCCAGCGCGTAGCCGCTGACCGGCCCCGACTCCATGGAGATGAGCGAACCGAACTCGGTGCGGTCGATGTCGCCGCCATAGGGCAGGTAGGCATCGAACAGGGTGTGGTAGACGCCCGTGCCGCGCGTGGCCGTCAGGAACGGCTGGCGAAAGCCGAGGATGCCGCGCGTGGGCACGCTGTACTCGGCATAGACGGTGCCGTCGTCGCCGTAGCGGATGTCGAGCATGCGGCCGCGCCGCCGCCCCAACATCTCGGCCACGCTGCCCCAGTAGTCGTTGAGCGCCTCGACATAGACCTGCTCGAACGGCTCCAGCCGCTCGCCGTTCTCCCCTTCGCGGAAGATGACCTCGGGGCGGCCGACGGCCAGCTCGTACCCCTCGCGCCGCATCGTCTCGATGAGGATGGCCAGATGCAGCTCGCCGCGACCGGAGACGAGGAACTCCCCCGCCTTCAGCTCCTCGACGCGCAGGGCGACGTTGCTCTCCAGCTCGCGCATCAGCCGGTCGCGCAGCTGGCGGCTGGTGACGTACTTGCCCTCGCGCCCGGCGAATGGGCTGTCGTTGACGCGGAAGACCATGCGTACTGTGGGCTCTTCCACCTTGATGGGCGGCAGGGCGTGGGGCTGGTCGGGGTCGGCCAATGTGTCGCCGATGCCCACGTCGGGGATGCCGGCCACGGCGACGATCGTCCCGGCGGCCACCTCGGTCTGCTCCTGCCGCTGCAGGTCGCGGAAGGTGTAGAGCTTGGTGACCTTGCCGGTCTTCAGCTCGCCGTGGGTGTTGATGTGGGCGATGGTCTGCCCGGCGCGCAGCCGCCCGGCCGACAAGCGGCCGACGGCGATCTTGCCGACATAGTTGCTGTACTCCAGCGAGGTGACGAGCATCTGCGTGGGGCCGTCGCCGATGGTGGGCGGGGGGATGTGGTCGAGGATGGTGTCGAACAGCGGCCGCAGGTCGGGGCCGAGGTCGGCGGCGTCGAAGCCGGCGCGGCCGTCGGTGGCCTTGGCATAGACAACGGGGAAGAGGGCTTGCTCCTCGGTGGCCCCCAGGTCGATGAACAGGTCGAACGTGGCGTTGACGGCGTGGTCGGGGCGGGCGGCGGGGCGGTCGATCTTGTTGACGACGAGGATGACCGGCAGCCGCTTGCCCAGCGCCTGGCGCAGCACGAAGCGGGTCTGGGCCATTGGCCCCTCGACGGCGTCGACGAGCAGCAGCGCGCCGTCGACCATGTTGATGACGCGCTCCACCTCGCCGCCGAAGTCGGCGTGGCCGGGGGTGTCGACGATGTTGATCGTCACGCCGTTGTATTCGATGCTGGTGTTCTTGGCCAGAATGGTGATGCCGCGCTCGCGCTCCAGGTCATTGGAGTCGAGAACGCGCTCGGCCACCGACTGGTTTTGGCGAAAGGCGTTGGTTTGGCGCAACATGCCGTCGACGAGCGTCGTCTTGCCGTGGTCGACGTGGGCGATGATGGCGATGTTGCGGATGTCTTGTCGTTGATGCATAAGAGTTATTAACCACAGATTACACTCGGCTGTCTTCAGCCGCGATGACACAGATTACAAGAAGAAAATTTATCCGCAGATTCAGAAGATTTGGCAGAATTTTAAGAGAGGATTGGGGATTAGAGATTGGTGATTGCGCGGTTGCCACTCTCCAATCTCTAATCCCTAATATCTCAATCTCCCAGTCTCCTCTGAATTCGTAATTCCCTTCCGTTATTAGGGCCAAAAAAAGCCCGGCGGGTGGCCGGGCTTTCACTTTGTGACAGATCAGTCGAAACCGGGTTAGGATTTTACATGGTGTGGGGTGGGAGATCAAGGGGAAAATGGGTCCGGCGGCGTTACGCAGTCTTCAGCGCCGACGGCTCGCTGCGCCGCCGGATGATGTGGTACACGGCCGCAGCAGCGACGATGACCGCGCCAATGGCCGCGCCGGTCGCCACCAGCCCCACGTCGCTGTAGCGGACGATGATGCCGATGTAGGCGTAGAGGTAGACGAGCGGGATGACCACGTCGTTGCCCAGACCGCGGTAGAGGAAGACGGCCAACCCCGCGCCCACCAGCAGCATGATGACGCCCCACACCTCATAGCTGATGCCGAAACCGTTCCAGTCGGCGGCGATGAGGGCCGAGGCGATGTTGGCGACGGTGGCGACAGTCAACCAGGCGAGGTAGATGCTGATCGGGATTTGAAGCAACCGCTCCCACATTCCCACGCGCGCCCGGCCGATCTCCAGCTTGCGGTAGGCCATGACAGTGGTGAACACCAGAATCACCATGACCGGCAGCGTCGAAACGAACGCTTCCATGCCGAAGATGAGCACCCACAGGCCATTGAGGAAGATGTTGAGCATCAGCCACGGCGCGGCGGCGCGATAGCGGGGGTTGTCCCGGTTGGCCGGCAACGCCTGGTAGACGGCCCAGCCGAGCAGACCGCCGTAGATGACGGGCCATATCGTCGAAAAGACGTAGGTGGCGGGGAAGAAGTAGTTGAGGCCGTCGAAGTTGGTGTTGGCGACGTCGCCGGTCTCGGTGTTGGCCTGGAAGCCGAGGTAGTTGGCGGCGATGATGCCGAGGACCATGACGACGAGGGTGATGATGCTGCGCGTTTTGTTGGACATATTGTCTCCTGTTTAAGTCGTGAATTCCTTTTGATTGGTTTGTTGTTTCAGCCTACAACGGGAATGATAATGCATTGTCCATTGTTTGTCAAGATATTGCACATATTGGATCGAAAATAGACCGAACGGCCAGACCCACCCGCCCCATCGTCCGGCCGGAACCACGACCCACCCGCCGGCCCGCCTCAGCCGCCGGCCATTCTTGCCCCATTCGTCACTCATTCGTATACTGCAGCGAATTTTGCCCGGCCGGGGCTGGCTGGGCTAGACGCAAGCTGGAATGTCTGCGGCAGACGGGTCACTCATCCTGGCTGGCCCGGATGCAAACTCAAGTTTGCAGTCCATGTGGAGGTGTTATGAATCGTCCCAACATCGCGCCGGCGCTATTGGCCCGGCTGGCCGGCGACGGCCGATTGGCGCAGCGGGCGGCCGCCTATTACGAGCGGCTGCGGGCGCTGCCCCGTCGCCGGCGGCGGCTGCTGGCCCGCGCGCGCCTGACGCTGGCCTCGGCCGCGTTGCTGCTGG
>CAYNOL010000239.1:0-4684 GCA_964398825.1 uncultured Ardenticatenaceae bacterium
CCTTCTCGCGCATGGCGTAGGCCGCGCCGTCGACGCTGGCGTCGGGCCGGTGGGCGCTGCCGAAGGCGTCGTCGACGTAGACGTCGGCCAGCGAAGCGAAGTCGGCCGACAGCTGCGGGTCGTTCTTCTTCTCGCCGGGGTGGAAGCGGGTGTTCTCCAGCATCAGGATCTCGCCCGGCTGCAGCGCCTCGGCCGCCGCCTTCACCTCGTCGCTCATCACCGCCGGGACGTACTTCACCGGCCGGCCGATGATCTCTTCCAGCTTCTCGGCCACCGGCTTCATGGCGAACTGCACGTCGTCGGCCGTTTTGGGGCGGCCCAGGTGCGAGGCCAGGATGAGCGCCGCGCCGTTGTCGAGCAGGTAGTTGAGCGTCGGCAGCGCGGCGCGGATGCGTGTGTCGTCGGTGACGGTGATACTGTCTTTCGGGTCCTTGCTGCTCAGCGGGACGTTGAAATCCACCCGCACGAACACCTTCTTCCCGTTCACGTCGATGTCGGATACGGTCTTCTTGTTCATTCGACTGACTCCTTATAAACAATCTCTGTCGTACTAAGGTCGGAATAGCGCTCGTCGACGCTCTGCACGTCCAACGCGCGCCGGATCTTTTTGGTGCGAGCGGCCACCAGCCCCAGCGGGGCGCGATAGTGGCGGCCGACGGTCGCCTGCGTCTGACCCCGGTTCATCTGCTCGCCGATGATCACCTCGACGGCCGCCGCCCACGCGCCGGGTCTGTCGTCGGGCTCGGTTTCGGCACCGCTTGCGGCGGCGAAGTCGCGCCAGAGGCGGCGGCCGAAGAGCTGCGGCCGGAAGCCGAACTGTCGCGCCTGTAACCCCGGCAGCAGCAGCGCCTCCACCGCGTCGGCGGCCGCGCCCGGGGCCAGCGGCAGCTGCAGCGCCCCGGCGTAGAGCGCCACGGGCAGGATCCACGGCTCGCTGGGCAGTTGGCCGCTCTCGTTCATCGTCTGCGTGCCCGACAGGACACCGACGGCGCGGGCGCTGTTCAGCGGCAGGTCGACGCTGGCCGGGTTGATCTCCAGCACGCGCCAGCCGCCGGCCGTCGCCTCCAGCCGCACGGCCACCACGTCGACGGCCGTATAGCTGCCCTTCGTGGCCGGGTCGGGCCAGGCGTATTCGATGAACACAGCTTGCCCGCCGTCGCCTTCGATGGCTCGCGTCAGCCCGAGCTGCCGGCGGCCGAGCACCGTCTTCAGCAGGATGTCGAAGACGACGTGGCCGTACAGGTCGAGCGCGTCGGCCGCCGGCCCGCCAGGCAGCAGTTGTTGGCGGAGCGTCTGGGCGTCCTCGGCCACGGTGGCGGTGATGAGCCGCTCGACGACGGGCCAGATGTCGTCCCAGACTGTTTTCTCATCGATCATAATGGGTGGGATGCAGGGTAACGTGCCGGATGCGCCGCCGATGATGCGCGTGACGCAACGATTATTATATGCCGCTTTCACGCTTTGGGCACGGAGAAAGGGGGTGGAATGGGTTAGAATGTCGGGCGAGTATGGACGGGAAAAACAACGGTGGCCGTTTGGTTTTGGTTGCGCTGATGGCCGGACTGCTTGGCTTTCTGGTGCTGTTCGCTGCCGGGCCGGTGGCGTCGGGGGGCGAGCGGCCGCGCCTGCTGGCCGAGGGGGGCGGCGAGTACGCGCTGCCCGAGGCAGACCACATCACCGACGCCGAGCGGCGGGAGATCGAGACGATGCTGGCCGGCAACGTCGAGCGGCTGGCGGCCGAGGGAAAGCTGCCGCAAAGCCGCGCCGCCACGCGCGTGGCGCTGGGCTGGCCGCTGCGCGGTCGCGACGGCTTCACCGACAGCGGCTACCATGCCGTCACCGGCTTCGTCGACCACCACCCCGCTTTCCCCAACCAGTTGCGCGATTACGCCTGCGGCGGCCGCACCTATGACTCCTACTCCGGCTATAACCACCAGGGCACCGACTTCTTCCTGTGGCCTTTCGCCTGGAACAAGATGGCCGCGGGGGATGTGGAAGTGGTGGCCGCCGCGCCGGGGGTCATCATCGGCCGCATCGACGGCAACCCCGATCAGAGCTGCACTTTCAACAGCAACCGCTGGAATGCCGTCTACGTGCGCCACGCCGACGGCTCGGTGGCGTGGTATGGTCATCTGAAGCGGGGCTCGCTGACGCCCAAGGGCGTCGGGGCGACGGTGGCCGCCGGGGAGTATTTGGGCACGGTCGGCAGCTCGGGTAACTCGACCGGGCCACATCTCCACTTCGAGCTGTATGACAACGGCCGGCTCGTCGATCCCTACGCCGGGAGCTGCAACGCGCTGGACGGCGGCTCGTGGTGGGCGTCGCAGCCCAACTACTACGACTCGGCCATCAACAAACTGACCACCGGCACGGGCCCCGTCAGTTGGGGCACCTGCCCCCAACCCGACGTGACCAATGAGCAGACGCAGTTCCAGCCCGGCGACCGCATCACCTTCTCGGCCTACTTCCGCGACCAATTGGACACGCAGCCGGCCCTCTTCCGCATCGTCGCCCCCGACGGCCGCCCGTTCGTGGAATGGAGTACCGTCTCCAAGCGGGCCCATTATGCCCTTTCCTACTGGTGGTGGACTTACGAATTTCCGGCCGGTGTGATGACCGGGACGTGGCGCTTCGAGGCGACGTTCAACGGCCGGGTCTATAACCACACCTTCTACGTCGGCGCGCCGTCGACGCCTGGTCCGATGCCCACGGCAGTGCCCACGGCAGTGCCCACTTTAGTGCCCACGCCCGCGACGACGGGCAACCAGCCGGCCGGGGTGGGGCTGCTGCCCGTCGTCGTGGGGGATAAGTAGCCGTAGCGGTAGTGTGCCGCTACGCCTTCTTGACGGGGATCCAGATCTCGCTGCGAACCGACGGCGCGGCCAGATCCTGGCTCGCGTGCCACAGAAGCTCCGGCCCCGGCGTGGCCTCGTAGCCCGACGACGGGAACCACTCGGCATAGATGCGCCCCCAAACGCTCTGCAGAGTCTCGGGGAACGGTCCCTCGACCTCGAACACCGCCCACGTCGACGGCGCCACGTCGAGCTTGGCAAACCCCTCGGGCGCGGGGAGCGTCGTCGCCACGCCGAGATAGTGGTCCAGCTCGCCGCCCTCTTGCCGTCCTTCGGAGAAGTTGACCGAGGCGCTGATCATCCCGCGCGGCTCCACGTTCGACAGCGCCTTCAGCGCGGCGATCCGCTCGGCGCCCAATGAGGCGGCCATTTCAACGATGTGGGGATTGACCCCTTCGTAGATGATCGGCACGCGCCGCATCAGCCCGACGATGGCGAAGCCTTCCTTTTCGACAATACGATACTTCATTTCGCTAACTCCTTTGACTGTGATTTGGAAGGTCATTCGCGGAAAGGCCTTCAGCGGCCGGCCGGCAGCGCGCGCCTCGGCCGGTGTCACGCCATGCAGGGCGGCGAATGCCCGGGCAAACGCGTCGGCCGAGCCGTAGCCGTACTTGACGGCCACGTCGATCACCCGCGCGTCGCTGTGGAGCAGGTCGAACGCGGCCAGCGTCAGACGGCGGCGGCGGATGTACTCCGACAGGGGGATGCCCGCCAGAAAGGAGAACATGCGCCGGAAGTGATACTCCGAGCACAAGGCCAGCCGCTCGACTTCTCGGAGATCGATCTCCCCCGTCGAGCGACGCCTCGATATAGGCCAACGCCTGGTTCATCCGTTCCAGTGAATCCACGATATGACTTCCTTATGACGGGTAGAGTAGCGCAATGGGGGCGGGCGCGTCCGATGATCGGTGCCCGGGATTGTCGGGTGGGGGTGGGGCGCGGCGAGGTCGGCGGCGGTCAGCCGCCGGCAGTCTCTCCAGTCTCCCCAGTCTCGCCGTCCCCCTCATCCGCATCGGCCGCAGACTCATCCTCACTCCCATAAACCTCCCGCGCCTTACTCGTCCCCGTCGGCGGGCCGATGATGCCCTGGTCTTCCAGCGCGTCCATCAGCCGGGCGGCGCGGGT
Source organism: uncultured Ardenticatenaceae bacterium (assembly GCA_964398825.1). Classification (GTDB taxonomy): domain Bacteria; phylum Chloroflexota; class Anaerolineae; order Promineifilales; family Promineifilaceae; genus Promineifilum. The sequence continues at coordinate 3,981 of CAYNOL010000239.1, forward strand.
GTAGCCGATGCGGAAGCGGCGCTGCAGCAGCGAGGTCGACGCCTTGTTGAGCGAGCGCACCAGGGCGATGGCCTCGGGCAGCAGGTCGTCGTCGATGTCGGCCGCGTCGCCGTTGCCGTTCTCCATCTCCTGCAGCGCTTCCCACAGCGGCTGCTGGGTGATGCCGGTGGAGAGCGGCACGAAATCGTCCAGATCGTCGGGCGGCGGCTGTTTGGCGGCCGCGGGCTGAGCCGGCTCGGGGGCGATGAACGACGGCTCGCGGGCCGGTTCGGCCGGGGCGGCGGGCAGCTTCGGCGCGCGTCGTTGCGGCGCGGGGGTGGTCGTGTCCGCTTCCGGCTCGTTGAGGTGGGAGACGGGTGGCGCCACGGCCGGGGCTTGGCGACGGGCGGTGGTCGGCGGGTCGGGGTCGACCAGCACCACCGGCTCGCGCGCGGGACGGGTGGGGGAGGCGCTGCCGGCCGGGGCGCTGCCGGGGGCGGCGATCACCTGGGCCCGGCGGGCTGTCTGCCAATAGCTGATCAGCTTCGCCAATTCGCCGTCGCTGACGAAGCACCCCTGCAGGCGCACGGGCGCGGCCGCGTCGGGGCTCTGGAACAACATATCCCCCTGGCCCAGCAGCCGCTCCGCGCCGGTGGCGTCGAGGATGACACGGCTGTCGGTGCTGCTGGCCACGGCGAAAGCGATGCGGGCCGGGAAGTTGGCCT
>CAYNOL010000240.1:0-4680 GCA_964398825.1 uncultured Ardenticatenaceae bacterium
GTCCACCTGCCTGCGCTCCCCTTCCCGCTGCCGGTGCGGGCCGTCAACGCGCCCGAGGTCATGGCGACTCTGCTCGACCGGCGCGGCCGAATGGAGTTCGGCGGCGATCAGTATGCCTCTCCCTCATCCGCCGGAAAGGCCGCGTCGGGCTGGAAGTCGTGCAACGGTTGGCTCTACTGGCGCTATCAGCACCCCGACGATAAGGAGTGGCGGCCGATCGACGATCTGCGAGGATAGGGCACGAGCGCGCCCGGGAGCTGTTTGTGGCCAACGACATCCTCTCCTATATCGAAATGTGCCGGCGCGAAGGGCTTAGCCTGCAACGGGGCATGAACTTCCGCGCCGGCGGCGACTATTCGATCATCCTCATGTCACAGCGTTCCGACGCGCCTTATCGCGACCGAATCGAGGACGACGGCGCGACGCTGATCTATGAAGGGCATGATGAACCAAAGCGAATGGGCCTGCCGGACCCCAAGGCGGTCGACCAGCCGGCGACAACTTCGCGCGGCACGTTGACCGAAAACGGCAAATTCTATCAGGCCGCCCGCGCGACGGGGCCGCCCGAGCGGGTCAGGGTGTATGAGAAGATTCGCAGTGGCATTTGGTCGTATAACGGTCTGTTCCACCTGGTTGACGCCTGGATAGAGCACGACGGGCGGCGGTATGTCTATAAATTCAAGCTGACGGCCGTCAATGACGACACGCCACCGGTTGAACCAGCTACGACCGATTTGGAAAGCACCCGTCTCATCCCGTCGAGCGTCAAGCTGGAGGTGTGGCAGCGGGACGGCGGCCGCTGTGTCATGTGTGGCGCCACGGATAACCTGCACTTCGACCACATCATCCCCTATTCGAAAGGCGGTACATCACTGCGAGCGGAGAACATCCAGCTGCTCTGCGCGCGACACAACTTGGCCAAGCGCGACCGAATCGAGTAGCCGATAGCCCCACCCGTATCCTCCCAATATCATAATCTGCTGACACGTCCAATCTATCTCGGCCGTGGCGTTATTCAGCCACCCCATACGCTATCATACAACCAGACGGCCGCGGCACCCTCCCTGAAACGCCCGGCCCGTCCGCTCCGGGGGCGCTCGGGGTGTGCCAGTCGCCGGCGGTCTCGCGGCCCAAACCGCGAGGCCGCTTTTTTGCCGCCTGTAGCGCATGCTTCAGCTTGCACCCGCCGCTGACGCATCACTGACCCACTGGCCCACTGACTACTGACCACTGACTTACTGCCCACCATTCACCCCCTCCGCCCAAAATTCACGCTTTCTTCACGCCCGGCCCGCCGAAATACCCGATACAATCGGTTGACAGAGAACATTAGTTCTATCTCACAAGGAGGTGGCGAGTAGCAAGGAGCAGGAGCAAGCGGCGAGGAGCGAGTAACCATGATGCAAGGACGGAAGAAGGGGGTGGGCGAGGAAGGGAGTAGGCGACGAGTTGGCAGCAGGTCAGTGGGCCAGTAGGTCAGTGGGCCAGTGGGTCAGTGGCTTGGGGTCCGTCGGCCGTCTTTCGCGGATGGCGGGGCGAAAAGCGTTTCGCATAGTCAACTGGCATCCCATCGACAGCCGCGCCGACAGCTCATCGACAGTCGCGCCGACAGCTCATCGACAGTCGCGCCGACGGCCCATCGACAGTCGCGCCGACAGCCCATCGACAGCCGCGCCGACGGCCATCGACAGTCGCGCCAACAGCTGCGCCGACAGCCCATCGACAGCCGCACCGACGGCCCGTCGACAGTCGCGCCGACAGCTGCGCCGACAGCCCATCGACAGCCGCACCGACGGCCATCGACAGTCGCGCCGACAGCCGCGCCGACGGCCCATCGACAGCCGCGCCGACAGCCCACCAACCTTAACCCCAACGCCCCCACAACACCTCATGGACACGCCCCCACTGCCGGACGGCCACAAACAAGCAACAAACCAGCAACCCCCGTCAGCCAATGGTTCAGCGGCCGGCAGAAGGCGCAAATTGCAGGTGGCTGGCTGCAGGCAGCAAATGACAACCACCACCCAACCCCACCCCCCGGCGCCCCTGCCCCACACTTTCGCGCCCGACGGCCGCCCGTCGCCCGTCGCCCGTCGTCCGTCGCCCGTCGTCCGTCGCCCACAACCGGCAGCCGGCAGCCACGCCCCATCGCCAATCTCCCAATCTCCCAATCTCCCAGTCGCCTCTTCACTCGTCACTCGTCACTCGTAACTCGTCACTCGTAACTCCCATGCTCCACCACTTCCTCCTCTCCCGCGGCCTGCTCCCCCGCCAATACATCCGGCTCGACGCCGAGCTGTTCGCCTGGCTGGAAGAGATCGCCGCGGCCGAGGGGCGGCCGTTGGCCGAGCTGGTGGCCGACACCCTGCGCGCCGCCGTCCACAACTACCACGCCCAGGCCAACAACGACGCCCGCTGGCTGGCCCTGACCCCCCGCGAGCAGCAAGTCGCCGCCCTCACCTGCCTCGGCTACACCAACCAGCAGATCGCCCACCAGCTGGTCATCTCCGTCAACACCGTCCGCTCCCACATCCGCAACGTCCTCGACAAATACCAGGTCGCCAGCAAAGCGGAGCTCCGCCTCGTGCTGGCCGAGTGGAACTTCGACAGCTGGATTGAGGAGGGGGGGATTAATTCGTAATTCATCCCCTCGGACTAGGCCGCAACCACACCCGCAAACCACCCCAACGCCCGATTGCCCCGCGCGGCCGCGGCCGCTACTGTGGGGGCATGGAGCAACTACTAATCCCCACGCCCGGAGAAATCTGGCTGTTGCACACCCCGCCGCGAGCGGCCATGCTGTCGCTGGTGGCGCGGCTGGCGCTCGACGGCCCGCTGCTGGCCCTCGACGCGGCCAACGAGTTCGACGCCCACCGCGTCGCCCGCCTCATCCGCGCCCGCACTGCCCGGCTCGACGAAGTGCTCGGCCGCGTGCGCGTGGCCCGCGCCTTCACCTGCTACCAGGTGGCCACGCTCTTCGCCCAGTTGCCGGCCGCGGCCATGCCCCACGTCGTTTTCGACCTGCCGGCCACCTTCTATGACGAGAGCGTCGACCTGGGAGAGAGCCGCCGGCTGCTGCGGTTGGTGCTGGGGCATGTGGAGCGGCTGCGGCAAGACGCGCCGCTGCTCATCAGCGTGCGCCCCGCCCCCGGCGGCCGCCGCGCCGAACTGCTGCAAGCCGTCGTCGACCTGGCCGACCACCTCTTCATCTGGGAGACCCCGGCCGCGCCGTCGCCGGTGCGGCTGTTTTGAAATTACAAATGACGAGTTCGTTCGTAACTCGTAACTCATCACTCGTAACCGTGGCTTCACCCCCCCAACATCCCCAACGCAATCCGGTCACTCTCCACCGTCGACAGCGACTCCAGCGCGCCGGCCGCGGCGAAGTAGGCGCGCGTGGCGGCGGCCGCGGCGCTGACCAGCGCGTCGCGCCGCTCGGCCGGCATGCCGAACTCCGTCGTCCCATACCCCATGGCCGGCAGCCGCACCACCCGCCGCCGGTTCTCCTCGATGACCATCTTGTCCCGTGCCTGCGTCACCGTGTCCACCAGCCCCTTCAGCCGTTGCGCAGTGCGCAGCCCACCCAGCCGGCCCGCCGCCGACTGCGCCCGCCCCTCGGCCGCCGGCGGCGCGCCCGCCACCGGCAAACTCTCGTCGATGAGGAAACCCGCCACCCCCTCGGCCGCCGCCGGCCCCATGATGCGCTGCACCATCGGCTCGCGCGACACCAGCAGCTCGATGGGGAAATTGGACAGCAGCCCGCCGTCGACCATGACGCTGCCGGCCAATGGCGTGGGCGGACGGCCGTCGGCGTGGCTGTGGTACACCCCCCACGCCGCCTGCCACACCACCTCTTGCCACAGCAGCGGCACGCTCATCGACATCCGCGCCCCCCAGACCACCGGCAGATCGGGCGTGGTGCGGTGGTTGAGGATGCGCAGTCGGTTGTGAGTCACGTCCGAGGCCGTCAGCGACAGCTCGACGCCTGTCTCGCGGAACAGCTGGGCGAAGGTGGCGCGGCCGAAGTTGCGCGGGCGGCCGTCGGGGCGCGCGCCCTCGTCCAGCTTGCGCGCCAGCCAGTCGACGAAGGCGTCGGCCGAGTAGATGCCGCCGTGGTCGAGGAAGAACAGCACGCGGCGGCCGGCGCTGCTGCCGGCCAGCGCCCGCACCAGCCGCCGCTCCAGCCGCTCCTCGGCCCAGCCGGGCACAAGCGAGGAGTCGACGTCGCGCAGGAAGTCGGCCAGCGCGGTGGCCGCCAGGTCGGGTGGGGGCGGCGGCTCGCCCAGGAAGGTGGCGAAGACGGGTTGGTCGCCCGTCTGCTCGTTGAGCGCGTCGAGCATCTCGGCGGCCGAGTAGCCGGCGGCCAGAATGGTGGCGGTGATGGCCCCGGCCGACGAACCGATGAGGCGGCCGAAGGTGTGGCCGGCGGCCTCGAACTCGCGCATGGCGCCGACAAACGCCATACCCTTGGCCCCGCCCCCCTCGAAAACGAGATCGTATTGCATGGTAGCCTCGCTGTGTGGGAGTGTGGGGGTATTTTAGCATAGGTGGGGGGAGGGGGATTACGAATTGAGGGGGATTGGGGGATTGGGGGATTGGGAGATTGGGAGATTGGGGAATTGGGGGATTGGAGATTGGGGGTTTGAGGTTATGGTTAGCGGAATTGTTTCGCATAGTCAA
>CAYNOL010000241.1:0-4594 GCA_964398825.1 uncultured Ardenticatenaceae bacterium
CAGGATGCCGCGGGCCACTTCGTCGCCGCGGGTGATGCCGCCGAAGATGTTGAACAGCACCGCCTCGACCTTCGGGTCGGACAGGATGAGGCGCAGGGCGGTGGCCACCTGGTCGGCGCGGGCGCCGCCGCCGATGTCGAGGAAGTTGGCCGGTTCGCCGCCGTAGAGCTTGGTGATGTCCATCGTCGCCATGGCCAGACCGGCGCCGTTGACCATGCAGCCGATGTTGCCGTCGAGCTGGATGAAGGTGATGCCGGTTTGGCGGGCTTCGGCCTCGGCCGGCGGCTCTTCGTCCACGTCGCGCATCTCGGCCAGGCGGGGCCGGCGGGAGAGGGCGTTGTCGTCGATCGACATCTTGCCGTCGAGGGCCATCAGCTTGCCCTCGCCGGTGATGATGAGCGGGTTGATCTCGGTCAGCGAGGCGTCGTTGCCCTGGAAGCAGTTGTAGAGGCCGGTGACGATCTTGTTGAAGTCGCCCCACAGCTCTTTCGGCAGCCCCATGCTCTTGGCCAGATAGGTGGTCTGGTAGCCGCGCACGCCCAGAACGGGATCGATGTGGACGATGTGGATCTGATCCGGCGTCTTCTCGGCCACTTCCTCGATGTCCATACCGCCCGCGGCCGAGGCCATGACCATCGGCCGACGGCGGCCGCGGTCGATGAGCACCGCCAGATAGAGCTCCTGCTCGATGCCGGGGGCCAGCTGGTCGACGAGGACTTTGTTGACCGTCAACCCTTTGATATCCATCCCCAGGATGGCTTTGGCGTGCTCCTCGGCCTCGGCCGGGCTATTGGCCACCTTGACGCCGCCCGCCTTGCCGCGCCCGCCGGTAAGGACCTGGGCCTTCACCACGGCGCTGCCGCCCAACTCCTGGGCGATGCGGCGCGCCTCGGCGGGGGTGTCGGCGACCTCTCCATGGGGGATCGGAATGCCATGTTCGGCAAAGAGTCGCTTTGCCTGATACTCGTGTAAATTCACTGCGCTCTCCTTCTATCGTTTGGGATCAATTGCCGGGCCCTCGGCCGAGAGTCGGAGCGGACGGTCTGCTGGGCGCCGGGCAAAATGAAAGGCGAACGGCCATTCGTTCGCCTCACTATAACCGATTTCAATGAGCAGAAAAAGTATAGCACAGGGCCAACAGAGGGAAAATGATTAGCCACGGCCGCGGCGGCGGCGCAACAGCTCGAAGGCCAGCGCGGTGGCGGCCGCGGCCGCGCCCAGCGCGTGGGGGAAGTCGCGGCCGTAGGGGATGGCGACACGCCAGTCGGCCGCCTGTCGCAGCGGCCGGCCCACGCCCCGCTTCTCGCCGCCGATGACGAGCAGCAACGGCCCGGCCAAATCGGCCTCGTCCATCGGCACGCCGCCGGCTTCGGCCACGACGATGGGCAGACGGCGGGCGCGGGCGGCGGCCACGACGTCGCCCGCCTCGGCCACGGCCGTGGGCATCCACTCTGTGGCTCCGGCCGAGGCGCGGGTGACGGTGGCGGCGGCGCCCAGCCAGTTGCGCGGCCGCAGGACAAGGCCGTCGATGCCCGCCGCGTAGAGGGAACGCACCGCCTGGCCGAAGTTGAACGGGTCTTCGAGGCCGTCGAGCATGACGAGGGCCGCGCCGTCGATGCCCATCAGCGCGTCCAGTTCGACAGTGCGTCTAGCGCCCACCCGGGCCACGATCGACGCTTGTTCGTCAACGGCGGCGCGTTCGCGCAGCGCCTCGGCCGGGACGCGCGCAACCGCGACGCCCGCCGCGCCCGCCAGCCGCTCGATGCGGGCCGCCGCGCCGTCATAGCGATCCTGCCGGATGAGGACGTCGCTGACCGGGCGGCTGCCCGCCTGCAAGACGGCTTCGACGGCGATCGCCCCGTCAATCCACTGGTACGCTTCCATAATGATGCGCGTCATTCTGCCATAGTGGCGCCGGATAGAAAAACACAAGGCCGGACGTGGTCGCCCGGCCTTGAAGAATTAAGCACGGATGGGACACGGATTTGACGGATAAAACGGATGGAATCCAATCCGTTTTATCCGTTCCATCCGTGCGAATCCGTGGTTAAAAGATTACTCTTCCGTCCCTGTCTCCGGCGTCGGCAGCACGGGCACCACTTCGGTCGTGGGCGTCGGCATGGCCAGGAACATCGGGTCGAGAGCCGGCAGCATGGGCACGCGGGTGCGCCATATGTCGTTGATCTGCAGGTTGCCGGTCAGTTGCTCGTCGATGAACCCTTCCAGCAGCTGGGTCTGGCGCGTCTGGAACTCCGAATCGCTCAGCTCCCGGTCTTCGCGCCCGCTGACCATGATCAGGTAGTGGGTGGAAGTGCCGTCGGCGTTGGGCACGGTGATGATGTCGCTGGGTTCGCCGACGTCGAGGCTGAACGCGGCCGCGGCCACTTGCGTGCCGACGCTCGACTGCAGGCTGGTCTGCGTGCGCCACAGCAGCTCGAAGGCTTCGGTGTCCGGCAGCTCGGTGGCCTCCGGGTCGACGGGGCGGCTGTTGACGGTGTTCCAGGCGGTCAGGAATCCCTCGGACTCGATGAGACCCTGCATCTCGTTGGCCGACTCCTCGGAATCGGCGGTGATGACGAAGATGCCGGCGTGGGGAGCCAGGCGAGAGAGCTCGCGCTCCTCGGTCAGCACTTCCGTCAGCCGCTCGTTGCACAACTGCGCCCGGACGATCGCCCGATAGGCGGACTCGTCGATGCCCATGGCCGTCAGATCGGCCAGATAGTCGCCGTACTCGTTCAGGTAGTCCTGCTCGCTCAGCGGCGTCGGCGTCGGCTCGGGCGTCATCGTCGGCCCGAGTGTCGGCGTCGGGAACGGGGTGAACGTGGGCACGACCTCGGTGATGACGGCCGTCGGGATGGGTGTCAGCGACGGGGTCGGCTCGACGGTGGCGGTGGGCGGGGGCGGCTGCGTGGGCGACACGCCCTCGCCGTAGTAGCCGTAGGCGACGCCGATGCGCGCGGTGACGTCGGCGTCGGTGATCTCGATGCCCCGCTCCTCAAGCGCCTGGCAGACGACGATTTCGTTGGCCATCGTGTCCAGCGTGCTCTGGCCCAACCCTTCGGGGTCATACAGCTCGTTCATGACATTGGCGTAGAACTGCTGGATGATGCCGACGTCGCCGCCGAACGCCTCAAGCTGATTCTCCAGAAAGATGATGCGCTGGGCCCGTTCGAACTTGACCCGGTTCTCCCATTCGCGCACGGTGATGGGCGTGTTGTTGACGGTGGCCACGGTGCGGCCGGGGGTGATGAGTAATTCGTTCACCAGCGCAATGGCGAGAACAACACCGATGAGGGCCAGGATGGTGATCACGGCGATGCGGATGTTGCGCAGTTGGCGCTCCTGCTTGCGCGCGATCAGGATCTCCTTGCGGGATTGGCGCTGTTGTTCTTCGCTCTTGGCGCTGTTTTGCGGTTTCTTAGCCATAAGGTGCTACGCCACTCGGTAGGGTTGCGATTTAGTCCGAAACGAACGGCAGCAGCGCGATGTGGCGGGCGCGCTTGATCTCGCGGGCCAGATGGCGCTGGTGCTTGGCGCAGGTTCCGGTCTGGCGGCGCGGCCGCATGCGGCCGAACTCGTTCACATAGCGGCTCAGCACGTCAACTTGCTTGTAATCGATCTCAGTCTTTTCCACACAGAACTGGCACACCCGCTTGGTGGGGCGGAAGCGCCGGTTGGGACGATTTGTACCTTGCATCTGTTTATCCTCTTTACTCAGTCAGTACGATCAAATCTTGGGCGACAACTTCCGTGCGGAAGTGCCGGCGGCCGAGGCTGTCTTCCCAGCCGCGGGTCTGCAAACGACCCTCAACGTAAACTTGCTGTCCTCTGGCGAGCCGTTCCCGGCACATCTCGGCCAGGTTGGCCGGCGAGCTGCCGGTGCTCCACTCTTTCTCTTCGTGCTTTTCGCCTTCCGAGGTGGTCCAGCTGCGCGAGGTGGCGACGCTGAACGAAGCCACAGAGCGGCCGCCGGGGGTCTGCCGGACTTCCGGCTCGTCCTCCAGCCAGCCAATGACCATGACTTTGTTCAAGCCTTTGCTCGTCGACATCGCCCTCTGCCCGCCTTTGGGGGTTACTCGCCCTTGCGCACGACGAGATAACGAAGGATATCTTCGTTAAACTGCATGCTGCGCTCGATATCCTTGATGCGGGTCGGGTCGATCCTGGCGTCGAACAGGATGTAGTAACCTTCGGTGAACTTGCGAATGGGGTAGGCCAGCTGTCGCATGCCCCAATGGTTGGCGTTCAGGGCGCCGTCTTCCCTGGAGCCGGGGACGAGCAAGTCGCTGAGGCGCTCGACCAACGGGCCGCGCTCAGCCTCTTCCAACTGAGGTTGGATGACAACAGTCACTTCGTAATCACGCACGTTGCAATACTCCTTTCCTTGGAATTTACTCTAGCGAGCATTGCCCCTGATCTTGTCAGGAGCGGAAGCCGGGGAATGGTCGTGCTTGTTTACCATTGCCGGGCAACGAGTTCGTGATTATAGCCGTATCTGAGAGAATTTCAAGGATTTGGTCATGATTGGGGCAGAACATTGTGTTGCGGTAGGTGATCTGGCCCTCGGCCGTGCGTTCAAACTGGATGCCTCCTT
>CAYNOL010000242.1:0-4512 GCA_964398825.1 uncultured Ardenticatenaceae bacterium
CGCTGTGGCGCGCCATCTTCATCGGCGCGGCCGTGCTGGCCATCGTCATCCTCAGCATCCTGCTGCTCAAGATCATCGGCGACGCCAACGGCTTGGTGGCCGAGGAGAGCAAATTCCCCGAGAGCGAGCTGGTGCTCAACTACAACCGCGCCCGGCTGTTGGGCGCGCCCAACATCGTGGAGGCGAGCGAGAGCGACGCGGCGCTGGCCGACGGTGTGGCCGCCGACCCCGACGGCATCGCCTTCCTGCCCTACGCCGCCTATCGCCAGGCGGCCGACCGGCTGCGGCTGGTGGCCGTCGAGGGCGTCGTGCCCTCGGCCGAGAGCGTGCTGGGCGGCGACTACCCCGCCGAGCGGCCGCTCATCCTCTACGCCTCGCCCCGCCGCGCCCAGGCCGAGCCGCAGGTGGCGGCCTTTCTCATCTACTACCTGGCCAACGTCGAGGAGATCGCCGCCGCGACTGGCTTCATCGCCGTCGACGCCGAGACGATGGCCGAGCAGGCGGCCGCGCTGGCCCAGTCGCTGGGGCTCGACGCGCTGACGGCCGTCGACCCCGGCGCGTACGACGGGACGATCACCATCACCGGCAGCTCCACCGTGCTGCCGCTGACGCAGGCCGTGGCCGAGCGGTTCACGGCCGACGGCTTCCGCGGCACGTTCGAGCTGACGGCCACGGGCACGACGGCCGGGCTGCGCGCCATGTGCGTCGACCGGGACGCCGAGCTCGACATCGTCGCCGCCAGCCGCGAGATGCTGGCGACGGAGTTCTACGCCTGCCGCGCCGCCCAACGGCCGCTGCAAGGGGTGACCGTGGCCCGCGACGCGCTGGCGCTGGTGGTCAACCCGGCCAATACCTTCGCCGCTGACCTGAGCCTCAACCAGCTCGTCCACCTGTTCACGACGGCCGAAACATGGGCCGCCGTGGACGAGAGTTGGCCCGCGACGACCATCAACCGCTACATGCCGTCGGCCGACAGCGGCACGCTCGACTTCTTCGCCGAGAGGGTGTTCACCGAGACATCGCTGGAAGATCTGCCGTACGAATCGCTGGTGACCATCCTCAGCAGCAACGTCTCCGCCGGGCGCTGCCGGGCGCTGGAGTATGAGCAGCGCTTCTTCGACGACCGGCTCATTTGCGACAGCGAGGAGCGTTTCCAGGCGATGTGCGCCGGCCCCAACCCGCGCACCGGCTGCGCGCTCGGCTCGCGCGACACGGCCAACATCATCCAGCTCATCCGCGGCGAGGTGGTTCAGCCGACGGTGCGCGGCACGTGGAATTTGTGGGAGTCGCTGTTCAACCGGGAAGAGATTTACCGGGAAGCGGCCGAGAAGTACCCCGCCGCCACCGTCTACTACAAGCGCTGGCTGACGCTGTCGTTCCTGACCAGCCCGCAGTCGAGCTACCCGGAGATCGCCGGCGTGCGCACAGCCATCATGGGCACGCTGTGGGTGGTGGCCATCGCCGTGCTGTTCAGCGTGCCGCTGGGCGTCGGCGCGGCCATCTATCTGGAGGAGTACGCCAACAAGGAGCGGCGGCTCAACAGCATCATCCAGACCAATATCAACAATCTGGCCGGCGTGCCGTCGATCATCTACGGCCTGCTCGGGCTGGCGGTGTTCGTGCGCGCGCTGGAGGGCATCACCAGCGGCGCGTTTCTGGGGCTGACGGACGCCACAGTGGCCAACGGCCGCACCATCCTCTCCGGCGGTCTGACGCTGGGGCTGCTGGGGCTGCCGGTCATCATCATCAGCTCGCAGGAGGCGATTCGCGCCGTGCCCAGCTCGCTGCGGCAGGCCAGCTACGGCCTGGGGGCCACGCGCTGGCAGACCGTCCGCAGCCATGTGCTGCCCAACGCGCTGGGCGGCATCCTGACCGGCATCATCCTGTCGATGTCGCGCATCATCGGCGAGACGGCCCCGCTGGTGGTCATCGGCGCGGCCACTTTCATCACCACCGACCCGACGGGGCCGTTCTCGAAGTTCACGACCTTGCCGTCGCAAATCTACCAGTGGACGGCGCGGCCGCAGGACACCTTCCGCGACATCGCCGCCGCGGCCATCATCGTGCTGCTGGTGCTGCTGTTCCTGCTGAACGCGACGGCCATCTTTCTCCGCAACCGCTACGGCAGGCGGATTGGATAACAGAGTATGATCAATCCCGTTTCAACGCCGCCGGTCAATGGGGATTTCGCCATTGAATCGCGCGATCTGAACATCTACTACGGCGCCTTCCGCGCCGTCAAGGATATCAATTTGCAATTCCCGACGCGACAGATCTCGGCCCTCATCGGCCCGTCGGGCTGCGGCAAGAGCACGGTGCTGCGCGCCTTCAACCGCATGAACGACCTCATCCCGTCGGCCCGCGCCGAGGGGGAGGTGCTGTTCCACGGCAAGAACATCTATGACGACGACGTCGACCCGGTGGAAGTGCGCCGCCGCATCGGCATGGTCTTCCAAAAGCCGAACCCGTTCCCCAAGAGCATCTATGAGAACGTGGCCTGGGGGGCGCGCATCAACGGCTTCAAGGGCAGCAAGGCGGACATGGACGCGCTGGTGGAGCAGTCGCTGCGGGCCGCGGCCGTGTGGGACGAGGTGAAGGACAAGCTCGACCAGAGCGGCCTCTCCCTTTCCGGCGGCCAACAGCAGCGGCTGTGCATCGCCCGAACCATCGCCATCCGGCCGGAGATCATCCTGATGGACGAGCCCGCGTCGGCGCTCGACCCCATCTCGACGCTGCGCATCGAGGAGCTGATCCAGGAGCTGAAGCGGGAGTACACCATCCTGATCGTCACCCACAACATGCAGCAGGCGGCCCGCGCGTCGGACTTCACCGCCTTCTTCAACATGGACACCGACCGCGCCGGCAAACTCATCGAATACGGCCCCACCAGCGAGCTGTTCACCAGCCCGAAGAATGAGATGACGGAGCAGTACATCACAGGAAGATTTGGATAGTTACGAGTTACGAGTTACGAATTACGAGTGACGAGTTAAGATACGAGATACGAAATACGGAAATACGGCAAACGGCGCGGGGCACGCTCGTCGCTCGTCGCTCGTAACTCGTCACTTCAAGAGGGAAAAATGCGTCAATCATTCGACCGGGAACTACAACGCTTGCAGGACGAGGTGTTGCGAATGGGCAGCGAGGTGCAGGCCCACATCGTGAAGGCCACCAACGCCTTCACCGACCGCGATCTGGTCACCTCGCAGCAGATGATCGACGCCGACAAGTCGATCAACGAGCGCCGCATCAAGATCGGCCTGGAGGCGCTGCGGCTCATTGCCACGCAGGCGCCCATGGCCGGCGACATGCGCATGATCGCCGCCGTGCTGGAGACGGTGGGCGAGCTGGAGCGCATCCACGACTACGTCAAGGGCATCGGCAAGATCAGCCTCAACCTGGGGCCGGAGCCGATCCCCCACGCGCTGGCGATGCACCTGCCGGAGATGGCCGAGATCGCCGCCGAGATGCTGTTCCAGGCGCTGAAGTCGTTCGCCAACCGGGACGACGAGCTGGCCCGCCGCGTGCCCCTGATGGACGACCGCGTCGACTTCCTGTTCAACGAGCTGTACGGCGAGATCGTGGCCATGGTCATCGCCGACCCGTCCCAGATCCACCGCGCCAACCAGCTGGAGTGGGCGCTCCACAATCTGGAGCGCTCGGCCGACCGCACGATCAACATTTGCGAGTGGGTGGTCTACCTCGTCACCGGCGTCTACTCCGAGATGGGGATGGACGAGTACGAGTCACCGCCCGGCGCGTGAGGCACGCTTGCCGGCCTGCACGCCTGTAGCCCAGGCTGTCAGCCTGTGGGCCCACACCTGTACCATAGGCTGTCAGCCTGTGGGCTCCGAACGCAGGCTGACCGCCCGCGCCACAATCTATACCTCCTATCTATTGATATTTCCGCCGCGCGGCCGCATCCTATACCCAATGGAACGAAAGACGCGCCCCCAACGAACGCACATTCGGCTGCTCGTCGCGCTGTTGGCCCTGGCACTGGCCCTCGTCGGCTGCGGCGGCGGCGACAACCCCAACGGCGGCGGGGACAACACCGACACGCTCGCCCCCGTTGAGACGATCACGCTGGAGCGGCAGCCCTGCTTCGGCTTCTGCCCTGTCTATACCGTCACGCTCCACGCCGACGGCCGCGTCGAATATGACGGCACGCAGAACGTCGAGGCCACGGGCGCGCAGACGGCCAACGTCGACCCCGCCACGGTGCAGGCCCTGGCCGACCAGATGACCGCCGCCGGCTACTTCGACTGGGAAGACGAATACGCCGAGATGGACGTGACCGACATGGCCACCGTCATCACTTCCATCACCCTCAGCGACGGCACCACCAAGCGCATCCGCCACTACTACGGCGACGACAACGCCCCCGCCGCGCTGACCGAGCTGGAAGGGCAGATCGACTTGGCCGCCGGCGTCGCCCAATGGGTCGGCGACCAGCGCCAATAACCCAACGTCCGTAACGGCCCCCGAATCGTCGGAGGCCGATAAAAA
>CAYNOL010000243.1:0-4492 GCA_964398825.1 uncultured Ardenticatenaceae bacterium
TTAGGGCATTAGCAATATTCATGCGCAGATATACGCTAAGCGAATTTCTACGCCTGAACCAGGTTTCGGTTTAGAACGTACTCACCGTAAAGCAGGATGTTGTCCCAACCAATGGGGCTGATGTGCTCAAGCAAGGACAAATCGACGCCTGCGGCCTCCGGATCACCTTCGAGGATCACCCGACTAATCTCTTTCGCCTGCCAATAAATAATGCAGGCCATGATCAATGTCAGGCAATTGCTCGTGTGCTTTTGGCCTTGCAGGTCAGGAGACGACAGTCTGCCCTGCTTGCCATAGGCGATTTGTCTGGCCAACGCGTGTAACTCCTCTCCCTTCAACAACCCTCGCCGGACTCGCTGTCGAACTAAAGGATCGGACATGTATTGAAGGATGTACTCCGTTTTGAACACCCGACCTAATTCGCGGTTGGCCCGATAGAAATGGTTCTTGCCTCTGTACCCGGCTAATCGCTTGAGGGCCGTGGACGCTGTTACATGGCCATTCTCCAGCGACGCATAAAACTGCCCCATTCGCTCCCACTGGGAACAAATCCAGTCCATGCGAATGGAACGGTCGCGACGCTTGAGCAGTATTTCCAGCGGTCCGTAATCTCTTTCGAGATCGATGCGGTAGATACGCTGCTTGTGCAAGCCGCGAATGCGTGGGGCAAAACGGCGACCGAGCATGGCAAAGGCGGCGAAGTTAATTTCGGTGTAACCGTGGGTATCGGTGTAGTGTTCTTCCAGGGCCAGGTCGTTCTCATTGTAAAGCAGGCCATCAAGGACATAAGCGGCGTCCCGATCCGTGCATTCGATAGGCGTGCTATAGAAAGGGGCGTAATTGTCGGCAACGAATGAATAGAACTCCAGAGCGTAATCGCTGAGACGATGGCTGTAAGTGCGCTGCAACAATTTGCGTCGTAAGTGGAAGCGTTGCCCGTCGCTGCTCGATGTTCGCCCCTCTCCCCAAGATTGGGTGACGTCCAGGTTGCTGATCGCATTGACCAGTTGCGCCAATGCCTGGCGTTGGGCCTCCTCCGTCAGTTGCCAATCGGTGATATGACGAATCTCGCGGTACGTAACGCCATTCGTCAGGCGAGCCATGGTATACGGACCGATGTTGCATCCATAGGCCATAAGCGTAGCCAGCAGTTGGCAAATATAGTCGGCTTGGCGCTGTTCTTGCTGCGCAGATGTCATGAACTGGTTGGTAAAGTGCAAATCGTTGTCAACTTCGATAAGCAGCTCCGGCAGCTTGATGACACGCAGGTTTTCGCCTAACCATTGCTGCAAGCCCGCCAATTGCTGTTTGGTTGGCTCGTCGAGCTTTTCGCCCGGATCAACGGAGAGATGCCACCCGTTCTCATCTACCCTGGCATACGCGTTTTTCGGTAGCTCCTGTAGAAAACGATCATACGCCTCATCCAATCGCCGGGTCAGATAGGCCGGAACATCATTCGCTTTCGCCGGCAATCCGGCTCGCTGAAAGAAAGCATCCTGTTGTGATCGCCACTGCGAATCGGCGATGAAGAAATCCTCGAAGCGACCGAATCGCTTGCTGCGGGAAACATAGACATTGCCGGCCCTGACCTCATCGCGAATGGCCAGCATGAGCGCACACTCCCAGGCCTTTTTACTGACTTCTCCATCCTCTTGTATCAAAGAACGGTGACTACGCTTGATGAACCCCAATGGGGCGTCATCCGGCAGTTTGCGTTTGTTGGTCCGATTTAACTCTCGCAGTAGTCTCACCGCCTCTACCAGCGGGGAGTCCGTTTCATCTTCAGCATGGAAGTCGAGGTGCTCCAATAGAGCCGATGAAAAACGGCGCAGGTAGTAAAAGCGGCGCTGTGCCAGATGGAACGGGTGGCTGTACTTTCCTTCCCGGTAATTATCAACTGCTTCTACCTGGTTGTTCAACACGCTCCGATTCACCTGACCAAAAATAACCGCACGTAGCGCGTGGTCCTTCACGGTCTCATCCAGCAACACTCTACTAATGGTGCGGAAGGAGTCCAATGAAGCTTGCAACACCTTGCGTTGCTTGCGCATTTCCTCGTCTATCTGCGTCTCAGCCCGGCTAAAGACGCCGGTCATGATCTTGTCATGCATGTCGACCATGTGGTCAATGGTGTCTTGATAAGTCTGCCATAGGAAACAGGCCAGCACTGCATAGCGGCGCGCCGGGAGAAGTTGACGCAGACGATTAGCCGAGCAGCGGCGAGCGTAATGGGTCAGTGATCGCTGATAGTTGTTGTTCAACCAGGAGAGATCGATGGAGAGGAGGCCTGTGGTCTCGATCTGTTCCAGTTTGTCGATGAGGTGCATCATGGCTTTGGGGGAAGCCTGCTTTGGGGGCTGTTTCAGGCTTTGAAATGGGGATACATTACCTCGCTTCACCTCCAGGAGATCGTCCAATCTCTCCCGCAATGGCCCGGAGAGCGATTCAGCAACCCGTTCGTAGATATGCTCCCGTGCCATCTGTCGTTGGGTGATGATATAACGGCGTAGGGTGTGTTCCGCCGGCTGGAGTATGCTTTGATCTCGCAGGAATTGTTTGGCTCGGGCCATAAGTGCATTCGTCTGTTCGAGCCGGCAGGCTTCCTCGAACAGAAATCGCTCCAGTTCAGTTTGTGATTGATCGTCAAACCGGCGCCGGTTCAAGTGAAGGCGAATCTCTTCCTGGTGCAGAGAGAGGGTGGGTTGGCGCGTCCGATAAGACTCGATCTGTTGGGTAGAAATATCCAACTGCAACCCGACAAAAGTCAACAACTCCTCGTCAATCTCAAGGTGTGGACGTTGGCTGGGGAACCGATTAAATAGACGAACAAAGGCCAGCTGATAAGCAAAGCCCAGGCGGTTGTGATCGCGCCGGCGCTGTTTTATCTCGACCAGATCCTCTGGCATGAATCGTGCCAGCACAAGTAGTTGTTCACGGGTATAATTGTTCATTGAAAACGTTCCTTTTAAGAGCAACGGAGGTTAACCGAAACACACTGCTAAAGTGACAAGAATCGTTATATTTTGCAGGGTTTACGATTAAGTGCCATGACCGGATCACGAACAATTGCTTATCTGCGCGTTTCAACGAACGACCAAGACCTGGCGAAGAACAAGACCGATATTTTGCATCTGGTCAATGACAAGGCTTTGGGCCCCGTCAGGTGGGTGGAAGAGCAGGTATCCGGGAACGTCTCCTGGCGCAAGCGGGCAATCGCCGGGGTAGTCGATGAGCTGCAGGAGGGCGATACGCTGATCGTCAGCGAGTTATCTCGGCTAGGGCGCTCCATGCTGGAGTGCATGGAGATCATTTCCATCGCTTCTCAGAGAGGCATTAACCTCTACGCTGTCAAGGGCAACTGGCAATTAGACGGTACCATCCAGTCGAAAATAATGGCGATGGCTTTTGCCATGGCCGCTGAGATTGAGCGCGACCTGATCAGCCAGCGCACCAAAGAGGCTTTAGCGGCACAAAAGCGGGCGGGGAAGAAACTGGGGCGGCCAATCGGTAGCGGCAAGAGTAAATTGGACCGGCATCGTCCAGAGATTGAGGCTTTGATGGCAAATGGGGCTACGCAGAAGTTTATCGCCAATCGGTATGGAACGACCGAGGCCAATTTTAGCCGTTGGTTGAAGAAACACCGTTTAAGAAGAGTCAGAAGTTAATCACGCGGGTACATCTCGACTGGCCTCTAAAAATCAGGGGGCTTAGCGTATATCTCCGCACGAATATTGTCGGTACCCATCCAGGGCCGCCCGGCGCAGGGCGCTTTTCAGGCTGTCGGGAGCGTGGACTTTGATGACGGTTCTCTTCTCCTGGGCCATAGATGGGACCATGTGGGGCACTACTTGTTAGGTATATCCATCCAACCACGGCGGCACGGGGCGTGTCAAGGGGCAGTTTGCAGAGCGAGCAAGCACGAAAAGGCCGGCGGGGTAGGCCGGCACAACAGGATAGGGCTGTTCAGGGAAAGCGTGTTTGTACAGGAGGAGCGTTTGCGAGTGGGGTATCCGGTGGCGATTATTGGCGACCGGCGACCGGTTCGCTCAGGCGGGCCACCATCTCGGCTACGGCCTGGCCAAACGGCGCGGCGCTCTCGGGGAAGACGGTGATGCTGACGCGCTCGCGTTCCTCTCCCTCGCCCTTGTAGCGGCTCTCGGTCAGGAGCAAATAGGGTTTGCTGTCGCGGGTCTGTTTCAGGTCGAAGAAGTAGGTCTTGGACCCGGCTTTGACGATGATACTGTCATCGTGCTCTGCCATGTCGACCACCTCCTCTCCGGCGGGTACTTCAGGTTGCAGCTGTGCTTCCGGGGTTGTCCTGGGGGGGAAATTGATACCGCTCAACCGGGCCACGGCTTCGGCCAGCAGGCCGACCTGCGCGGCCAGCCCCTCGAGCGTGACGGGCGATTCACCGCCTGGGGTCTCGGTGGGTGAGGGCAGTCGTGCGGGTTGTCGTTCTTTGGTCATACGGAGTTGAGCGTATCCAACCACG
>CAYNOL010000244.1:0-4476 GCA_964398825.1 uncultured Ardenticatenaceae bacterium
CCGGGACGACCTTGAACAGGTCGCCGACGATGCCGTAGCGGGCCAGTTTGAAGATGGGGGCGTCGGGGTCTTTGTTGATGGCCACGACGACCTTCGAGTTGCGCATACCGGCCTGGTGCTGGATGGCGCCGCTGATGCCGGTGGCGATGTAGAGATCGGGCGCGACGGTCTTGCCCGTCTGGCCCACTTGATACTCGTACGGGATCCAGCCGGCGTCGACCGTGGCGCGGGAAGCGCCGAGGGCCGCGCCGAGCACTTCGGCCAGTTCGCGCAGCGGCTCGAACCCTTCCGGCCCGCCCACACCGCGCCCGCCACTGACGATCTTGCTCGCGTCAGACAGGCTCACCTCGCCACCCTTGCCCTCGAAGCCGACGACCTTGGTGGGGATAGCGTCTTCGGCCACGGCCGCGCTCACCATCTCCGGCGTGCCCGTCTTGCCCGTGGACTCGGCCTGGGGGAACGCGCGATTGCGCAGCGTCACGATCTGCGGCGAACCCTTCACGAACGTGTCGGTCAGCATCTTGCCGGTGTAGACCGCGCGGGTGGCCTTAACCGTGCCGCCGTCGACCTTGACGTCGATCGCCTCGGCGATGACGCCGGCGTCCAGATCGGCGCCCGTCCAGGCGGCCAGATCACGGCCGCGCGTCGACGCGCCGAAGATGATCACATCCGGTTGGCGCTCCTTGGCCAGATTGACGACCAGCGGGCCGAGCGCCTCGAGCCGGCCGTCGGCCAGCGTGGCGTCGTCGGCGGCGATGACCCCATCGGCGCCCAGGTCGAAAGCGGCCGAAGCCGCGCCGCCCACGTTCTGGCCGAAGACCAGACCGGTCAGCGGGGCGCCCAGACCATCGGCGACGACGCGCGCCGCGCCGAGCGCCTCGCGGCTGATCGCGCTAATGGCGCCGTCACGATTCTCGATGAATACCCAAACACCCCCGCTCATATCACCTTCTCCTCAAATAGCTTGTTGACCAGGATGCGCACCTGCTCCTCGACGCTGTCGGCGTTGATCATCTCAACCTCGCCCTCGCGCGGCGGCACGGGGTAGACGTTGGACCAATCCGTCTTGGCCGCGTCGGGGCCGGCCCCGGCCACGCCCACGTCGGCGGCCGTCCAGGTGGGGATGACCGCCTTGCTGGCCTTGCGAATGCCCATGAACGACGGGTAGCGCGGCTCGTTGATCTCCTTGACCACGCTGATGACGACCGGCAACTTGGCTGTGACCGTCTCCTTGCCGTCGTCGGTCAGCCGCTGGACGGTGATGGTGTCGCCGTCGATCGACTGGATGGCCGAGACGTAGGTCAGCGGCGTCCAGCCCAGCACGCGCGCCGTCTGCACCGGCACGTGGCCGGAGTCGCCGTCGATCGCCTGCTTGCCGAACAGGGCCACGCGTACGTCGCCGATCTTGTTGATCGCCGCGGCCAACGTCCGCGCCGTGCCCAGCGTGTCGGAGCCGACCAGCGCCGGGTCGGACACCAGAACGGCCTCGGTGCAGCCCATGGCCAGACAGGTCTTCAGCGCCTCATCGCTCGACGCGTCGCCGACACACAGCGCGATTGCGTCCGATGCGCCTCGCTCTTCCTTAAAACGGATCGCCTCTTCCACCGCATACTCATCCCATGGATTGACGACGTTGGGCTTGCCGCCGGGGTCCTCCCAGCTCACATTGCCGTCCTTCACCGAGAAGACCGCGGTCGTGCTGGGCGTCTGTTTCACGCACACGACTACTTTCATACGATAACCTCCATCATGATTCGATTAGGTTTGCTCAATCGGTTGTTCTTCTGCCGGTTGATTCAATTCTTCCGGCCGTGCGTTCTGCGTTTCAGCGTCGTCGCCGGAGACCGGCTCCTCGGCCAAATAGTCCGGGTTCAGCGCGCGCACCTGCTCGGCCATGTCCCGGCGGGCGAAGACCAGGGTCATGTCGCGCCAGGTGAAGTCGACGATTTGCGCCGCCTCGCGCACGGCCCGCCGCTCGGGCAGCTCGGCCGCCTCGGCCCGCCGTGCCAGGGCCCAACGAACGCCCACGGCCGCGACCAGCCCCAACACCACCCCCGCCAGCAGCCGCAACCACCACGGCTCAAACGGCAGGAGCAGCGCCAGCACCACGAGCACCACGCCGGCGATGGCCGCCGCCGGCCAGCTCAATCGCAGCAGCCGCTCTTCCTCGCCGGAGCGCCGCGCCAGCCGCCGGGCGCACTCGGCGCACAGTGGCGCCTCCAGCCGGCGGGTCATCTGGCCGCGCCGCTTGCGCAGCGTCATACGCTCGCGCGCCGGCTGGCCGCAAGCCACGCAGCGGCCGGGAAAGCGAACCGCCTCGCCGGGCCGAACCCGCAGCACAATCTGTTGCTCAATCATAGATGTTCGCCGGCGGCCTGTAAGGTGTCATGTGTCAGTTGTTTGGGGTGACACATGGCACGTTTGGCCGGGTTGGCGCAATATCACAGTGGGGCTTCCTTCTCGTCGGGCCGCACCCTCAATGGTCAGCAATTATATTGCCGCACTGCGTTATGGGCAATCGGGCGGCCGGCGCACTACGAACAGGAGTGCGCTTAAGGCGTGGCGTCTGTTATTATATGCCCAAGCGCATTTATGCCTCTATTACCGGCGGAGCGTTGCACCATGACTAACACCAACCCAACGGCCGAACCCACCCCCCGGCCGACGACGACGCGCAAGTTCTGGCGTCGCCCAAAAGCGTCGCCCGAGGACATCAGCGACCGCCGCATCAGGAACTGGGCCGAGCTGTTGGCGACGATCGTCTTGTCGCTGTCCACGCTCATTACGGCCTGGGCGGGGTACCAGGCGAGCAGTTGGAACGGCATTCAGACGGCGCTCAACATGCAGGCCACGGCCATGCGCATTGACGCCAACCAGCTGTCGGTCAAGGCCCAGCAGCTACTGCTGCTCGACATGAACCTGTTCACCAGCTGGATCGACGCCACGGGCAACGGCAACACCCCGCTGGCCGACTTCTACCGCGCCCGGTTCCGCGACGAATTCCGCCCCGCCTTCGACGCCTGGCTCGCCGCCAACCCCCTGACGAACGAGAGAGCCCCCGATAGCCCGTTCGCCATGCCGCAGTACCACCTGGCGGCCGAGGATGAGGCAGAGGCCAAGCTGGAAGAGATCGAACGCCTCACCCAGAGCGCGGCCGTGGCCGGCAGCTTCGGCGACCGGTACACGCTGATGATCGTCATCCTGGCCGGGGCGCTGCTGCTGGCCGGGCTGGCCCACCGCTTCGAGTGGGCCGAGCTCCGCATCGGCGTCGTCGCCGTCGCCTTTCTGGTCATGCTCTATTGCACGATCATCATCATCCGAATGCCGATCGTCTAGCGCTTCAGGATGCACAAACCCCCGCGCGGCGTATAATTCAGCCGAGGGCCGCCCGCCCGCCACCGAAAGCTCATCAACTTTTCCGAGGAACAGAATGGATTTTTCATACAGCGACCAACATAAAATGATCGAGCGCGTCGTCTATGACTTCGCCCGCAAGGAGATCATGCCGGTCATCAAGGAGCATGACCGCAACCACACCTTCCCCCGCGAACTGCTGCCCAAGATGGCCGAATTGGGCTTTTTGGGTATTTGCCTGCCCGTGCGCTATGGCGGCGCGGGAATGGATTATCTCTCATTGGCGATCCTGTCCGAAGGGCTGGAGTTCGCCGATTCGTCGGTGCGCGAAACGATCGCCGTCCACTTGGGGCTGCACGCGCTGCCCATCTTCCAATGGGGCACTGAGGAGCAGAAGCGGGCGTTCCTGCCGCCGCTGGCCTCGGGCGAGAACATCGCCTGCTTCGGCCTGACCGAGCCGGGGGCGGGCTCCGACGTGGCCGCCATGGGCAGCCGGGCCCGGCGTGACGGCGACGACTACATCCTCAGCGGCGAGAAGATGTGGATCACCCTGTCCGACATCGCCGATCGCTTTCTTGTGTTCGCCAAAACAGATGCCGAGGAGGGCGCCAGCGGTATCACCGCCTTCATCCTCGAACGCGGCTGGAAGGGGCTGACCACCGGCACAATCGAAGGCAAAATGGGCGTGCGCGCCAGCAACACGGGGTGGATCAACATGGCCGACGTGCGCGTGCCGGCCAGCCACCGGCTGGGCGAAGAGGGCGAGGGGTTCAAGATCGCCATGAGCGCGTTGGACAACGCTCGCTACGGCGTGGCCGCCGGGGCGGTGGGCATCATCAAGGCGTGCCTCGAGGAGTCGATCGCCTACGGCCGCCAGCGCAAGACATTCGGCCGCCCCATCGTCGAGTACCAGCTGGTGCAGCAGATGTTGGCCCACATGCAGCAGAGCATCGACATCGGTCAGCTGCTGGTGTGGAAGGCGGGCTGGCTGAAGAATCAGGGCGTCCGCAACACGCGCGAGACGAGCGCGGCCAAGTGGTATTGCACCGAAGCGGCCCGGCGCGCGGCCGATGACGCCGTTCAGATTCACGGCGCCTACGGCTACTCCGACGAATACAACGT
>CAYNOL010000245.1:0-4424 GCA_964398825.1 uncultured Ardenticatenaceae bacterium
ACCCGCTGGTCTGCGCGGCGTTCAACGCCGACTTTGACGGCGACCAGATGGCCGTCCACGTGCCGCTTTCGGACAAGGCAGTCGAGGAAGCCAAGTCGTTGATGATGGCGTCGCGCAATCTGCTGAAGCCGGCCGACGGCCAGCCGATCGTCGGCCCGTCGAAGGACATGGTGCTGGGTGTCTACTACATCACGTTGATGCGCGACGGCCGCAAGGGCGAAGGGCGCCACTTCAGCACCCTCGAAGAGGTCGAGACGGCCTACGAGTTGGGTCACGTCGATATCCACGCCAAGATCAAGGTACAAACCAAGACCTACTGGAAAGAAGACGGCACCCGCTACGCCGACGGCAAGCCGCGCACCCGCATCATCGAGACATCGCCCGGCCGCGCCCTGTTCAACCTGGCTCTGCCGGAGCAGGCTCGCTTCGTCAACCGTCTGCTGGACAAGGGTGGCGTGAACGCGCTCATCAATCGCGTCCACCAGATCATCGGTGACGAAGACACCATCGCCATGGTCGATGCCATCAAGGACATCGGCTTCCGCTTTGCGACAGTGTCCGGTACGACGGTGGCGGTGGCCGACCTGACTATCCCGGAGCAGCGCAGCGAAATTCTCGACAGCGCGCGCAAGCATGTTGACGAGATCGACCGCCAGTTCCGCCGCGGTCTGTTGACCGAAGAAGAGCAATACCAGCGCACGATCGAGCAGTGGAACGAAGCCAAGGACGAAGTGGCCGACGCGGTGAAGCGGGCCATGGATCCCTACGGCCCGTTGGCCATTATGGCTCTCTCCGGCGCGGGGAAGGGCGGCTTTGGCCCCATCACCCAGTTGGCCGGTATGCGCGGTTTGATGGCTGACCCGCAGGGGCGCATCATCCCCGTGCCGATTCAATCGAACTTCCGGCAGGGGTTGGAGGCGCTGGAGTACTTCATCTCCACCCACGGCGCCCGCAAGGGTCTGGCCGACACCGCGCTGCGCACGGCCGACGCCGGCTACCTGACGCGACGTCTGGTTGACGTGGCGCAGGACATCATCATCATGGAAGAGGATTGCGGCACGGAGAAGGGCATTTGGGTCCGCCGTGTTGACAACTTCGGCAAGCAGACACTGGCCGAGCGGTTGATCGGCCGTGTGGCCGCCGAGACGGTGGCCCACCCCGAGACGGGCGAGGTCCTGATCTCGATGGGCGAGTACTTCACTGCCGAGTCGGCCGAGGCCGTGGACGCGACGAATGCCGCCGAGGTCTATGTCTTCTCGCCGATGACCTGCGAGCTCCGGCTTGGCATCTGCCGCAAGTGCTATGGCACCGACCTGGCGCGCGGCAAGCCTGTGGAGTTGGGCGTGGCCGTCGGTATCGTCGCCGCCCAGTCGATTGGCGAGCCGGGCACGCAGTTGACGCTGCGCACGTTCCACACGGGCGGTACGGCGTCGGCCGGGGGTGACATCACCCAGGGTTTGCCCCGCGTCGAAGAGCTTTTCGAGGCCCGCCAGCGGCCGCGCGGTGAGGCGGTGATGACCGAAATCGATGGCATCGCCAACCTGCGCGTCATCGACGGCGTTCGCCATGTGTTCGTCACCAGCGTCAAGTTGGTAGATGACATCTATGAAGTTCCCGAAGGCTGGAACATCCAGGTTGAGAACAACCAGGAAGTTGCCGTCGGCGAGACGCTGGCCGAGAGCGGAGACGAGATCATCTTCGCCCGTCACCCCGGCCGAGTCACGTTGGACGACGATGGCCTGCGCGTCACTTGGGAGAGCCGCGAGGAGCGCGATTACGAGATCGCGGCCGGCGTCCGTTTGCTCATCAGCGACGGCCAGGAAGTGAAGGCCGGCGATCAGCTGACGGAAGGCTCGCGCAACCCGCACCGCATCCTGGAGATTCTGGGGCGCGACGCGGTGACGCAATACCTGCTGCGCGAAGTCCAGCAGGTGTACCGTCCACAGGGTCAGAACATCCATGACAAGCATTTCGAGGTCATCATCCGCAAGATGCTGAGCAAGGTCGTCGTGACCGAGTCCGGCGACACCGATATGCTGCCCGGAGACCTGATCGACGCGCCGATCTTCCAGGAGAAGAACGAAGAAGTGGAGATCGAGGGTGGGCAGCCCGCGCAGGCCGAGCCGGTTCTGCTGGGCATCACCAAAGCCTCGCTCAACACCGACAGCTTCCTGTCGGCCAGCTCGTTCCAGCACACCATCAAGGTGCTCGCCGGGGCGGCTATCGCCGGTAAGGAAGACCGCCTGGTGGGTCTGAAGGAGAACGTCATCATCGGTAAGCTGATTCCGGCCGGAACCGGATTCCGCACCGAGGAAGATGAGCCGATGGAACTGCCGGAGGACTTCTTCATCGACGCGGAGAACGGCAGTGGAACCCGGCTGACCAGCAGCGCCTTGATCGACGACGACACCGACGTCGAAGTCCTGGCCGCCATCGCCGCCGCTGCCGCCGACGCTTCCCGCCTGGTGGCCGTCCACGAGTACGAAGTGGACGAAGAGGCCGATTGGGACGAGGACGAAGGCGCCTGGGAAGAAGAGGACGCCGAAGATCTGGATCTCGAGGTCGAAGAGCCGGAAGAGGATTGGGACGACGACTCCGAGGACTAGCCTCCCGGAGCGATGAATGAATAGAAAAGGCCGGTTTCCTGCGAAGGGAACCGGCCTTTTTTGTTTAGAAGTTGCGCAGCAACAGCTGGTCTGTGAGGAGATTGAGTGCCGTCGCCGCCGGTTCGGTGGGGCGCGCGGCCGCCAGGCTCGCAATCGCTGCACTGGTGTACGCTTCCGCCTCGGCGATGGCGAAATCGCGCGCGCCGCTGGCGTCCAGCAGCCCGACGACCTGGCGCACGAAGTCGCCGTTGGCCTGCGAGGAGCCGTCATAGAGGGCGCGCAGCTCGGTATTCCGCTCCAGCGCGTAGAGAACGGGCAGCGTCTTCTTGCGCGTGGTGATGTCGGTGGCGGCCGATTTGCCGGTCACGGATTCGTCCCCCCAGATGCCGAGGATGTCGTCCTGCACCTGAAAGGCCAGGCCGAGGTTCAGCCCGTAGTCGGCGAAGGAGCGAATTCGCGCCTCGTCCGCGCCGGCCACCAACGCCCCCAGCTCCATAGCCAGCGCGATCAGTACGGCCGTCTTGCCGGTGATCATCGCCACGTACTCATCGACGCCGACGCTCTCCCGAGTCTCGAAGTTCATGTCGGTGTACTGCCCTCGCGTCAGGGCGACACACGTCTCATCGAAGCGGCGCAGCGCCCGCACGACGACGGCCGGCTCCACGCCGCGCTCGGCCAGCCGTCCCAGCGCCAGGTGGGCCATGGCGAACATGGCGTCGCCGGTGTTGATCGCTTGTGGCTGCCCCCAGATCGTCCACAGCGTGGCCCGGCCGCGCCGCGTGGGGCTGTTGTCCTGGATGTCGTCATGGACGAGGGAGAAGTTGTGGAGGATTTCGATGGCCGCCGCGGCGGGCACGGCCTGCCGCCAGTCGCCCCCGGCAGCGGCACAGGCCAGCAAGCAAAGCACGGGGCGAATGCGCTTGCCGCTGTTGACCTCTGCCGGCTCCAGATTCTCATCCCGCCACCCCATGTGGTAATGGATCATCCCCAGAAACGGCGAGGTGGTGATCGTCTCGCCCGCGTCGGCGCCGAGCACAACGCGCATTTCCGCTTCAATGGCCGGCAGGAAGTCGGCCGTCAATGCTTCGAGTTGGTTCGTCATTAAAATCAGTCCTAGAAAGAGCGGTGCAATGGCGTCCGGCCCAGGGCGTCGATATCCCCCGCGGCGGCGCAAAACATCGCCACGCGCAACTCTTCGGTGAGGGTGTCGGCCATCTCCACAACGCCGTCGACGCCGTCGCGGTCGGCCGCGCGCAGGAACTCCCCCGCCAGCCCGACCAGTGTCGCCCCCAGGGCGATGCACTTGGCCGCCTCGATGCCGTCGCGGATGCCGCCGCTGGCGAAGATGGGCAGATCGGGCGCGGCCTCGCGGCAGTAGCGAATGGAGGCGGCCGTCGGGATGCCCCAGTCGATGAACGCGCCGGCCACGCGCGCGTGCCGGGCTGTTGGGGCGCGGTACATCTCCACCTGGCTCCACGACGTGCCGCCCGCGCCGGCCACGTCGATGGCCGCCACGCCGGCGTCGGCCAACTGCCGCGCCGCCTCGACGGAGAAGCCCCAGCCCACTTCCTTGGCGATGACGGGCACCTCAAGCTCGCGGCACACCGTCTCGATCTTGTGCAGCAGGCCGGAGAAATCTCCGTCCCCCTCGGGCTGGACGGCCTCTTGCAGCGGGTTGAAGTGCAAGATCAGCGCGTCGGCGTCGATCGTTTTGGCCGGCTCGATATCCCGCAGGATGGTCTTGAAGTCGCCCGACGCCCCGGCCAGCGCGTCGGCGATGATCTGCAACCGCTCGCGGTTCGCGGTTGACAGAACACG
>CAYNOL010000246.1:0-4420 GCA_964398825.1 uncultured Ardenticatenaceae bacterium
CTTCTTGAATAACGGTCAAGCATTTTTCAATCGCAGTGGCGATTCTGACCGCTCCACCCGCCGCGTGGCGGTAAATTTACATAAAACATTCAATCAAAGACGAAAGCGGCGCTTGACAAATCCAGATACTTATTCTACCATAGAAGTCGTAGTTACGTTAAACGGGTTATGCTAGACCGATATGACCCAGCATAGTTTGAAAAGCAGATCGGTTTTGTTAGTTTCGTATAAATATATTGTAGCATAAGGAGGGCCAGTATGTTGATCCCACCTAAAAGGAATATCAACGGTGAATCTATTGATGTTCAACTCGCCGCTTGCCAGCGCAAGATGTGGAGGCATCAGCGAGCTCAAACGACGATTGAAAACCAAATGCAAGCTCTTAGCCGGTCTTGGCATAAGCACGAAGAAGCGATAGAGGATTTGCAAGGAATCTACTATATGCTGCAAGTGCAACTTGAACACGGGGAAAAATCATGACCGATTTCACGTGATAACAAGATATACCCACGTTGGTGGGGGTGGCCAGGTGATATGCTATCACTGTGCCGGGGGTTGAGGGGATGTTGGGCCGGGGCGCGGTCTGGGAAGGGGGCCGCGCCCACAGCATGTGGAGTCTGCGTTGAACATTTCGACATTGCCGGTATTTTCCAAATTAGCGACGGGCGATCTTCCAGCAGAGCTACAGCAGCGATTGCCGCCCGGCTGGCGCCTGCACGAACACCAGCTGGAGACGTATCAGGCGTTGGCCAGCGGCCAATACGACGTCGTCATCAACACCGCCATGACCGGCGACGGCAAAAGCCTGGCCGGGTTCCTGCCCGCGCTGGTCGACGGCGCGACGGTGGCCGCCCTCTACCCGACGAACGAACTGGCGCGCGACCAGGAGCTCCAGATGGAGCAGATGAAAGAACAGTGGGGGGCGCGGTTCGCTCATGGGCGCGTTAATGCCGCGCGGCTGCGGCAGATCGCGCGGGAGGCCGGGCTGACGAGCAGCGCCGACGCGCTGGAGCTGACGCTGGCCAATCGAGATGTGGTGCTGACCAACCCCGACATCTTCCACTACATCTCCCAGTTTTATTACACCCGCACCGCCGACGCGCCCGACCGGATTTTAGGCCGTCGCCTCATCGACGGGTTCAACCAGTTCACTTTCGACGAATTCCACATCTTCGACGCCCCGCAGGTGATGTCGGTGGTCAACGCCCTGCTGCTCATCCGCGCCATCGCCGGCACCGCGCCGCTCCAGATCGGCCACGGCCGCAAGCGCTTCCTCTTTCTCTCGGCCACGCCGGGCGAGGAGCTGCTGACCTATCTCAACCGGGGCGGCTTCGACGTGCACGTGGTGGGCACCGAGGGGCGCTACCACCACGGCGGCGAGCCCGACCGCGCCCAGTGGCGGCCGATCATCCAGGGCAGCGACATCACTTTCGCCCCGCGCACGGTCGAGGAGTGGGTGGAGGCCCATCTGGACGACACGCTGCTGCCGTTCTTCGAGACCCACCGCCCGGCCAAGGGGGCGATCATCGTCAACAGCGTCGCCGCCGCCCACCGGCTGGCCGCCCGGCTGCGGGAGCCGTTCAACGCCCGCGGCCTGAGGGTGGAGCTGAACACCGGCCTGACCAGCGAGGCGCTGCGCAAGGCGTCGCGCGAGAGCGATTTGCTGGTGGGCACGTCGACCGTCGACGTGGGCATCGACTTTCGCATCAACCTGCTGATCTTTGAGAGCCGCGACGCGGGAACCTTCCTTCAGCGGCTGGGGCGGCTGGGGCGACACACCGAAGACGACCACGGCCGCGCGTTCGAGCGCTTCCAGGCGTACGCGCTGGCGCCCAACTTCGTCATGGAGCGCCTGTCGAAGGGGGCGCTGGAGGGAGGGGGCGTCTACACGCGCGAGCAGCTGGCCGAGGCGGTGCGCGACGTCTACCCGCCCCCGGCCCGCTTTCCGCTCTACGCCCGCGAATGGGGGCGTCTGCAATGCGCCCACGTGCTGCGTTCGCTGTCCAAGAAGACAGTGTTTGCCTCATATGCCAAGACGAGGCCGGTATTGGCGTCACTTTACGGAAAGACGTTCGGCATCAGCGCCAACGCGGCGCGGCAGCAGTATGAATCGCTACTGAAGGAGGGGCGGCCGTTGCTAGACGAGGCGCGCAGCTTCCGCGGCGGCAGCCCGATGCAATGCGGCGTCATCAACATGACCGAGACGACGCCCGCCGCGCTGCCCTACAACCTGTTGAGTCTGGCCGCCAACGCCGAGCTGACCTGGCTGGAGCCGGAGGAGTACAAAACTGAACTGGCGCGGCTGAAACTCCAGCCCACTTTCAAGCTCGACGACATGGTGGGCTTTTTCGTGCTGCACAAGTTCGCCGAGCGCCGCCGCCGTCTGGCCATCCGCGTGAACCACAAAGTTGAACAGTGGCCGGCCGAGCGTTGGGGCCAACCAATCATCCTTAAGGGGGTGGAGCTCGACGGCGACAATCTGGAGTGGCTCAATCCGCTCAACAGTCGCCTGAGGCGGCGCGAGCTGGTGGCGACGCTGTGCCGGACCGCGGCGGCCGATCTACGCTACCGCGTCTATCTGCCCCCCTTCTTTGAGCTGCTCGATTTTCGTTCGGTGGATGGCCTGACCGGGGCCATTGCCTTCGCCCGCCAGGCGCTTTTGCTCCACGTGGCCCTGTTGCAAAAGGGCCACGAGTGCGGCGGCGGCGCGTTGATTTTCTAGGAGGTCTAATGAGTGCGATAGATTCATCCGTTTTGGAATTTGAAGAGCCTGAAGAACAGTATGCCGACATCCCCGCCGAGGAGGCGGAGCAGGAAGAGGCGACGACGGCCCAAGCGCCGGAGCTGGCCGACGAGCCGATCTTCGTCTGGCTGTTGCGCGAGGCCGTGGCGTCCACCGCCCCCGACGACGCCGTGCTGCGCGACTTCGTCCAACACGTGGCCGGGCCGCTGTCGGAGCACCTGGCGCTGGTGCCGGCCAAGGGAGGACAGGCGTTCATCGACGAGCGGCTGGCCGAGGGCAAGACGGCCGCCGACGTGGCCCGCTACCGGCAGCAGCAGAGCATGCGCGCCCACCTCGTCAACGGCTTTCTGCCGGCGGCGCGCGTTGCCCGGGCGCTGGCGGCGTGGGGCGCGCCCCGCTTCAGCCGCTGGGACGACACAGTCTACCGGCTGTTCGGCGCGGGGTATGTGCTCCACGACTGGGTGAAGCTGCCCGAGGTGGAGGTGGAGCTGGCCGCTCGCGGTCTGCGCCATGACCAGGCCAACCCCGCCCAACACCTGGCCGTGTTTGAGGCGCTATTCCGGCAGTGGGGCCACACGCTGGGGCTCGACGCCTTTCTGGAACCGATCGGCGGCCTGGAGCCGTGGCTGCACGATCTCATCTATCTGGCTGTCAATGCCCAAACGCGCTGGGGGACGATGCTGAATCTGCAGGCGCTGCCCGGCTTGCAGCTGAACGGCCGCACCCGCAGTTTGGCCACGGACCTGTGCACGCTGGCCGACCGCATCGCCTACGTCGGCCGCACGCCGGTTGAGGCGGCCACCAACAGCGCCATCGCCAAGCCGCTGCGCGATCTCTCCGACGACACGGCCCGCCTCGTCTACCACCACGTGGCCGAAGTGCGCGGCGTGCTGACCAACTTCATCCACAACGCGGCGCTGGCGGCCATGGAGTCGGACGACCGGCGGCCGCTGCTGTTCGCCCCCAGTGGCGTCGTCTACCTGTCGCGCGGGGGGGCGGCGTTCCCCAGCGTCGACGAGGCGGCCGACTCGGTGGTGCGTCGGATGCGCGAGGCGTGCGGCCGCCGGCTGCGGGCGGATTTCATCGGTCTGATGCGCGGCGGCAAGGGGCTGAAGACGGCGCCCTATTACGAGATGCACCTGTCGCCCGGCGATCAGATCCGCGTCTTCGCCGAAGGGGTGTTCCGCCGCATCCCCGACGAGGGCAAGCGACCCGTTTCCGGCACCCGCTTCGCCAAGATCGCCGACAAGGGGTGGCTGTCGGCCGGGCATGACATCGATTTGCCCGACGACATCCGCGTCGACCAGCTGGCCGAGTTCGCCGCGCTGGCCGCCTCGGTGGCCGCCGCCGCCGCGCCGGGCCTCGACGTCGACGGGCTGATGCTGCGCGAGATGGGCATCCCGGCCGCGCGCCCCGCCTTCGACGAGCTGGTGGGGGCCAAGAACACCGGGGGCACGCCTTACCACTGGTACTACGCCGCCGGCTACTACCTGAAGCACGGCGGGGGGCACGGCAGCGACCCTGCCCAATGGCGCGACCGCCTGGCCGGGCTGGCCGACGCGCTGGCCCGCGCCGTGGAGACGAACGAGGGGCAGTTGCCGATGGACGCCGGCAACATCTGGGACGACATGCGCGACTACGTGCGGCGCAACCTGTCGTTTGGGCCACAGACGGGAG
>CAYNOL010000247.1:0-4392 GCA_964398825.1 uncultured Ardenticatenaceae bacterium
CGACAGCCAGCGCCAGGCCACCAAGGACGCCGGCCGCATCGCCGGCCTGGAAGTCCTGCGCATCATCAACGAGCCGACGGCCGCGGCTTTGGCCTACGGGCTGGACAAGAACAAGGACGAGCGCATCCTGGTCTTCGACCTGGGTGGCGGCACGTTCGACGTCTCCGTGCTCGACGTGAGCGAGGGGCTCATCGAGGTGGTCTCCACCAACGGCGACACCCACCTGGGTGGCGACGACTGGGACCTGGCCGTCGTTGACTGGGTGACCAGCGAGTTCCTGCGCGATCAGGGCATCGACCTGAAGCAGGATCGCCAGGCGCTGCAGCGCGTCCGCGAGGCGGCCGAGAAGGCCAAGGTTGAGCTGTCTTCGACCATGGAGACGGAGATCAACTTGCCCTTCATCACCGCCGACGTCAACGGGCCGAAGCATCTGCAGATGCGCCTGACGCGAGCCAAGTTCGAGCAGTTGACCGAGCACTTGGTCAAGCGGCTTGAGGAGCCCGTGAACCGTGCGCTGCAGGACGCCAACATCAAGGCCGGCGATCTGGACGAGGTCGTGCTGGTGGGTGGTTCCACCCGCATGCCTATGGTTCAGGAGTTGGTGCGCAAGCTGACCGGCAAGGAGCCGAACAAGAGCGTGAACCCCGACGAGGTTGTGGCGATTGGCGCGGCTTTGCAGGCGGGCGTCATCGGCGGCGACGTCTCCGACGTGCTGCTGCTCGATGTGACCCCGCTGAGCCTGGGTCTGGAGACGCTGGGCGGCGTGATGACCACGCTCATCCCGCGCAACACGACCATCCCGACGCGCAAGAGCGAGACGTTCAGCACGGCCGAGGACAACCAGACGGCCGTCGACATCCACATCTTGCAGGGCGAGCGCCCCATGGCCAACGACAACAACACGCTGGGCGTCTTCCGGCTCGAGGGCTTGCCCCCCGCGCCGCGCGGCATCCCGCAGGTTGAGGTGACGTTCGACATCGACGCCAACGGCATCCTGAACGTGACCGCCAAGGATCGCGCCACGGGCCGCAGCCAGCAGGTGACGATCACGGCCAGCACGAACCTGACCGAGAGCGAGATCCAGCGCCTGGTGAGGGAAGCGGAGAGCAACGCCGGCGAAGACCAGCGCCGCCGCGAGCTGATCGAGGCGCGTAATACGGCCGACCAGGTCATTTATCAGACCGAGAAGAGCCTGGAGCAGTTGAACGGCAGCGCCGCGGGCGACCGCGGACGGATCGAGTCGCAGATCGCTGAACTGCGCGAGGCCGTCCAGACCGAGGACACCGACCGCATCCGCCGCCTGACCGAGGCGGTGCAGCAGGCGGCCATGGCCCTGGGCGAGGCGATGTACCAGCAGCAGCAGGGCGCCGCGCCCGGCCAGCCCGGCACGGACAGCAGCGACGAAGACGTCATCGAA
Organism: uncultured Ardenticatenaceae bacterium; assembly: GCA_964398825.1. Classification (GTDB taxonomy): domain Bacteria; phylum Chloroflexota; class Anaerolineae; order Promineifilales; family Promineifilaceae; genus Promineifilum. The sequence goes on from CAYNOL010000247.1 coordinate 1,418, forward strand.
GGCGAATACGAAGCGGCTTAAAGTTAATTAGAACACTCGCCGCCGGATCGCTATCGATCCGGCGGCGTTGATTATCTCCTTGAACGTGGCGGCGGCCGGGTGGAGCGATCCCCCGGCCCCCCGATTTTTATTCGACAGACGGCCGTCCGTCCATTACAATTCAGCCGTCTTCCTTCCAGGCCGTTACCCGATACTGTGCGGCCTGTTATGCGCGGGCCGCGAGCAGGGTTTCCTGCCCGGCCCGCGATTTCATTTCCGGCGCCTATACTGCTTGGTTTCGAGCGAAGGAGAGCGACAATGATACGCAGACGAGTCGCCATGCTCCTGGCCGGCCTCATCGCCGGCGTACTGGGCTTGGCCGGGTGCGCTGCCGCCCCGACGCCCGCGCCCACCTTCCCGCCCCAGGTGGAGACGCCGCAACCGCCCACACAGCCCACCGTCACCGTTGCCCCCAGCCCCGTTTCCACCGACACCCCGTCCCCGCCCACACCGACGGCCGCCACACCGTTGGAAACGAACGCGGAGCACCTCATCCAGTCGTTCATCGAAGTGCCGTTCCGCGCCGTGGCGGTGGCCAAGAGCCCCCATGCCCCCTATACGTTGATCGTGGTCACCGAGCGAGCGGCCGCGGAGTGCGGCAGCCCCGACGATCCGCAGCGTTGCATCAACGATGAGACGTGCGGCTCGCTCTTCACTTCGCCGACGTGCTACTTCTTCGTCGAGCCGAGCTTCCACGCCGACGCCGATGCCGATACGCGCTACGTCTCCCGCTGGCCCGATGACCCGACGCTCGCCGGACTGGAGGCCGGTTCAATACACTTTATTGATGAGCGCACCGTCGAGTTTCAAGCCTCGGGCGGCGACGGGGGCTATTCGATTCAGGAGACGTGGCGGCTCGATCTGGTGACGGGCGCGCTGGCGCTGCAGAGCCGGGTAGAGCAGGGGGGATAAGAGAAGAAATCGCTACGGATTGACACGGATAAGACGGATCTTTTGATCCGTTTCATCCGTCCAAATCCGTGGCCATTTCTTATTTCTCCGCCTTCTCCAGGTCTTGCGCTACGTCGCGGCTGAAATCCCAGCCGAGGTAGTAGGGCGTCGTCGGCAGGGCCAGCTCCATGCTGTAGAGCGACTGGATGCCGGCGCTGACGCGGCGCGGCCGGCAGGTGAGCAGGTGGCCGCCGTGCGACAGGTCATCGGACAGGAAGTGCAGGTGCATTCCCGGCACGCTGACCGAAGACATGAACGACGGCGTATAGAAGCCGGCCAGCGTGCCCCGGATGTCGGTGAACTCGAACACCGGCTGGTCTTTGGCGATCTCGACCAGCGGGATGTAGCACTCCGATTTGGGCACCGAGCGCACCTTCATGTGGGCGAATTCTCCCTCGATGCGAAAGGCGTAAAAGATGTTGGGCGACGGCAGCGGCTCTTGCAGGCGACGCAGGAAGTCGTCGTATTCGAGCTCGCCGTCCAGCGCGATGGTCTGCTCGGCGCGGTAGAACGTGACGCAGGCGAACGGCGTCGTCGCCTCGTCCCCTACCTCGCCCACGCGGCCGTCGGCCGTCATCTGGTAGACGCGGCCGTCGAGCATCACCATCTCCCCGTCCAGCTTGTCGAACGTGCCCAGACCGAAGTCGCCGTGCCGCCGGATTTCGCTGAAGGGGACGTGCTCCTCGTAGATGCCCTCGACGATCGCGTTGACGGGCGCGCTCAGATAGATGCCGGCTGCCATGTTGCCTCTCCTTGAACGTTCGATGTCACTCGCCCAATTCGTCGGGCGGGTAATTGCGGTAGAGCCAGTTCGGCTTTTTGGTGGGCGGCCGGACCGAGCCGCGCTTGACGGCGCGCACGAAGATGTACTGCCCCAGGTCGTCCTGCCGGTGGCCCACTAGCTGGAACACCCGCTCCGGATCGCCGTAGTAGTGGGTGTCGTTGGGGTGCACGTCGGACGTGAAGCTCTCTTCAATGGCGTAGCCCAGGTATTCGAGCAGGCGGTGGACTTCGTGGCGGTTGTACTCGCGGTTGTGGCGGCCGTAGGGCCCGTAGCCCGAGTAAGGATCGTAGAGATTGTTGCCGGAGATCATCCGGGCCACGTTGGTCAGCCGGTTGACGTTGGGTGTGGTCAGGATGAGATGACCGCCGGGCTTCAACACGCGCCGCAATTCCAGAAGCGCGTGCATCGGGTCATTGGTGAAATGCTCCAGCACTTCGCACAGCAAGGCGACGTCGAAGGTTTCGTCCCCGTAGGGTAGTGTGGTGGTCTCGATGTTTACGTTGTCGAACGTCATCGGCAGCACGCCGGCCGGGCCGACCAGGTTTTGGCTGGCGATGTGCTCAAAGCCCGAGCCGAAGTAGTTTGTGCCGTGGGCCTCGTAGCGCCGGAGCTTTTGCAGCAGCAGCGTCATATAGAACGGGTTGCTGCCGATCTCCAGCAGCTTGCCCTCGCCGTCGGGCACGAGCTCGAGCGTGTAGAGGAAGCGCCGAAATGCCTCATCCAGATAGGCCCGCAACTCGTCTTCTTGCCCCGCCCGGTCTTCCGGCTGGTAGCTCGCTAGATACGCTCGCAGCGTTTTTTCCGTCTCGCCGGGCGGCAGCGACAGCGGGCGCGCCAGCCGCTCGCTGATATACGACGAGAAGCCGCGCTTGACCTTGATCTGGTGCCCCAGCCAGATGCGCCACGATTGCGGGATGATGCGTTTGATGCCCGTGGGGGTGTGGTTTTCTAAATAGCGGTAAAAGTTGCTCAACTGATTGCTCTCTTTCAGCCTTCCGGCGATGGCCTACAGGTACCCCAACCCGCGCAGGCGGTCTTCGATCTGTTCCGCTTCCGACGCGTCGAACCCCTGCTCGGCGGCCACGCTCGTCCCGTCGTCCTCGGCGTAGCGCACCGGGGCGGGGTCGACCAGCGCCTCGGCCAGCACGCGGCCGTCCATGACACGCGGCACCGGCTCGCCCAGCAGGTGCATAATGGTGGG
>CAYNOL010000248.1:0-4327 GCA_964398825.1 uncultured Ardenticatenaceae bacterium
GAGCGGCCGAATTCAGCCGGCCGTCCGTGTCCGAGCGTGTTTACTCGCTAATATAAACGTCTGTCGCTTCGACGCGCTGCGGCAAGATCTCGCCCTTGTAGACCCACACCTTGACGCCGATGCGACCATAGGTGGTCAGCGCCTCGGCGAAGCCGTAGTCCAGGTCAGCGCGGATCATGTTGCGCGGCACGCGCCCTTCCCACAACTTCTCGTTGCGGGCCATCTCCGAGCCGGACAAACGGCCGCTGGCCTCGATGCGGATCCCCTTCACGCCGGCGCGCATGGCCTGCAGCACCGCGCGCTTCATGGCGCGGCTATGGGAAATGCGCCGCTCCAGCTGGCCGGTGATATTCTCGGCGATGAGCTGGGCGTTGGCGTCGGGCTGGGTGATCTCCTCAACCTCGACACGCACCGTCTTGCCGGTCAGGTCCTTCAGCTTTTGGCGCAGATCCTTGACGGCCGCGCCCTTGCGACCAATGACGATGCCCGGCCGTGCTGTGTGAATCGTCACCTGCATCTGGTTCGGGAAGCGCTCGATATCGACATGCGCCACGCCGGCCGAGCTCAGGTCTTGCTTGATCATGCGGCGAACGGCCATATCCTCGTGCAGCAACTCGCGATAGCGCGACCCTTCGGCGAACCAACGGGCGTTCCAATCTCGAATCGACTTCAGGCGAAAGCCTACAGGATGTACTTTACGTCCCACTTATTCCTCCATCCGGTATTCCGGATCAATTAGCGTCGGGGCCTCAGGCGGCCTCTCGCTCCGCCAGCACGACGGTGATGTGCGATGAACGGCGCATGATCGGACGGAAGCGGCCGCGACCGGCAAAGCGGCCGCCATGCGGCGCCTTGCGGTGGCGCGGGCCTTCGTCGGCCCAAATCTCGTGGACGACGAGCTCATCGATCTCCAGCCCGTAGTTCTCTTCGGCGTTGGCCACGGCCGACGCGATCAGCTTGAACACCGGCTCGGCCGCGCCCTGGGGCATGAAACGCAAAGCGTCCAGCGCCTCGCCCGCGCCCTTGCCACGCACCGCATTCACCACCAGGCGCACCTTCTGCGCCGCGATCGGTATGTGGCGGGCAATTGCTTTGACTTCAAATAGTTCGGCCATGATTATCTCCGCCCCTTCTTCTCCGACTTGGCCACGTGGCCGCGGAACAAGCGCGTGGGCGCGAACTCGCCGAGCTTGTGGCCAACCATGTTTTCCGTGATGTAGATCGGAATGTGGCGACGGCCGTCATAGACAGCGATCGTGTGGCCGACCATCTGTGGAAAGATGGTGCTGGCGCGCGACCACGTCCGGATAACCTGGCGCTTTCTCGCGGTATTCAGGTCTTCGACCTTCTTCAGAAGCTTCGGCTCGATAAAAGGCCCTTTCTTCAATGAACGTGACATATTCAGTCCTCACTTTCCGGCGCGCGGCTGTTTCACAAAGTCCCGCTTGCCATCCTATTAACGACGCTTCTTGCCGCGACGACGGAAGATAAACTTGTCCGTCGCCTTGTTGTTGCGCGTCCGCTTGCCCAGGGCAACCTTGCCCCACGGCGTCTTCGGCGCCGCCATACCAATCGGTGACGTGCCTTCGCCGCCGCCATGAGGATGGTCGCGCGGGCTCATGACCGAACCGCGAACGGACGGCCGAATGCCCTTGTGGCGGTTGCGGCCGGCCTTGCCGAGCTTGACATTGCCGTGCTCCACGTTGCCGACCTGGCCGATCGTCGCCATGCACTCCTGCGAGACATAGCGCTCTTCGCCGGAAGGCAGGCGGATCGTCGCGTACTGCGGGTGATCCTTGGCCATCAGCTGTGCCGACACACCGGCCGACCGCACCAGCTGGCCGCCGCGACCGGCGTACAATTCTATGTTGTGAATGGTCGTACCGAGCGGCATATTGCGCAGCGGCATGCTATTGCCGGGGCGAATCTCCACGCGGTTGCCGCTGACGAGCGTATCGCCCACCTTCACCCCCAGAGGGGCCAGGATGTAACGCTTCTCGCCGTCGGCATAGACCAGCAGGGCAATGCGAGCCGAGCGGTTCGGATCGTACTCAATCGTCGACACGCGGGCCGGAATGTTGGCCTTGTCGCGCTTGAAGTCGATCTCACGGTAGAGCCGCTTGTGGCCGCCGCCGTGATGACGGACGGTGATCTTGCCGCGAACGTTACGGCCGCCACGCTTGCGCAACCCACGAACCAGGCTTCGCTCCGGCTTCGTGCGGGTGATTTCCTCGAACGTAAAGCCACTCATATCACGGCGGCCGGGCGAAGTTGGCTTAAACAGTTTTACAGGCATGATTCCTCCAGTCAGGCGCCAACTTATACGCCTTCAAATAGTTCGATCCGCTCGCCGGACCTCAGCGTGACAAACGCCTTCTTCCAGCCCGCCTTGCGAACCGTCATCCGACGCAGGCGGCGCGCGCGCTTGGCCGGCATGTTGGCAATGCGGATCTTCTCCACATGCACATTCGGCCAGGCCAGCTCGATCGCCTGCTTCACCTGAAGCTTATTGGCGCGCGGATGAACGACAAACGTGTATTGATTATTCAAATCGGCCATCAGGTTACTTTTCTCAGTAACAACGGGCCGTCGGATAATATCGCGCCAGTGCATATTACTCCTCCACCGCAGCGTCTTCGGCGTCCACCCACTCGTCGCCCATATCCTGTTCGAGGAAGCTGGAGACAACTTCGAGCGCCGCTAGAGGCATAACGATTTTGCTATAGCCCAACAGGTCACGAATGTTCAGATAATTGGCGCGCAGTGTTTTGACATCCGTCAGATTGCGCGCGGACTTCTCAACCGTCTCGTTGCGGTCGGCCAGCAGCAGCAAAGTGCTCTCGCCGTTGGTCAGGCTCTTCATCATGGTGGCGATGCCCTTGGTCTTGGGCGCGTCCATGCTGATTTGATCGAGCAGCACGATATCACCCGCCTCCGCCTTGGCCGTCAGGGCCGAGCAGAGGGCGGCGCGGCGCATCTTGCGCGGCATGTTCTTCGTGTACTTGCGCGGCTGCGGGCCGTGGGCCTTGCCGCCGCCCACGAAAATGGGAGCCTTGCGGCTGCCGTGGCGCGCGCGGCCGGTACCCTTTTGGCGATACGCCTTGGCCGTGGTGAGGTTCACCTCGGAGCGGGTCTTGGCCTTGTGCGTGCCCAGACGCGCGTTGGCCAGCTGCCGCACGAGCGCCTGGTGCATCAAGTCACGGTTGATATTTGCTTCAAAAATCGTGGCCGGTAGCTCATGGGTGCTTACCTGCTCGCCGGCCATGTTATAAACTGGAAGTTCCATCGTAGTCTCTCCCAAGACGTTTTGCCGTCCGACAACTCGCAATCCAACGTGCAGCCGGCTGTCTTAACTCTTCGCCGCATCGCGGATAATGACGAGGCCGCCCTTCGCGCCCGGGACCGCGCCCTTGATGGCGATCAGGTTACGCTCGGCGTCCACCCGGATAACTTCCAGGTTCTGGGCCGTCAGGCGCTCGTTGCCCATGCGGCCGGCCATCGACTTGCCCTTCGGCACGCGGGCCATCTCGGTGGCCGAGCCAATGGAGCCGGGCGCGCGCCAACGGTCCGACTGACCATGGGTGCGCACGCCACCGGCATAGCCGTGGCGCTTCACAACACCGGCGAAACCGCGTCCCTTCGTCTTGCCGACGACGTCGACCTTATCGCCCACGGCGAACTGCTCCACCGTCAGCTGCTGGCCCACGCTATACTCGCCCGCCTTGCTGGTGCGAAACTCGCGCAAGACGCGAACGGCGGGGATACCTTTGTCCTTGCCGCGGCGATTCTTCTTATCGCCCTTCAGAACGCCCAGGTGTCCCTGCTGACCGCGGGTCAGCCGCTTGGACGAAACCTCGCCATAGCCCAGCTGAACCGCGCTGTAGCCGTCGTTGTCCACATCCTTAACCTGGGTCACAAAGCAAGGCCCGGCCTGGATTATCGTTACAGGGGTCACAACGCCGGCCTCATCAAAGACCTGGGTCATGCCCAATTTCTTTCCAATTAAACCTTTCACCAGTAAACCTCCCGGCGCTTGAGTGCCGTTCGTGCCTAGAGCGAAATCTCGATGTCCACACCGGCCGGCAGGTTTAGCCGCATCAGCGTATCGATCGTCTTCGAGTCGGGGTTGATCACATCGATCAACCGCTTGTGCGTTCTGATCTCGAAATGCTCCTGCGAGTCCTTGTCAATGAATGGACTGCGGCGGACCGTGAATCGCTCCAGACGGGTCGGCAACGGCACAGGGCCGATGACTCGCGCACCAGTTCGCTCGGCCGTGCCGACGATGCGCTTGGCGGACTCCTCCGTCGCATTGCCCAGGCCGGTG
>CAYNOL010000249.1:0-4249 GCA_964398825.1 uncultured Ardenticatenaceae bacterium
GCAACCGGGAGAGGCGTAGCTGAAAACACACGGCGCCTCTCTCCCGGTTGCCTGACCCCTCTTCGGACGGAACGCTCCCGGTTGCCTGACCCCTACATCTGCCAATGGATCATCGAAACTTAACATTCCCAAAACGCCCGTTGCAATATAAAAACCACAGCCGTTATAATGCCCGATGGGGTACGGCCGTTCCCTTTCGCGCGGCCCGCCGTTGATACCGGCCGCGCGACCGGCCCCCCGCGCGGGCGCGTCATGCGACGCCTAACCTTTGCCCGCGCGCATATGGAGAATGGAGAGTTGAACATGAAACGCATCCCCCTCTTGCTCCTGGTCATCCTTCTGGCCGCGCTGGCCGCCTGCAGCACCCAGGACCCCGTGGTCAGCGAGCCTTCGCCCACCGTTGGCGTGGAGACCGCCCCCACCGAGGCCGCCGCCCCGGCCGAGCCGTCTCCCCAGCCGGCGCCCACCGACGAACCCGCGCCGCAGATCGTCGTCGACCCGCAGCTCATCGACACCCTCTGGGTGTGGACCAGCCGCGACGCCGCCGAGCCGCTCGACCTGACGCAGTCGGCCGACCCGCACAACTACAACCTGCTGTTCAACGCCGACGGCACCTTTTTCGCCGGGCTCGATTGTAACCGCGGCACCGGCACCTACCAAACCCCCGGCGACGGCACGATCGCCTTCCAGCTGGGGGCGACGACGATGGCGCTCTGTCCCGAAGGGTCGCACGACGACCAGATGATCGCCATGCTCAGCTCGGCCGCGTCCTACGCCTTCGAAGCCGAGGGGGACGTGGTGGCCTTCACCATGGCCGACGGCGCCGTCGACCGCTACAGCCGGGCCGACACTGTGGCCGGCGCGCTGCCGACGATCGACGACCTCGACGAGGCGCTCATCGACCGCGTCTGGCAATGGACGGCCCGCGACAACGACCCCGTGGCCGCGCCCGAAGATTACAGCCTGACATTCAACGACGACGGCACCTTCTACGCCCGGCTCGATTGCAACAACGGCGGCGGCACGTATACCGTCGCCGACGGCACGCTGACGCTGACGCTGCTGCGCACGACGCGGGCGTTGTGCGACCAAGGCTCCCGCGCGGCCGAGATGGCGGCCGCCTTCGAGCAGCCGCTCAGCTACGCCGTCAGTGGCCAGACGTTGACGCTGACCCAGGCCGACGGCACGGCCGACACCTACGTCGACGCCAACCCGTCGCTGGTGGGCACCACGTGGCAATGGCTGGGCACGATGACCGGCGAGGGGCCGATGGAAGTGGCCGACAGCAGCCGCTACACCATCGACTTCCTCGACGACGGCACGGCGGCCATTAAGGCCGACTGCAACCAGGTCGTGGCCGACTTCACGGCCGAGGACGGGGCGCTGACCATCACCCCCGGCCCGGCGACGCTGGCTGCTTGCCCCGAGGATACCCAGGGCGAGACGTTTGTCCAGCAGCTGAGCGCCGCCGCGCTCTACTTCTTCCGCGACGGCGACCTCTACATCGACCAGTTCGCCGACAGCGGCACCATCCGCCTCGGCCCGCTGCCGCTCTATGACTTGCCGGAGCCGGAGTCGGGCGAGCCGACCGGCACCGTCAACGCCCCCGACGGCATCAATCTGCGCAGCGGCCCGGGCACCAACTTCCCCACGCTGGGCACGGCCGCCCAAGGGGACAGCGGCACGCTCATCGGCATCAGCGAGGACGGCGAGTGGTACGTCGTGCGCGCGCCCGGCTTCCCCGACAACCGCGTCTGGGTGGCGGCGGCGTTCGTCGACGCGGTCAACGCCGACGGCCTGCCGGTCATCCCGTCGCCGCCGGCCCCCTCGGCCCTCGTGGGCCCCACGTGGCAGTGGGCGGGCACGACGACCCCCACCGGCGACATCGCCGTGGCCGACCCGTCGCGCTACACCATCGACTTCTTCGCCGACGGCACGGCCGGCATCGGCGCCGATTGCAACCGCGTGACGGCCACCTGGACGAGCGACGGCCGCACCGTCGCCATCACCCCCGGCGCGAGCACGCTGGCCGCCTGCCCGGCCGACTCGCAGGGGCAGGAGTTCGTCCAGCAGCTGGGCAACGCGGCGATCTACTTCTTCCAGGGGGGCGAGCTGTTCATCGACCAGGCCATCTCGTCGGGGACGATGCGCTTCGTGACCGGCGTGACGCCGCCGCAGACGGCCGCGCCGGGCGAGGGCGCGACCGGGACGGTGCAGACGTTCCGCGTGGTGTCGTTCGGCCCGGCGGGGGCGGAGCAGCCGCCGCTGGCCGACACGGCGCTGACCGTGACGCTCGACGCCGACGCGGGCACCATCAGCGGCAACGCGGGGTGCAACACCTTCAGCGGCACGCTGAACACGGCCGACGGCGCGTTCGCCATCGGCCCGCTGGCGACGACGGCCATGGCCTGCGACGACGACGTGACCGAGCAGGAGACGGCCTTCCTGGCCGCCCTGGCCGGCGCCACCGGCTTCCAGTGGGCCATCCAGCCGGGGGACGTGGTCAATGGGCAGATCACCTACACGACGGCCGACACGGCGAGCGGGGTGATCACGATCGTCAGCCCGTAAGGTCCCAAAACCGAGTTTCTTGTTGGAAACTCGGTTTTTGATCTTCATCGATTGCTGTCTATAGAACCTGAGAAACCGAGCTTGGCGAACAGGGGTCGCCAAGCTCGGTTTCGCGTTGCTTACTCCACCACCCGCCGCATTTTCTCCAGCGACGTCGACCAGCCGGCGCGGGCCATTTCGAAGAAGTTGTCGCGCGGCATCGAGGCGGAATAGATGCGCACCAGCGTCTGGTCGCCCAGGTCGTCGAAGGTTACGGTCACTTCCGACTCGGCGGGGAAGTCGGCGGCCAGGCCGAACTGCTGGGGCGGGATGACGTTGCCGTCGGGGTCGGCAAAGCTGTCGGTGTAGACGATGCGCCGCAGCGGCTCGATCTCGCGATAGACGCCGGTGGTGTAGCTGTCGTTGCCGTCGGGGTCGCGCATGGCGAACAGGTAGCGGCCGCCGACGCGGAAGTCGCTCTCGGCCCGGGGAGACGTGAAATGCTCCGGCCCCCACCACTGCCTGATCAACTCCGGCTCGCTCCACGCCCGCCAGACGCGCTCGACGGGGGCGTTGAAGACGCGGCTGATGTACATCGTGCGGCGGTCTTCGGCCACGAACTCGCTGAGCTTGTCGATGGTCTGATAGCCGCCCTGGAGGGCGCCGTACTGGTAGACGGCGCGACGGCGCATCTCCTCGCTCCGGAAGACGGAGGTCATGGTCAGCAGGGTGCGCCCCTGGCCGGCGTCCTCGAAGCGGACGGTGGTGTGGAAGTCGTCGTCGCGCCCTTTCACTTCGCCGTGGGAGTAGGTGAGGCGCTCGGGCGGGGCCACGTCGTCGAAGATGATGAGGTTGGGGTACTGCTCGCCGTCGGGGCCGGTCATGGTGTAGCGCCACTCGCCGCCCGGCCGCACGTCGATCTGCTGCGTGGTGGTCGTGAAGCCCTGCGGCCCCCACCATTGGGCGAGGCGGTCGGGGTCGGTCCAGGCGGCATAGACGCGCTCGCGGGGGGCGTTGATGATGCGGCTGATGGTGATTTCGTTACTCATGGTTCTCCTTAAGAATGAAACACGGAATGGACACGGATTGGACGGATTCAAATCAATTAGACACGGATTCGACGGATTGTGACGGATGCAAAACATTTAAACACGGGTTGGATGGATCGGTCGGATTGGTACGGATTGTTTCAAAGAGAAAAAATCCGTCTTAATCCGTCTTATCCGTGTTCCATCCGTGTTCCATCCGTGTTTAATTCTTCGTTTCATCCGTGGTTAAATCTTCCGCCAGGAACGCTTCGAGGGCGTCGAGGCGGCTTTCCCATTGGCGGCGCAGGCGGGCGGCCCACTGCTCGACGTCGCGCATGGCGTCGGTGTTGACGCGGTAGATGCGCCGGCGGCCGCGTCGCTCCATGCGTACCAGGCCGGCGTCGCGCAGCGCCCGCAGATGTTGCGAGATAGCCGGGCTGCTGACGTCGAACTGGGCGGCGATGTCGCCCGCCGGCAACTCGCCCCGCTTGCTCAGCAATTCCAGAATCGCCCGCCGCGTCGGGTCGGCCAGGGCGGCAAATGGATCCATGTGGGGATTATAAAGGATTGGCTTAATTAAGTCAATGCTTAAGTGTTTAGTGGGTCAGTGGGTCAGTAACCAGTATTCAGTAGCTAGTAACCAGTATTCAGTAGCTAGTAACCAGTATTCA
>CAYNOL010000250.1:0-4174 GCA_964398825.1 uncultured Ardenticatenaceae bacterium
AAGTCGTCGTCGTCAAAGTCGTCGTCGTCGAAGATGGAGCCGCGGACGGGGCCGATCTGTCCGTCGACCAACACCGCGCCGCCCGCCACCAGCTCCACGCGCGACCCGGCCGCCAGTTGCGGCACCGACTGTCCGCGGTCCGTCTCCAGGTCAAACTCACCGTGGCCCAGCTGATTGATGCGCATGCTGCCCACGCGCGCGCCGTCGATCAAAACCTCGACCGTCGTTCCCGCCAGCGCCTCGGCTCCCCAGACATCCACGTCGATCTCCCGCTCGCCATCATCGTCGATCTCATACCGCGCCCGGCCGGCGGCCGTGGGGAAGGCCGCGCTGCCCGCCAATCTGCCCTGCAAATCGCGCAGATTGACGCCGCGTGTCGCCTCGGCCGTCGGGGCCGCCTCGGCCGTCGGGGCCATAGTGGGCATTTGAAGCGCCGTCGCGTCGCCGTCCAGCGCCTGCCGCAGCGACATCGGGATGACCCGCGCTGCCGGCCCTTGCGCGCTCCAGTCAAGGGTCAGATTCGGCAGCTCACGCGCCAGAACCGACACGGCCACAGCCAGCAATGCGATTACCATCATACCAACGACTGCAATTCTCTTGTTCATGACATACTCCTTTCGGCCACTCGGCCGTTTTTCTTGGTTTCTACCCATACAGTGCCGTTCGCCGCCGAAAAGTAACGGGGGGTGGGAAAATTGGTTAGAATGGGCCCAAATTTGTGACCAAAGGACGGGAACGATGGCGTGGAAGAGGCGAATCGGGTGGGTTTTACTGCTGGCGTTGGCGGCGTGCGGGCGGGGGGCGCCGGGCGGCACGCTGCCCACGGCCGACCCGACCGCCCCCGCGGCCACGGCCGACCCCACCCGGCCGCCAACCGTCGTCGAGCACGGTTTCGGCCAGGACGGGGCGACGGTGGCCTACGGCTTCCTGCTCCACAACCCCAACGAGGCCACCGCGCTGGAGAACGTTCCGTATGAGGTCGTGGTGACCGACAGCGAGGGGGAGTTCCTCGGCTCCGACTCGGGCCGTGTGGCCGTGCTGCTGCCGGGGCAGACGCTGGGCCAGGCGGCGGCGATCACCGTCTTCGAAGGGGACACGGTTGGGGCCATCGACGTGCGCCTTGGCCAGGGGACGCCGTCGAGCGGCGACGCAGGCGGCGCCTTCACCGTCACATCCCCCCACTACTTCCCGCGCGAGCAGTCGGCCATCGGCACCGGCATCTTCGCCAACCTGGGAAGCGGCCTCGTCACGGGGCTGCTCACCAGCTCGCTCGCCGCCCCGGCCCAGGACGTGCGCGTCTCGGCCATCACCCGCGACGCGGCCGGGGGCATCAACGGCGGCGGCAACACCTATGTCGGCTTCCTCGCCCCCGGCGACGCGGCCGGCGTGGCCGTCTACGTCAACGCGAGCGGCGACGTGGCCGCGGTGGAGCTGCACCCGGAGCACCCGCCTCTCGCTCGCGCCCCGCTGCCCCAGCCCGCCGCGCCGCTGGAGCTGCTCGACTTCGGCTTCGGCCCCACCGACTTCGACGCCGGTTACGCGCTCATCATCCGCAACCCCAACGAGCAGGCGGTGGAGCTGAGCCGCTACCGCGTGACGGCCTATGACGCCGACGGCCGCGTCGTGGGCACCGACGAGAGCTACATCGACCTGCTGCTGCCGGGGCAGACGCTGGGCGTCGGCGGCGCGCTCATCCCCCAGGCGCAGCGCCCCGCCGTGCGGCTGGAAGCCCGTCTGCTCGACGGGCGACCGGGTGACCCCGGCGACATGCAGCCGCTGACCACATCCGACGCCGCCTTCGTCGATGACGACATCTTCCCCCACGTCACCGGCCTGGCACACAACCCCAACGCCACCCCGTTCGTCAACGTGCGCGTGTCGGCCGTGGCCTACGACGACACCGGCCGCATCATCGGCGGCGGCCTGGCCTTCGTCGACGTCGTCCCCGCCAACGGCAGCGCCCCGGCGGCCGTGCCCATCACCACCAGCGCCGCGCCCGCTCGGGTAGAGCTGTTCGCGGCGACGTCGGTGTTGTCCGGGGAGTAGGGATTGGGGATTGGGGATTGGGGATTGGAGACTGGTTACTGGTTACTGACCTACTGACCCCCCGGCGGCTCCACCCCCTGCCCCACCAGCCACATCCGCGCCTCGGCCACGGCCTCTTCCGTCGACTGCAGCAGCGTCTCCGTCGCCTCATACGCCCGCACCGGGCCGGTCAGCCGCAGCTTGTCCGTTCGCACCACCTGGTCATAGACCGCCTCGGTGATGCCCGTCAGGTAGAGCCGCCCCCCCACCGCCCGCAGCTGATCGGCGTATTTGGCCAGCACCTCGATCAGCGTCGCGCCGATCGTCGGCTGGCCGCGCAGCCGCAACACCACCACCGTCTTCTCCGCCCCGCCCACTTCGGGCAGCAGCCGTTCCAGCGTCCGCGCCCCGGCGTAGAAGAGGTGGCCGTAGACGTCGAGCACCGTCACGCGATTGGCCGGCAGCCGCGCGGGGGGCTGCTGCTCCCGAATGCGGCCGTCGTCGTTCTTCACCAGCTGCACCAGCGAGATGTCGGTCGATGAGTTGTTCAGGTAGAGCAGCGCCGACAGCACCGAGCCGATGCCCACCGCCGCCTGAATGGGCAGGAAGAGCGTCGCCAGAAAGGTGGTAATGATGACCAGCCGCGGCGCCCAGCCCGTCTTCCAGATCGACAGTACTTCCGACGGCTTGATCATCGTGGTGCCGGCGTGGATGAGCAGCGCGCCAAGGGCCGGCATGGCGATGTAGGCGACCAGCCCCGGAAAGACGAACACAACCGCCGCCATCCACACGCCGGTGAAGATGGCCGCCAGCCGCGAGCGCGGCCCGGCGACGATGCTCAGCGCCGTCGAGCTGAGCGAGCCGCCGACGGGCAGCCCCCGGAAGAACCCCGCCACGACGTTGGCCGCGCCCTGGGCCCAGAAGTCGCGCGACATGTTGATGCGCGAGCCGTCGGGGTTGGGCACGCTCTGGCTGACCCCCGCCGCCTGCACCAGCAGAATGGCCGACACGGCCAGCGCCCCGGTGATCGTCTCGAACGACAGGTCGGACAGCGACGGGATGTAGAACTCCGGCAGGCCGCGCGGAATCTCCCCCACGTCGTTGACGGTGCGCACGCTGTCCCAGCCGAAGAGGGCCACCAGCACCGACGGCACGATGATGGCCAGCAGCGCCCCCACGTTGCGCAACGGCGTACGCCGCAGCGTCAAGATGAGCAACAGCGTCAGCCCGGCCATGGCCAGAGTGATCAGGTCGATCTCGCTCCAGTGGGCCACCACATCGAGCGTCTCGGCCACCTTGTTCTCCCCCTCGGCCGCGTAGCCGGTTATGGTCGGAATCTGGCTGAGGATCATCAGCATGGCGATGCCGGTCAGAAAGCCGGTCATCACCGAGTAGGAGACGAAGTTGATGAGACGGCCGAGCCGCAGCACGCCGAACAGCACCTGGAAGACGCCGACAATGATGACCAGCAAGAAGAGGCGGCTGTCGCGCGACGCGCCCGTCAGCCCGCCGAGGGCGTCGTTGGCGGCCAGCGCCCCGGCGCTCGTGGCCGTCACCACCATCAGCTGCGTGCTCGACAGCAGTCCGGCGACGATCGGCCCCACCATCGTGGCGTACAGGCCGTAGATGGGGTTGACCCCCGCCAGCAAGCTGTTGGCCATGCCGTCGGGGGCGCTGCCGAGGGCGCTGTTCAGCCCGGCCAGCGCGTCCTGCCGCAGCGACAGGCGGCTGGGCATCTCCAGCGACGAGTACGTCTCCGCCACCACCTCGCGCAGGCGGCTCAGGCCGGGCTGGTTGATTTCCGGCTGGACGTCGGGGTCTGGGGTTTCGGCCATATAGTTCTCTCTCTAATTAGACCTCAGAGGTGGGGGGCGGCGAAGAGGGTCAGGCAACCGGGAGAGCTATGCCGCTGGTTTCCAGTTTCGCCTCTCCCGGTTGCCTGATCCCTACACCGGACCGCAACGCCGCTGACTTGCAGGGGTCAGGTAACGGCGAAAGCTATCTCGCCCTGCAGAACCCCCCTCATCTCGCCGTTGCCTGACCCTCTTCGCTTCGATTCATCAACTCACTGGGCAACACCTGCCAAATCTACCGATAAACCACATCCCGCGTCCCGAACATATCCAAATCAAACGGCGCGCGGTCTTCG
>CAYNOL010000251.1:0-4118 GCA_964398825.1 uncultured Ardenticatenaceae bacterium
GCTCTAAATCTCTCTGTAGATTTGATCCAACAAAACCCTCGTTTATTTGGATGGTGGACCTGCTCTCAATCCGCAATTTGTCGTTTCTCTTCTCTTGCCTCTTCCGCGGCGTCCAAAAAACTGTATAATAAAACAAGATTTAGATAACATTCGTTAATACCGTTTAGTTGGACACTGCTTATGAAAATTGGCTACGCTCGCGTCAGTACGCAAGATCAGGACCTTTCACTCCAGCTCGATGCCCTTCAATCCGCCGGCTGTGGCAAAATCTACAAGGAAAAAATAACCGGCGCGACCCGCGAGCGGCCGGAACTGAAGAAGCTGCTCGACCAGCTGCGCGCGGGCGACATCGTCGTCATCTGGAAACTCGATCGGCTGGCCCGCTCGCTCAAGGACCTGGTCAACCTGGTGAACGAGATCCAGGAGAAGGGTGGGGCGCTCCACAGTCTCAATGACCAGATAGACACCACGACACCGCATGGGAAGTTCACCTTCCATGTCTTTGCCGCCCTGGCCGAGTTCGAGCGCGACATCATCCGTGAGCGGACGAAGGCCGGGTTGGTCGCGGCCCGAGCGCGGGGGCGGGTGGGCGGCCGGCCGAAAGGGCTGTCCAAGAAGGCCCAGCACACGGCCATCATCGCCGAGAAGCTGTATCAGGAACGAGAACTGACGGTGAAGGAGATTTGCGATCAGCTGTCGATATCGAGAGGGACGTTATATAACTATCTGCGATTCAGGGGGGTAGTCATTCCGCCGTCAGCCACTTCAAGAAAGAGTGGATGATCGGCCTTGGCACGGAGCCATTACTGCGGTGAAAAGCCGGTCAGATGACGAGACCCAACTCCTGCAGCACTTCATCGATCTGAAACAGCGCTTCCTCAGCTTCCGTCAGCATTTGTGACAGCGAAGTTCCAAAGGCGATCCCGTGCCGGCCGGAGCGGGTTTCCAGGTCAAGTTGAAGATCATCATCGGGAAGGATGTGGAGTGTTATTGATACGGGCTCGCCGACTCTGAGGGCCAGTGCCTTGAGTTGCTCCAATAACCAGGTCTCGGTTTCCGCCATCGTAGTATCCAATACGTGTGCTTATAACGGACACACCGATGCGATGGCGGTTCGCATTGTGCCTTCCACATATTAGCACACATGTTCTCTTTCGGCTAATCGTACTGTCCTCTAAGAACCTGTTTGATACTTGGTAGCTCGTAGTCAACCCAATGTGCAAGTATCAATGAGAGATAAGGTCAGCAAAACGAAGCGAATGAAGGCCAAGTTGCTGACAAAGAAAAACACCAAACGAATGGCTGAGAACAAATCGATACCAACGCGAACAGAAGTGCCAACGGTCATGGTTTCTGACTCGCTTGACTTCGAACCGGTCAACCAATTGACCAAAGACTGTCTCGATACGATAACGCATGTGTTTGAGCCACACAGGCCAGGGCGAGGACTCGTCGCGTTTCAAGCGATAGGGGGCCAACAGGCGCAAACCGTGCTCTCGCAGTTTGTCGGTCAGGTTGGGACTCCAGTAATTCCGGTCAGCCAAGACCCAGCCCTGGCGGCCACTCAAGAGTTGTTCGGCAACTGTCAACTCGGCTATGTTGGCCGGAGCCAGTTCCAGGTCGGTGATAACCCCCGGCCAACAGACGACGAGGTGGGGACGGAGGCCAAAGAACTTCTGGCGAGCGACTTCATCATGACCATAAGAGGCGCAGTCGCGCAGTCGCCGGGCATAAGAGGCGCGGGCGAAACGACAGACCGGCACCGGCATGCTGTCGATGATGGCCAGGGACGGGTTAAAGTCGATGTGAGTCAAAAGCGCTTGCCACAACTGCCGCTTGGCATCCCACAGATTGGCCGATTGCCGGACAAACGTTGTCCGATGCACGCCGGTGAGTCTGGGAAAGTAGTCCGCCCAGTGACGACAAAAGTAATCGTAGATCGCCTGGTCGGTATTCAGACCCAGAAAGGCACCCACAACCTCGATGGTCAGGACTTCACTGTCCCACAGCACCGGCTGCGAGCCGCGTTGACGCAGAGGCTTGGCTTGTTGTTGAAACCAGTCGTCGATGAAAACGAACACATTCACGATAAAGGTGCTAATATCCATGCGGGAGACCTCCATACGGTCCTGGTTGTTGCGAACTCCTCAATCGTATGGTGGTCTCCTTCTTTTTGTCAATCGTTCAATAAAAATTGCACATTGGGTTAGTTAACTAGAGATAAGGTCTTTTCTGTCTACACTCCACGGGTTTACCTTTCCACGGGCGCTGGCCGTGGGCATAGGCTTGCCCTGGACCATGATTAGGAACACTGTGACAGATCCTGTCATTAGCTGTGGGGGCCAATCTCCGTTTTCACCATCTGTTGGCAAATCTATTGGTCGATCTGTTAGGTTTATTACGACCAGATAGGCCGTAGTCTTTCCGTAATCTTCTGCGTAGCTGAGTGCTTGATTTAGTCCTTTCGCAATATAAGGCACTCCATAAGTGTGGCCATCGAATAGCTTCACTTCACAGATCAGTGGATTATCGGACTCGACGTCAGAAACAATATCTGCTCGACCCGAGGCAGACACAGACTGAGAAAAAGGGTAATCTATTCCTTGTTCGAAGAGGAATCTACGAAGGTCACGATCGTATATAGCTTCTACTTGAGCTCGTCCTTCCTTTGTTTGCTCTACTTCCACTTCGCTCCAGAGGCGATTTTGTTCAAACCAAGCTACTCGTCGGCGATACTTCTCAAGCAGATAAAGAATATCACTCTGCTCTCCCACTTGCTCTTGCAGGTATTCGACTAAAGGTTCAATCGCCTGTTCAGTCATGGCGCGGATTGCTGCCGGCATGTTGCCATTATTCCCTGAAAACCGAATAGCAAAATGGGATGCCTCTTCTCCCTGAGCTATCTTGTTTAGCATATGCCAGCAGACCTTCAGCTTCCCAACTTCGGTGTGTGGCCACTCATGCTCCCTCCCTGAGAAGTGTTCATTGATCCAGGTATCAGGATTTAACTCAGGCAGATTACGCTCAAGTGATTCTACGAGGTATCTCAGAGCTGGCTGTCTAAGGATAAAGTCAACAAGATATCGTGCTTGATTTGAGTACGAGCGCCAATCGACTTTGTATAAGCGTCGATACTGTTCTTGTAATTGGATCTGAAGTCTACGTTGATACCTCAATGGAATAGCCTCCGAAGTTGTTTTTCTAATTTAGCCATCTCGGCATCGACAGACCCTATTGCAACTGACACAGAGCCGGTCACGTCAATTACTTCTATCTGTGCTCGGCAGCATGGACACCACCGACAAGCACGTGTTATTGCGTCGATCATATGTATTTCGAGATAGAACCCACAGCGAGGGCATGGGAATGTGATGCTCTCATGTAGGAGTTCTGAGCTGAGTTCAGTCATAAAGATTTCTAAGCCAAAAAACCGTACCTTCCACTACATGGAATGTTAGAGTCTTTGCGCTTATGAGGGTTTAGGCGTGTGCTGTACCGATCGCGATAGAAGTGCTTCCCACATATCGCGCACTCAATTACATAGTGATGGCTTGCACGCCCCGTCCCGTGTCTGGAACTGAATCGCCTCCTGCGCTGCGTAAAAGGTATAGGTATCCTACCTTCAGGTGTAAACTCGATGCGAAAAACGGGCTTGAATGGCTGATGCGAGACTTCGATACTTTGAATACGGTCCATTCGATATGAGCGAATTTGTCTGGCTTCAGCCTTAATCGCATAAAAAAGGACGGAGCCAGAATGGGAGAGGCGCAGTGAATATGGCTCAACCAAGCGCCACTTCCCTCCATAACCTAGATTCACCATTAGGCGATTAACAGCGGCGTAACGGATTGGCTCAAGAAGATCGTTTTGACCATACTGCCAAAGGAGGGGAACAGGTCTCCATGCCTCCCCGTCGCTAATAGGTAGTAATTCTGTGTCATGTTCCTCGCCGGTCAACCACGCGAAAAAATTGGGGAGCTCGTACCAGTAATCATCGAGATCCGGCAGCTGTCCAACTGCTCGCCCAAGCATGGGTTTCCATCGGGCTTCTATTTCTTGCCTACTAGTTACCCGACATTTTTCAAAAAGAGACGATAGCCACGATTCCTGTTAAGGTA
>CAYNOL010000252.1:0-4115 GCA_964398825.1 uncultured Ardenticatenaceae bacterium
CAAGGGATCGGAGCGCCACAAGGCGGCCGTCGTCGGCGACACCGTCGGCGACCCGCTGAAGGACACGGCCGGCCCGGCGTTGAACCCGATGATCAAGGTCGTCAATCTCGTCAGCCTGATCATCGCCCCCATCATCGTCCGCTACAGCGGCGGCGGCTGGGGCGTCATCGCCATTTCGGTCGTGCTCATCGCCATCCTCGCGTGGGCCATCATGCGCTCCAAGGGTGACGCCCAGATGATCGCCCCCGTGCCGGTCGCCCCCAAGTCGTAGCGCGTCGCTCGGCAGTGCTGAATGATTAACAGGAAGGAAGGCGCAAGCCTTCCTTCCTTTGTTTTCGGCGGGCCAACTGGTTCCACAGGCCGCTTTGGCGTACAATTATCCGAATGAGCGATGAGGTTGAACTGCTGTCATTCGAAGATGCGCTGCTCGAACTGGAGCAGACGGTGGCCCGGCTGGAGTCGGGTGAGCTGTCGCTGGACGAGTCTCTGACCCTGTTTGAGCGCGGCCGGCGGCTGGCGGCCCATTGCGGCCGTTTGCTCGACAACGCCCAACTGCGCATTGAGCAACTGACTGAAGACGGCGAGATCATCACCCTGTCCCATTCCGGCGCTTGAGGGCGCCGGCCCCTAACAAAGACCTCAGAGGTGGATGCAAAATGCGCCTTACCTATTCGGTGTCTCTCCGCGCTCACCTCTGAGGTCTAATCATATAGAGGCTATCTTGTTTAAAAGCATTCGCGAGTCATTGAGCCGTACGCGCCAATCTGTATTCGGCCAGATCGCATCCGTTCTGGGCGCGGGCGACATCACCGAAGAAACCTGGGAAGACCTGGAAGCCTTGCTCATCCAGGCCGATGTCGGCGTGCCGACGACGGTATACCTGGTTGATACGTTGCGCGAGCAGGTGCGGCGCGAGGGGCTGTATCGCGCTGACCAGCTATTGACGGCGCTGCGCGGTCAACTGCGGGCCATTCTCGTCGATCCGCCGGCGTTCGAGATGGAAGAGAAGCGCCTGCTGACCGTCGTCATGGTCGTCGGCGTCAACGGCTCGGGCAAGACGACGACCATCGGCAAGCTGGCCCACCGCTACAAGGGCATGGGCAAGAAGGTGATGCTGGGCGCGGGCGATACCTTCCGCGCGGCAGCCATTGAGCAGTTGACCATCTGGGGGCAGCGAGCCGATGTGCCCGTCATCGCCGGACAGCCCGACGGTGACCCGGCGGCCGTGGCCTATGACACCATCCGCGCCGCCCGCGCGCGCGGCTACGACATGGTATTCATCGACACCGCCGGCCGCCTGCACACCAAGTTCAATCTGATGAAGGAGCTGGAGAAGATCCACGGCGTGCTGCAGAAGAGCGTCCACGCCGCGCCCCACGACGTGCTGCTGGTTCTCGACGCCCCCACGGGCCAGAATGCGCTAATGCAGGCCGCCAAGTTCAAGGAGTCGGTCCACGTCACCGGCGTCGTGCTGACCAAACTGGACAGTACGGCCAAAGGGGGCATGGTGTTCGCCATCTACCGCGAACTGGGGGTGCCGGTTCGGTTCATCGGCACCGGCGAGCGCATCCAGGACCTGGCGCCGTTCGATGCCGACCAGTTCATCGACGGCTTGTTCGAACAATAACAACTGCCTTACCTAATCAATCAAACGGCCGCGCCGCCAACACAAAGCCCGTCCGAGGAGAACGACCCACACCATGGAAGAATTAATCAACCAACTAACTGAGCTAACCAACGTCATCGATTTGCTCCGGGGGCGTCTTTGACGTAGCCGTCAAAGAAGCACGCATCGCTGAACTGGAAGAAGCCATCGCTGATCCCGACTTCTGGAACAACCCGACCCAGGCGCAGGGGACAATGCGCGAGCTGACCCGGCTGCGGGAGCAGGTGGGCGTCTGGCAGGAGATCAGCCGCTCGCTGGGCGACACGCTTGAGCTGGCCGAGCTGGGCGACGAGGAACTGGCCGACGAACTGTCGGCCGAGGTGGAGCGCTTGTCGGCCGACGTGCAGCAGCTGGAATTCCAGACGTTGATGTCGGGCGAGTACGACGACGAGGACGTCATCATCGCCATCCACGCCGGCGCGGGCGGCACCGAGGCCCAGGATTGGGCACAGATGCTCCAGCGCATGTTCATTCGTTGGGCCGAGCAGCACCGGATGAAGGTGGAGATCCTGGACGAAAGCCCCGGCGACGAAGCGGGCATCAAGAGCACCACGATGTCGTTCAGCGGCCGCTACGCCTATGGCTGGATGAAGTCGGAGCGCGGCGTGCATCGCCTCGTGCGCATCTCTCCCTATGACAGCTCCAGCCGCCGCCACACCTCGTTCGCCAAGGTGGAAGTGTGGCCCGACGTGGCCGAAGAGATCGAGATCGAGATCGACGAGAAGGATTTGCGCATCGACCGCTTCCGGGCCAGCGGGGCGGGGGGACAGCACGTGCAGAAAAATGAGACGGCCGTGCGCATCACCCACATCCCCACCGGCATCGTCGTCTCGTGCCAGAACCAGCGCTCGCTGACGCAGAACACCCAGGTGGCGATGAACATCCTGAAATCGCAGCTGTTCGACCTGGCGCGGCGCAACCAGAACGCCGAGATAGCCGCGCTGAAGGGCGAAGACGTCGACGCCGGCTGGGGTAGCCAGATACGCTCCTATGTGCTCCAGCCGTACAAGATGGTGAAGGACCACCGCACCGGCCACGAAGTCGGCAACACCCAGGCTGTGCTCGACGGCCGCCTCGACGGTTTCATGGAGGCCTTCCTGCGAGACCATGTCGGCGAGGGCAACGGTGCCCCCAACGGGCATGAACTACCCGATCTGTAACCGCCGGCGGGGGGCGAAACAAAGACCGTTCCCCACTTGATTAACCGCAGATAAATGCTATAATCCTAGATCGCGTAAACAACGTTTAGAGTGGCTAAAAATTTTGACATATCGACGTTTACCGATATAATTACAGCATACATTGTTCGATAAGAACGTGAGTAAGAGCGCTGGCAATCGCCCAGACGCTCTTTTGCGCGTTTAGCCACCGGATGTGTCGACCGTCACAGTTGAATTGTGCTCTTTATTCTTTCTTCCATAAGGGTAGAGCCTTAGTGAATTTGGAGGTCATTAGTGGAGACAACCGATTTCCGCTCGCTACGCGTCAGCCTGGCGTCCCCGGAGCATATTCGCTCCTGGTCCTATGGTGAAGTCACCAAGCCCGAAACGATCAACTATCGCAGGTTGCGCCCCGAAAAGGACGGCCTTTTCTGTGAGGCGATCTTTGGGCCGACAAGGGACTGGCAGTGCTACTGCGGCAAATACAAGAATGTTCGTTATAAGGGTATCGTCTGCGACAAGTGCGGCGTCGAGATCACCCGTTCCTCCGTGCGGCGCGAGCGTCTGGGCCACATCGAGCTGGCCGCGCCCGTTGCCCACGTTTGGTATACCCGCCGCGTGCCCAGCTACATGGGCTTGCTGCTAAATATTTCCCGCCGCAATCTCGATCGCGTCCTCTACTTTGCCCAATATGTAATTACCCATGTCGACGAGGACGCCCGCCAGCGCGCGCTCAAGCGCCTGGGCGAAGAGCTGCAGGAGGCCGAGGCACAGCTGGAGACGAAGCTGCAGGAGCAGCTCGAGGAGTCCACGGCCGAAGCGTCCACGCGCCTGACCGAACTGGAAGCGGCCCGCGACGAGCTGATCGCCACCTTCGACGATCGCCTCAGCGCCCGCACCGACGAGCTCGTTCAGGAAGCCAAAACCATTGAGACACGCCTGAATAATCTGAAGAACTCGGCCGCGTCAGAGGATATCATCCTGTCCGGCGAACTGATCGTCCAGAAGGGCGAGAAGGTCGGCCGCGAGCACATCGTCCAGGTTCAGGAGATCACCAAGGAGCAGCTGGAGACCATCCAGAAGAGTCAGGAAGACGAGCAAAAGGAAGAGCTCGACACGCTCAACCGCGAGATCGATGAGTTGCGTGGCGAGATCGGCTACGCGGGCGAAGGGCTGCGCGAGCGCATGGACCAAAAGCTCGTCCGGCTGCGCCAACAGGCCCAGACCAACCGCGACCAGTTGGAGCAACTGGTGCAGATGACCTTCCTGGACGAGAACAAGTATCGCGA
>CAYNOL010000253.1:0-4110 GCA_964398825.1 uncultured Ardenticatenaceae bacterium
CAACGCCCGAATCACCAACGCCGTCAAATCCGCCGCCTCCACATTCGGCCGCTCCCCCTGATACGCCACCGACAACGCCGGCATCCGCGCAAGCAGCGGAGAAGGAGCGCACCCTTTCTCCCCTGCTCCCTTCCCCTTTCTCCCCTCTCCATATTGACACACCCCCCCACCTATGATTAAATTCCATTGCACAGTTGCAATGTCAACTTGTGCTACTGTAGGGATGTGTCAGCATGAGTGACCACGTTCGATTGTACGACCTGATCAAGGAGTCGTTCATCTTGCTTGATTTCGGCGATCGCCTGTTCCTGGAACAGTTCAATCTGTCCGTCCCCCGCTACTATGCCCTGACCCACATCGCCAAAGACCCCGGCATCACGCCCAGCGTGCTCAGCCGCCTCATGTTCTGTGACAAAAGCAACATCACGCGCCTCGTGCAGGGGCTGCTGGCCGATGGGCTGGTGGAGCGGCGGCCGCACGAGAAAGACGGCCGCGCCCAACGCCTCTATCTGACCACCAACGGCGATGCGCTGCACCAGCAAGCCACCGAAGCCCACCGCGCCTTCATCCAGCAACGCCTGGCGGTACTGGAAGAGTGCGCGGCCGGCGACATGACCAACGCCCTGACCTATCTGAACCGATCTCTATCCGAGGTACAGGACAACAGCTCGTTAACCTTGCTAAATTAGCCACGCACGATTGTGTTGGCGGTTCGGGTTGCCGGCCGGCTTGATTCAGGCCGCAGAATATTCTGGATCGCCGCGAAATCAGCTATACTTCTGTCCAGCGAATAACGGGACAGAATTATGGAGGTGGTGTCTTTCGACGGGATAACCACCAACTGCCTGTGTCGTTTTATTTGTCAGATCGCCATCCGGCGATCGTGGAAAACTCTAAAGTGAGGAGAAAGATGAAAAACACCAAGTGGTACCTGTTACTGACTGTTCTGCTGCTCAGCGCCTTCGTACTGGTGGCCTGTGGCGGCGGGACGACCGAGACGCCGCCGGCGGCCACGACGGCCGTCGAAGAGCCGGCCCCCGCCGAGCCGACCGACGAGCCCGCCCCCGAGCCGACCGACGAACCCGCCCCCGAGCCCACCGATGAGCCCGCCCCCGAGCCCACCGAGGCCGAGGCCGAGCTGACGAGCGACACCAGCATGACCATCGCCGAGCACCTGGGCGCCAACCCGAACTTCAGCACCCTCGTCGAGGCGCTGCAGAACGCCGGCATCGCCGAGCCCGCCCCCGACGCCCCCGGCACCCTCTTTGCGCCCACCAACGCCGCCTTCGAGGCCCTCGATGCCACCGTTCGCGACCGCATCATGGCCGACCCGACCGGCGACCTGGCCTACCTGCTGCAATATCACATGGCCAGCGGCGCGATGACGGCCGAGGCCCTGGCCGGCGACGAAGACGGCCGCATCGACACCCCCACGGGCGAGCGCCTCGACCTGTCCGGCTTCAACCTGGTGACGACTGATATCGAAACGTCGAACGGTATCATCCACGTCGTCGACGCTGTCCAGGTTCCGCCGACCATCGCCAACGCCATTCGCGCCGAGCAGCTGATCGCCGAGGGCACCCCGGTCATCCGCATCTGGGCCGACGACCTGCGCATGGCCGCGCTCCAGGAAGTTGAGGCTGATTTCGAGGGCGAGTACGGCGTCGAGCTGCTGCTCGAAGAAGTCGGCTTCGGCAACATCCGCGCCAACTTCCTCATCGCCGGCCCCGCCGGCGAGGGCCCCGACATCATCATCGGCGCCCACGACTGGCTCGGCGAGCTCGTCGCCAACGGCCTGCTGGCTCCCGTCGACGCCGGCGACCTGGTCGACCAGTTCACCCCCGCCTCCATCAGCGCCTTCAGCTATGACGGCGAGCTGTACGGCCTGCCCTATGCCACCGAGAACACCGCCTTCTTCATCAACACCGACCTCGTGCCCGAGTGCCCGGCGACGTGGGAAGAGGTCTACCAGATCTCGGCCGACCTGCATGCCGCCGACGCCGAGCAGTACGGCTTCGTCCGCATGGAAGGCGACCCGTATCACTTCTACCCGATCCAGACCGCTTTCGGCGGCTACGTCTTCGCCCGCGATGCTGAGGGCAGCTATGACCCGACGCAGATCGGCGTGGGCGATCCCGGCTCCATCACCGCCGCGCAGTGTTTCGAGCGCATGGTGACCGAAGGCCTGCAGCCCCCGGCCGTCACCTGGGACATCCAGCACGAAATGTTCGAGGCCGGCTCGTCGGCCATGCAGATCACCGGCCCGTGGTCCTACCAGCGCACCGTTGACTCCGGCATTCCGTTCGCCATCTGCCCCATCCCGAGCGAGACGGCCGAGGGCAAGCCCTTCCTGGGCGCCCAGGGCTTCATGGTCAGCGCCTTCGCCAACGACCCCGTCCTGGCGCAGATCTTCCTGACCGAGTTCGTGGCTTCCGAGACCTTCCAGCAGGCGATCTTCGACAACGGCGAGCGCCCGTCGGCCTATCTGCCGGTGCTGGATGCGACGGATGAAGAGTGGTTGGCCGACTTCGGCCAGGCCGGCGTGAACGCCGACCCGATGCCCGCCATCCCCGAAATGTCGGCGGTGTGGGAAGCGTGGGGCAACGCGGTCGTCCTCGTCGCCCAGGGCTCCGACACGGCCGAGAACGCCTTCACCACTGCCCAACAGCAGATCATCAACACCATCGAAGGCAACTAACCCGTTCGCTTGAATCAGGGCGGCCTCCCCTCGGGGCGGGCCGCCCTGATCGTTATTGCGGTTCATCGTTGCCCGGCCGCGACTCCCCTGTTTCGGCTGGGCAACACCTTTCTTGGCGAACCGGGCCTTCCACTCGGGAGACCCAACAGATTAAAAACAGGCTATGAGCCGGGAACTCATGGCCAGGAGGCAATCTATGGCCGCTATTGAGGTCCAACCTGGAAAAGGCTCGGGGGGCAAACCCGAGAGGACGGCCACAGCAGGCGGAACGATTCTTCGACTTCTTGGTCTGGTCATTTTCACTTCGTTTTCCCTCTTGTTCATCTACCTGCTCCTCGGCGACGGCTATTGGCCACTGGCCTTGCTCGTCGGCATCATCACCATCGTCATCAATTACATCTTTCTGAACCCCAACGCCTACCCGATGCGCTGGATGTCGCCCGGCCTGGCCTTCATGCTGCTCATCTCCGTCTATCCAATCGCCTACACCATCTACATCTCCTTCACCAACTACGGCACGGGCCACCTGCTGCCCAAGGTGCAGGCCATCAACGTGCTCGAATCGCGCACCTTCCTGCCCGACGAGAGCGGCACGCTGCTCTACACCGCGTTTCGCAACGACGAGACGGGCGAGTACGCACTGTGGCTGGTGGCGCCCGACGGCAACACCTTCTTCGCCACCGTCGGCCAGGAGCTGACGGCCGAGGAGATCGGCGCCGGCCCGCTGGACGAAGACAACGTGCCGGCCGGCATCCCCGGCTGGACACGGCTGACGCGAGCCGAGACGGTGCGCAACGTCACGGCCATCAGCGCCAACTCCTATGGCCGCGAGGAGACGGCCGTACAGCTGACCGGCCGCCTGGGCCAGGCCGCCCAGCTCCAACCCCGTTTCGTCTTCGACCCGGCGACGGATACGATCACCGACCGGCGCGAAAACATCCTCTACACCGCCAACGCACAGACCGGCTTCTTCACCGCCGAGGACGGCTCCACCCTCAACCCCGGCTACCAGGTCACCGTCGGGCTGCGCAACTACCAGCGCTTCCTGACCGACCCGACCTATCGCGGCCCGCTGCTGCTCATCTTCGCCTGGACAGTGGTCTTCGCCCTGCTCAGCGTGCTGTTCTCGTTTGCCCTGGGGCTGATGATCGCCGTCGTCTTCGGCCGCACCATGCCCGGCCAGCGCATCATCAAATCGCTGCTCATCATCCCGTTCGCCGTGCCACAGGTCATCACCCTGCTGGTGTGGCGCGGCATGATGAACCCGCTGCAGGGCGTCATCCCCCGCACACTGCAGGAGATCTTCAACCAGCCGGTGGGCTGGCCGCCCTTCTTCTCCGACGCGATTTGGGTCAAGGTGGCGCTGATCATCATCAACGTCTGGCTGGCCTATCCCTACTTCATGCTCATCA
>CAYNOL010000254.1:0-4105 GCA_964398825.1 uncultured Ardenticatenaceae bacterium
CAGCGGCGCGCGCGCCATCCACATGGGCGACATCACCGGCAGCCTGGAGCCGGGCAAGCGGGCCGACGTGATCGTGCTGGACATGACCGGCATCCACAACCAGCCCCATTTCCACAACCACCCCGACGCCGTCTATTCGCGCATCGTCTACGCCACGAAGAGCAGCGACGTGACCCACGTCATCTGCGACGGCCGCTGGCTGATGCGCGACCGCGCGCTGCTGACGGTCGATGAGGCCGCCGCGCGCGAGGAAGCGATCCGGGTGGCCAAGGAGATCGACGCCTTCGTCATCCAGCGCGAATCCAGCCCGTATAACAAGCTGGTGCTGCTGTCCGGCGTACAGCGGCAGGAGAGCTTCGAGGTGCAGGTGAAGGTACATCTGGAGAGCGACGAGGCGGCCCGCGCGCTGCTGGGCAGCGACACCCTCAGCATCACCCGCTTCGCCCACTACCGGCAGTATGACCACTACTTCCTCTTCGACGAGGGGGACCCCGACGCCGACCGGCTGCGCTATCGCGAGGACGAGTTCATCGACGAGGACGGCGAGGTGAGCCAGGTGCGGGCGCGGCTGACGCTGATGGGCGAGGGAGACCGCGAGGAGTTCCCCAACGCGGTGATGCTGTCGCGGTCGCGCTGGCTGGCGGCGGCCGACCGCAGCCTGCGCTTCTATCAGGAGTACTTCGCCCCGGCCCGCGAGCTGCGTGTCCACAAGGACCGCCAGCGGTGGCATGTGCTCTACAAGGCGACGGATTTCGCCATCAACCTCGATCAGGTGCTGGAGCCGAAGCTGCCGGGCTACTTCCTGGAGATCAAGGCGCGGACGTGGTCTCGCAGCGACGCCGAGCGCAAGGCGGGGCTGATCGCCGAGCTGCTGGCGCTGGTCGGGCTGGATGTCGACGATTCGGAGCGACGTGAGTACGCCGAGATCGCCATCAGCGCCAATAAAGAGAAAGAGAAGACGCCGGCCTGAGCCGGCGACCAGTGACGCAAAAGGGCGGGTGATACCCGCCCTTTTATTATGCCATAGAAACCTCAGAGGGGGGCGCGCCACGCCCTTTGTCGATCAACGCCCTTCGACGCCCACCTCTGAGGTCTTGGAATTAGAAACCAACCAGCGACTGAAACTTCATCACCGAGTTCAGGTCGCCGTCGACCTTGATCTTGCCGGTCATGAACGCCATCATCGGGTTCAGGCTGCCGGTGGACATGGCGGTGAAGTCATCGGCCGACATCTTGACGGTGGCGTTGGGTGCCGCGGCCGGCGCGGCCGGCGATACATCCAGCTTGCCGTCGGTGATGTTGACGTAGTACTGGCCGCCGCCGTCGCCGCTCAGGTCGAAGAGGATGCCCATGTTCGTCCCGGCCGCTTTGTCGGCCTGGAAACGCCCCGGCATACTGTTGAAAATTTCGGCTACACTCATCGGAATTTTGCTCTCCTTGTTAGGTCGCTACCCCCCACGAAGGCGCTAGGTCATAACCCCGTCGAGCGCGATAGCGGTTCAAAAACGCCCCTACTGTCGATGAAACGCGTTGCAGGCGTAGGTCATTCTACCTTGATGCGAGTATAGCAACGCCCCTTTGCTAGTCAAGCAGCCCCCGTCTGGCCGGGCCCCGAATCGCCGCCGCAAGGCCCCGCGCGACCGCTTCCTTTATTTTCTTCTCATTTTGCTTAACTTTTCCTCAATGTAATGCCTACGCAACGGCTATTGCGGGGCGGCGAGGGTTGCCCGACGGCCGTCATGTGCTAGAATGCCGGAGTTAAACCGGAGAAGAAGGGCTGGCGGCTTCATTATGTTGGGCCGCCTTTTTTCCATACCCTGCATAGCATGAGTTTCGACGAACCCGGCCGCGTGGAGCGCGAGGAGCGACAACGACTCCCCCGCCGCCTCGCGGGTGGGTTTCGTTTGTGATACTCGGCAGATTAATCATCCGGGAAGGGGCTTACATCCATGGAAGAAAACGAAAACAACGCAGGCAAGCGACTCTCGTGGCCGATCATCGCCGGCTTCATCGTCGTGCTTGTCCTCATCCTCGTAGGGCTGTTCCTGCCCCCAATTTCCCTGGGCACGCGCCTGGGGCTGGGGGGCAGCGGCGCGCCGGAGACGGCCGACACAGCGCCGGACACGGCGCCGGAAGCGACCTCGACCGCCGAAGAGCCGGCCGAGCTGCCCGACGGCGTCACTCTGACGACCGCTGACGGCGCGGCCGTGGCCGTCAGCCGCACGGCCGCCGCCGATCTGGACGCGGCCGCTGCGCTGCCGGCCGATGCCGTCGTCGGCGATGCCTACGTCCTCAACTACACCGGCGACGCCCCCACGGGGCAGATCGCCGTGCCGCTGCCGGCCGAAGTGACCGACACGCGCGGCGTCGACCTGCGCGGTTGGGACGGCGGCGAATGGGCCTTCGTGCCCGGCCGGTTCGACTTCGGCGGCGGCCGGGTGGCCGTCGACGAGGGGCCGCTGCCGCGCGCGCTGGCCTTTGTCCGCAGCGCCCCCAACGTCCAACCGATCATCGCCGCCGAAATCGCACCCGACGCGGAAGCGCCGGAAGCGGTCGGCTCGCTGCTGGGCGAAGTGTCCACCGGCGCGCTGGTGCTGGGTGAGAACGGCAGTCTGGAAGGCGAAGTCGCTCCGGCCCCCGAGGGGGCTGAGGCGTACCTGCGTGTCACCAATCGCGGCGCGATCATCGATCAGGCGGCCATCACCGCCTTTCTGAACGACGACGCCCAGCAGGACGCGCAGATCAACAGCCTCGTGGGGCAGGCCCAGGCCGAAGGGTACGCCGGTATTCACCTCGATTACCAAGGCATCCCGGCGGCTATGTCGGCCGACTACACTGATTTCGTGACCCGCACGGCCGACGCGCTGCACACCGCAGGGCTGAAGCTGGCCGTGACGCTGGGCACGCCCGCCGCTGTCGGCAACGGCTGGGACACCGGCGGCCAGAATTGGGCGGCGCTGGGCCGCGCGGCCGACGTCGTCTATGTGCAGATGCCCGCCGATCCGACGGCCTACACCGCCGGAGGCCCGGCCGAGGAGCTCGTCGGCTGGACGGTCAGCCAGGTGGATCGCAACAAGGTCAACCTGCTGCTGAGCGCCGGCGCGGTCAATAAGGTGGGCGATATCTTCACCGAGCTGCCCCCGGCGCAGGCGCTGGCCAATCTGGGCCAGCTGACGCTGGCCGACGAGGCGGCCGAAGTGGAGCCCGGCGCGGAAGTCAACGTCGTCATCGACGGCTCGGCCACCCCGCTGGAGTGGGACGGCGACGCGCTGGCCTACAAGTACACCTTCGAGCAGGCGGGGCAGGAGCAGACTGTCTGGTTCGTCAGCGAGGCGGCGCTCGTCGACCGGCTGCGTCTGGCGTCTGATTACAACCTGCGCGGCGCGACGGTGCGCGGCCTGTCGCTGGGCAGCGGCGAAGCGTACGCGGCGGCGCTGAACAGCTACATGGGCCAGGGGGACGCGCCCCAGCCCGGCGGCGCGGCCATCGCCTGGACAGTGCGCGACGCCAACGACAGCATCATCGCCAGCGAGACGGGCAGCGATCTGGAGTACACCTGGACCGCGGCCGAGAACCCCGGCGCCTACATCGTGGCCGCCGACCTCGTGCTGGGCGACGCCGTCGTCAACGTGGGTGAGATCACCGTCAACGTGAGCGGCGAGGAAGTGGCCGAGGCGGAGACGCCCGAAGCGGACGCGACCCCCGCGCCGACCACCCCGGCCACCACCGGCAGCCAGCCGGGCGCCACGGCGCCTTCGGCCAATCTGGGCGCGCCGGGCGAAGCCACGGCCGTGGTCAACGCCCCGGCCAACATCCGCACCGGCCCCGGCATCTCCTACGGAACGATCGCCGGCGGCGCGGGCGGCGGCACGATCCTGAAGCTCATCGGCCGTAACGACCCCGGCAGCTGGTACAACGTCTTACTGCCGAGCGGCGAAGAGGGCTGGATTTTGGGCGAGCTGGTGACGGTTAACACCGGCTTCAGCGCGTCCAGCCTGCCCGTCGTCGAGGCGCCGCCGCCGTCGGCCGCCAGTGGCGGCACACCGGCCAGCGGGGCCGCGGCCGCGCCGCCACCTCGGGTAGGGGATGGACGGGGCGTGCCGGT
>CAYNOL010000255.1:0-4026 GCA_964398825.1 uncultured Ardenticatenaceae bacterium
CTGGATGTGAACGGGGTGCTGGAGCAAGTGAAACAATTGGAAGCACAGGGGTTCACGTTCGAGGGCGCGGAAGCGTCGGTGGAGCTGATGTTGCGGCGCACGCACCCGGCCTACGTGCCGCCGTTCGAGATGGCCGATTACTGGGTCATGGTGCAGCGTCGCCGTGGCCGGGGAACGATCGTCGAGGCGACGGTGAAAGTGCGCGTCGGGCCGAAGATCATGCACACCGTCGCCGAGGGCAACGGGCCGGTCAACGCCCTCGACGCCGCCCTGCGCCAGGCGCTCAGCGGCGTCTTCCCACAGATCAGCGGCGTTCGGCTGGAAGATTACAAGGTGCGCATCCTCGACGGTGAGAACAACACGGCCGCCACCACCCGCGTGCTCATCGAGACGCGACAGGGTATGCGGCGCTGGAGCACCGTCGGAGCCAGCCCCAACATCATCGATGCCAGCTGGCGCGCTCTGGCCGACAGCATGGAGTACGCGCTGGTCACGTGAGCCAGACGCATGACGTTGCCTCTTTCCCGCTTCCGGATAGATTATTACGTCTTATGTCAGACATCACTTCCCTTCCCACATCCACCCAGCGATTCGTCGAGGCGGCCGAGGCGCTCGGCCTGTCTATCGACGTCGTCGTCTTCGAGCATTCCACCCGCACGGCCGAAGAAGCCGCGGCAGCGATCGGCTGCGAAGTGGGCCAGATCGTCAAGAGCCTCGTCTTCATCGTCGCCGGCGAACCCGTCGTGGCCCTCGTCTCCGGCAGTAACCAGCTGGACACGCGCAAGCTGGCGTCGCTGCATGGTGTCGGCCGCAAGCAGGTCGATCGCGCCGACGCCGACACCGTCCGCGCGGCTACCGGCTATGCCATCGGCGGCGTGCCTCCCTTCGGTCACGCCACCACCCCACCGGTATCGATCGACCGCGATTTGCTGCTGTATGACGTCATCTGGGCCGCGGCCGGCACGCCTAATACCGTCTTCGCAATTAAGCCGGATGAGCTGGTGAAGGCGACGAGCGGCCGGGTGGCGAATTTGCGGGTGGAGCTGGAGTGTAGTTAGTTAGGGTTCGCTGATAGCCGCTTTAGTGACTTTTCTGAAGTGAACGCTAAAGTGCTTATTACGAACGAAGAAGGCGGTCACAGACCCGCCACTTCGCTGTGCTATTAGCTATAGGGGCGGGCCTGTGACCCGCCCTCCATCGCCACGAACGGGTATTGTGCTAAATGGATACGAATGGCATCATAGCCCTGCATTTCAAATTCACTATACGAAATGTGACTTCATGAAAGCTAGCATCACATTACTACCCGGCGACGGCATCGGCCCCGAGGTCGTCGAGCAGGCGCGGCGCGTGCTTGAGGCCGTCGCCGAGCGCTGCGGCCACACCTTCGTCTTCACCGAGGCGCTCATCGGCGGCCGGGCGATTGACGAGACCGGTTCCCCCCTGCCCGACGAGACGCGCGAGTTGTGCGCGAGCAGCGACGGCGTGCTGCTGGGCGCGGTCGGCGGGCCGCGGTGGAGCGACCCGAAGGCGGCCGTCCGGCCTGAGCAGGGGCTGCTGGGTTTGCGGCAGGCCATGGGCGTGTTCGCCAACCTGCGGCCGGTGGTTGTGCTCGACGCATTGATCGACGCCAGCCCGCTGCGCGCCGAGCGCGTTCGCGGCGTCGACATCATGATCGTTCGTGAGCTGACCGGCGGGCTGTACTTCGGCCGCCCGCAAGGGCCGGAGCAGGTCAACGGCGAGCGCGGCGCAGTGGACACGATGCGCTACACCGAGAACGAGGTGCGCCGGGTGGTGGCGCTGGCGTTCGAGCTGGCGCGCGGCCGCCGGCGCAAGGTGACGTCAGTCGACAAGGCCAACGTGCTGGCCTCGTCCCGGCTGTGGCGCGAGGTGGCCCACGAAGTCGCCGCCGACTACCCGGACGTCGAGTACGAGGATATCCTGGTCGACGCCTGCGCCATGTACCTCATCAATCGGCCGGCCGAGTTTGACGTCATCGTCACCGAGAACATGTTCGGTGATATCCTGTCTGACGAGGCGTCGATGATCACCGGATCGCTGGGCATGCTGCCGTCGGCGTCGCTGGGCGAGGCGGGGCGGCCGGGGCTGTTCGAGCCGATCCACGGCAGCGCGCCCGACATCGCCGGACGGGGGATCGCCAATCCGCTGGCGACGATCTTGAGCGCGGCGATGCTGCTGCGCTCGGGGCTGGGGTTGGCGGACGAGGCGACGGCCGTCGAGGCGGCCGTGGCCCGCGCGCTGGCCGCCGGCTGGCGCACGGCCGACATCGGCCGCGAGGGGGACAAGGTGATCGGAACCAGGGAAATGACTGATAAAGTGCTTGCCGGTCTGTGAACTCCCAGACCCGACAGGTGAGCATGCGACGCTACTTGTCGAGCGAGCGCCTCGCTGCGTCCACCTGTCAGGTCTTGCTCGATAGATTGGGCTACAATTCTTCTTTATGACCACAACAGACATCATCATCGTCGGCGGGGGCATCGTCGGATTGGCCACGGCGCGCGCTCTCTGCCAACGTTATCCACAGAAACGCATCACCGTCCTGGAGAAGGAGCCGAAGTTGGCCTTCCACCAGACGGGACGCAACTCCGGCGTCCTGCACTCCGGCATCTACTATAAGCCCAACTCGCTGAAGGCGATCAATTGCCGCACCGGCAAACAGCTCATGGAAGAGTTCTGCCGGGAGCAAGGGATCGAATACAGCCTCGTCGGCAAGGTCATTGTCGCCACCGACGAGAAAGAGCTGCCGGCAATGCATAACCTGTATGAGCGGGGCCGGGCCAACGGAGTCGCCTGCGAGCTGATCGGCCGCGAGCGGCTGCTGGAGCTGGAGCCCCACGTGCTGAACGGGATCGAGGCGATCCACGTGCCGGAAGCGGGGATCGTCGACTACGTCCAGGTGTGTGAGCGACTGGCCGAGATCCTGCGCGACGCGGGACACGACATCGTCACCGGAGCCAGGGTGACGGAGATCGTCGAGCGCTCGGGGGAGATAACCGTCGGCACGACGGCCGGGGAGTTCACTGCCGCACACCTGATCAACTGCGCGGGACTGCACTCGGATCGAGTGACCCAAATGTCGGCCGGTGAAGCCCCGGCGCGGATCATCCCGTTTCGCGGCGAGTATTACGAACTGAAGCCGGAAGCGTGGCATCTGTGCAAGGCGTTGATCTACCCCGTGCCCGACCCCGGCTTTCCGTTTCTGGGTGTTCATTTCACGCGCATGATCAGCGGCGGCGTGGAGTGCGGCCCCAACGCAGTGCTGGCCTTCGCCCGCGAAGGGTACCACCTCACCGACGTCAACGCCCGCGAGCTATGGGAGACGCTCAGCTATCCCGGCTTCCGCAAGCTGGCCGGCCGGTACTGGAAGACGGGTCTGGGAGAGATGTGGCGCTCGGCCAGCAAGAGCGCGTTCGTGAAGGCGCTGCAGCGGCTCATCCCTGAAATCCGCGCCGGGCATCTGGAAGAGGCTCCGGCGGGCATCCGGGCGCAGGCGCTGGCTCCTAACGGCGCGCTGCTCGACGACTTCGCCTTCCATGAGACGGCGCGCATCGTCAACGTCATCAACGCCCCGTCCCCCGCGGCCACGTCGGCGCTCAGCATCGCCGAAAGCGTGGTGGACAAGATCGAGGATCATTTCTAATCAAGTTGTAACACGGCCGCCGGCGCCGTCAGAATCGTCATGAGTGAAAATCTAAACAAGTACAGCGCCCACATCACCCAGCCCGCGTCCCAGGGCGCCTCGCAAGCCATGCTCTACGGCACCGGTCTGACCGAAGCCGACATGGACAAGCCGCAAGTCGGCATCGCCTCGATGTGGTACGAGGGCAACACCTGCAACATGCACCTCAACCTGTTGTCGGCGTGGGTGAAGGAGAACATGGCCGAGGCCGGCCTGGTGGGCATGCGATTCAACACCATCGGCGTCAGCGACGGTATCAGCATGGGCAACGACGGGATGAGCTACTCGCTCCAATCGCGCGAGATCATCGCCGACTCCATCGAAAC
>CAYNOL010000256.1:0-4011 GCA_964398825.1 uncultured Ardenticatenaceae bacterium
TCGCGCAGATGGCGGCCACGCAGGGCCGGCAGAATCGTGGGCAGACGAACCTCACCACTGCGCAGCGCGCCGAGCTGGAGGCGATCATCCGGCAGCAGTACGGGCAGGTTGACCCGTCGCGCGTCGGCTGGGAGATATCCAACAGTGACAACCCTGCGATCGGGCTTGGCTCGAACCCGCTGCAATCCATCTCGCAGCTTGTTCCGCAGTACGCCGCGCTGGGGATCGGGGCGGAGAACGTGCGCGGCTTCGACCCGAGTACCGGGCAGTATTACGCCCCCAACACCGAAACGCGCGATGTCATGGTGTCCAACGACAGCATGGGCTCTGCGCGCTTCCTCGCACCCGGCTTCACCAGCAACCTTGGGCAGTTTCACGATCAGGACGAAGGGAAGTACTACCGGATCATCGGTAACTACGATGACGCCGGCGCGCTTCAAGGTGTCGATTACCGCGCGTTCCGTCCCGAGGGCGGCTGGCTGAATGACAACTTGGAGTTGGTTGCTGCGCTGACGCTGGCCGGGATGGGCGGCGCTGCTGCGATGGGCGTCGGGGCCGGAGGTGCCGGCGGCCTGTCCGCCGCGCCAGGCGCGCTGGACGCTGCCGGCTTCCTCGCAAGCAATGCCGGCGTCGACATGGGCTTCCTCGGGACCGCCGGTGGCCTGGGGGCAGCAGGAGCAGCTGCTGCCGGTGGTGGCGCGCTAACCGGAGCGGGTGCTGCCGCGACAGGGGCCGGCGCACTCACGGGCCTGAGCGGCACCGTCGGCTCGCTGCTCAGCAACCCCGCCGTGATCGGCGGCGGGCTGAGTCTGGTTGGCGGCGCGCTGGGCGCGGATGCGGCGAGCGACGCGGCCGAGATGCAGCGGCAGAGCGCGAACGCCGCGATCGAGGAAGTCCGCCGGCAGTACGACCAGAACCGCGCCGACCAGATGCCGTGGCTGCAGGCCGGGCAGCAGACGCTGGGCGACCTGATGGCGCAACTGCCGGACCTGAATCGCGCGTACACGCAGGCCGACTTCCAGAACGATCCCGGCTACCAGTTCGAGCTCGCCGAGGGCCAGAGGGCGCTGGATGCCGCCGCGAGGGCGCGGGGCCTGTATGGCTCGTCCGGGGCATTGAGGGAGCTCCTGCGCTACTCGCAGGGATTGGCGAGCACCCGGTACCAGGACGCCTGGAATCGCGACCTCACGCAGCGCCAGAACACGTACAACCAGCTCGCCGGCATTGCCGGCACCGGCCAGACGGCGGCGGCGAATCTTGGCGCCATGGGCACCAACCGGGCGAACACGGTGGGCGACCTGCTCACGCAGTCGGGCAACGCCGGCGCTGCGGGCCGGGTCGGCTCGGCGAACGCATGGACACAGGCCGGCTCGAATGCGCTGAACGCATGGCAGCAGCAGATGCTGATCGACAAGATCGGCAGCAACCTCTACAGGTAAGACGATGGCGTTAGACCCGAGGATCGCGCTGGGCGTCCAGCCGTTGCAGGTGCAGTCGCCAATGCAGGGTGCCCAACAGGCGCTCACGCTGCGGGAACTGATGGCTGGCGCGGCGGCGAGGGAAGCGCAGCGCGACCACTACCGGATGGCGCAGGCGCAACTCGCGCAGCAGCAGCAGGCGCAGCAGGCCTTCCAGATGGGCTTGCAGCAGTCTGGTGGGGAGATGACGCCGCAACTCGCGTCGCTCGGCATCGCCGCTGGGATGTCGCCTACCGACTTGCAGAGCTTCGCCGGCATGAGCAACTGGGGCAAGCCGAAGGTGGCGAGCTGGCAGGAAGTCGCAGGAGAGGGCGGGCCGAGGAAGGTTGGCTTTGACGCCTACGGCAACCCGGTTGGCGAGGGCTTTTCCGCCCCGGTGAAACTGTCCGCGCAGAACCTCGGAAACGAAGTCGGCTTCTTCAACGAGTACACCGGGCAGGAAGGCGCGCCGCGCGTCGCCAAGTCGCCGGAGCAGACGGAAGTCGAGCGGCTGATGCTCGCCCGGGGCATCAAGCCGGGCTCGCCGGAATGGAATTCGACGATCAGCGGCGTGCTGATGAAGAAATCCACGCATGCGCCGGCGGCGAACACGACCGTCTACACCGGCACGATGGTCCCGGTCGAGGGGCCGGACGGCAAACCGGCCTATGCCATGCCAGCCAAGGACGGCACGTACACCATCGCGCCAGGAGTGCGCCCGCCGGGCGCTGCGGCTGCGCAGGAGAAAGCCATTGCCGACGCGGCTTCGGCGCGCGACTACATCAACCTGATCGACATGGCGCTCGAACACCCGGGGCGGGAGACGGCAACCGGGAGGTCGGGGGTGCTGAACCCCAGTAACTACATCCCGGGGACGGACGCGCGCGACTTCATGGCGATCCACCGCCAACTTGAAGGCAAGGCGTTTCTCGATGCGTTCAACAGCCTCAAGGGCGGCGGCCCGATCACCGACATCGAGGGCAAGAAAGCGACCGAAGCCTCGGTGCGGCTTGATACCGCGCAGAGCGACGAGGCGTACGAGGCAGCATTGAAGGAAGCGCGGTCGCTGCTGGATGAGCGCTATGAGCGCGTGACCGGACAGAAGATTCCGCAGCGACAGAAGCCAGACGCTTCGGGCGGCGGTCAACAATCCTTCGCTGACATGCCCGACCCGGCTCAGTATCAGGGGCGCGTCATCCGCGATTCATCGACCGGCGTGCGATACCGCAGCAATGGCCGAAGCTGGGTGAGGTCCGAGTAATGTCGCGTTTCGTTCTTGAGCCGGAGCAGCCGCAGGGGCGCTTCGTGCTGGAGCCCGCCCCACAGCGTTCGACCGCGCAACAGATCGGCCGGCAGGTCGGCCTGACCGGTCGCTATGCCCTCGAGGGCGGCCTCGCTTTGCCCGCAATGATCGGCGACGCGCTGGGGCTGAAATCATCGCAGGCGGTCAGCACACTGGGCGATCAGCTCGGCCTGCCGCGACCCGAGGGCGACTTCGAGGAACGCGTCGGCAATGTCACGCGAGCCATGTCCGGGGCGGGCTCGGTAGTGGGCCTTGGCCGGACCCTTTCTGGTGCTGCAGGGCCGGTGGCGTCGTCGGTGGGCGACCTGCTGTCCGCTCGCCCCGGAAGCCAGGTCATTGGCGGGGCGGCCGGTGCCGGCGCCCGTGAAGTGGCCGAGGCCAGCGGGGCTGGGCCAGTCGGACAGACGGCCGCTGCGCTGGCAGGAGCCCTCGCCGTGCCCGCTGCGCAATACGCCGGCTCAACAACGGTTCGCGGCCTGATGCGTGGCGGCGAGAACTCACGGCAGGTCATGGCCGAACGGCTGCGGGCGGCGCGTAGCGCAGGGGCTGAGCCGACTGTCGGGATGGCGACCGGCGGGCGCGCCGCGCAAGCCGCCGAGTCCGGTCTGTCGAAGGTGCCGGGCGGCGCCGGGCGCATGGCGGCGGTCGGCCCTCGGATGGCCGAGGGTATCGGGCGCCGGGTCGATGACCTCGCCGACGACCTGTCAATCAGTCGCGACCCGACCCTGGCCGGCAGCGCCATCGAGCGGGGCGTCAAGAGCTTCGTGAACACCTTCAAGGGCAAGCAGAAGGCGCTCTACGACCAGCTCGACAACTACATCCCGGCCGATCATCGGGTGGACGTGTCGTCTACGCAAGCTGCCCTGAAACGCCTCACCGATCCCATCGCGGGCGCGGAGAAGTCCTCGGAGATCCTGCGCGACCCGACGCTGGCGCGTCTGCGCGAGGCGCTGGACCTTGATGCCGGCGCCGGAGCAATCCCGTACCGGGCGCTCAAGGAAATCCGGACGATGATCGGGAACAAGATTTCCGATGGGGCGCTGGTCTCCGATACGCCGAGGGCGCAACTCAAGCAGGTCTACGGAGCGCTCACCGACGACATGGAGCGCTCTGCCCGCGCTGCAGGCCCGGAGGCAGAGAGGGCGCTTGCCCGTGCCAATCGATACACCCGTGCCGGCCTGAGCCGCATCGAGGAGCGGCTGGAGAAGGTCATCGGGCCGACGGCCGAGCGCACCTACAAGACGCTCGTGA
>CAYNOL010000257.1:0-4007 GCA_964398825.1 uncultured Ardenticatenaceae bacterium
CAAGGCGGCCGCGGCGAGGGCAAGCCGGGGCGAAAGGGCGAAAGGGCGCAGGGGCGCAAATCTCGTATCTCGTAGTTCGTATCTCGTATCTAGCCGATGGGCCGTCTGGTTGCTGGCCCTCATCGTCCTCGTCCCCACCATGCTGTGGGCCGTCACCTTCACGCAGATCTACCGCGAGCCGATGACGCGCATCGCCGCGTCGGAGTGGATATTCGAGAACGTGCCCAGCGGCGCGACGCTGATCTACACCACGCCCGACGGCCGCGCGGCCGAGCTGCAGCTGCCGCTGAAGGGCATGGTCTTCGCCCCCGGCGGCGCCCCCCTCTTCCTCGACTTCAAGCTGCCCGAGGGCGGCACCGTCCGCGCCGTGCGCTTCAACTATCTGACCGACGCCGAAGCGGAGCCCAACGGCCCGGCGACGGGCAACGCCCACTCGCTGCGCCTGCGCCTCAACGACGGGCCGACGACAGAGTACCCGCTGGCGCTCGACGGCCGCCGCCGCGCCGTCGTCGTCGAGCTGCCGGCCGTCGACATCCCCGCCGGGCAGGCGGCGCTGCTCACCGTCGAGGCCGGGCCGGGCGGCCCCGTCATGGCCGGCACCAGCCTGCTGGTCAACGAGCATTGGGACGACCTGCTGCCCGTCAGCACCGGCGGCCGCAACGCCTATGGCGCCTACTACACCGAAGTCACCGGCGGCCAGCGCCCCGTCACCCACCCCGACAGCCCCGAAAAGCGCGAGGAGATGCTCGCCTGGCTCGACGAGGCCGACTACATCATGCTCAGCAGCCAGCGGGCCATGTGGAACCTGCCGCGCATGCCGCTGACCTACCCGCTGATGATCACCTACTACGAGGCGCTGTTCGACGGCTCGCTCGGCTTCGACCTCGTGGCCCAGTTCCACGAGAACACCCGCCTCGGCCCGCTCCACATCAGCGACACGACGGCCCAGATCAGCTGGGGCGAGCCGCCGCAGATCGGCTGGCCGCCGCCCAACGAGCTGGCGGCCGAAGAAGCGTTCAGCGTCTATGACCACCCACCGGTGTGGATCTTCCGCAAGTCGGAGCGCTACGACCCGGCGGCGGCGCGGGCGCTGCTGGAGCGCGTCGACCTGTCCAATGTCGTCGTGCAGAACCCGCTGGAGGCGACGCAGGCGCGCAACGGGCTAATGCTGTCGCCCGAGGACGCGGCCGCCCAACGCGCCGGGGGCACGTTCCGCGAGGTGTTCAACATCGACGGGGCGCTGTCGCAGCGGCCGTGGCTGGGGGCCGTCTTCTGGATGATCGCCCTGACGCTGCTGGGCTGGGCCACCTTCCCGCTGGCGTTCGTCGCCCTGCGCGGCCTGCCCGACCGGGGGTACGCCCTGTCGCGGGTGCTGGGGCTGCTCGTCGTCTCCTGGCTGGCGTGGCTGGCGGCCGGCGCGAAGCTGCTGCCGTTCAGCCAGGCGACGATCATCCTGATGACGTTCGTGCTCATCGCCGCCAACGTCGTCCTGCTGGCCCGCCACCAGCACGCCATCACGGCGTTCCTGCGCCGCCGGATGAGCTATATCGTGCTCGTCGAGCTGCTGGGCGTGGGGCTGTTTCTGCTCATGGCCGCCATCCGTCTGGGCAACCCCGACGTGTGGGACGTCATCTGGGGCGGCGAGAAGCCGATGGATTTGTCCTACTTCACGGCCGTCATGCGCTCGACCACCTTCCCGCCCTACGACCCGTGGCACGCGGGCGGCTACATCAACTACTACTACTATGGCTTCGTCTTCGTCGGCACATTGACCAAGCTGCTGGGCGTCGTCCCGGCCGTGGCCTACAACCTGGCCCTGCCGATGCTGTTCAGCATGACGGGGTTGGGGGTGTTCAGCATCGCCTGGAATCTGGTCATGGCTGTACCCCAACCCATCAGGTTGGGTCTCCCGCCCACGCCGGAATCGGAGCCGGATCGCAGGCTGACAGCCTACACCACACCAGCCCGGCCATCGGCGCTGGGCAGGCTGAAAGCCAGCGCCACATCGCGCGCGGCCGCGGCCGGTTTCGTCGCCGTGGCGCTGGCCCTG
This sequence comes from uncultured Ardenticatenaceae bacterium, assembly GCA_964398825.1. Classification (GTDB taxonomy): domain Bacteria; phylum Chloroflexota; class Anaerolineae; order Promineifilales; family Promineifilaceae; genus Promineifilum. The sequence goes on from CAYNOL010000257.1 coordinate 2,051, forward strand.
CTGCTGGGCAATCTGGCGCAGGTGACGGTCATCGCCGACGCGTGGTACAACTCCGGCTCGCCCACGCTCGACGCCGTGCCGCTCGTCGGCCGCGTCGCCCGCACGCTCGACGGCGGCATCAAGCTGCTCGGCGGCCAACCCGCGCCGATGTACCCCGGCGACTGGTTCTGGATCGCCTCGCGGGCCATCAACGCCGACCCCGGCGAAGTGCAGCCCATCACCGAGTTCCCGTTCTTCACCTTCCTCTACGCCGACCTGCACGCGCACATGATCGCCATGCCGCTGCAGATGCTGGCGCTGGCGTGGGCGGTGGGGATAGTGATGAGTGTCGAGCGACGAGCGACGAGTGGAGATACGAGATACGAGATAGGAGATACGAAAGAGGAGCGATCTGCCGGTCTCCCACTCTCACAGTCTCATAGTCTCCCAATCTCTCAATCCCCAATCCCCACTCTCCTCTCTTTGTTCGTCGGCGCGCTGGCCATCGGCGTGCTGCGGCCGACGAACACGTGGGATTGGCCGACGTATCTGCTGCTGGGCTCGCTGGCGGTGGCCTACTACGGGCTGCGGGCGGGCGGCTTCACATGGCGGGCGGCGGCGCGGGCAGGGCTGGCCGTGGTGGCGCTGGCCGGGCTGTCGTCGCTGCTCTTCCTGCCCTTTTCGTCCAGCTACGGCTCCGGCTACTCGTCGGCGTCGCTGTGGCCCGGCTCCTATACCCACGCCTGGAACTATCTGCTCGTCCACGGCCTTTTCCTCTTCCTCGTCGTCACCCATCTGGCCCGCGAGCTGCGCGACTGGACGACGTCGTGGACCGAGGCGGGCAAGGCGCGGCCGGAACCATACGGCTGGCTCATCATGCTGGGCTTGGCGGGGTTTGTGGCCGTGTCGGCCTTTCTGCTGTGGCGCGGCTACTGGGTGGCACCCATCGCCCTGCCGCTGCTGACGGCTGCCGGGCTGCTGGCGCTGCGGCCGGGGCTGCCCGAGGCGCGGCGCGTGGTGCTGGCGCTGATGTCGGCCGCACTGGGGCTGACGCTCATCGTCGAGATCTTCGTGCTCGACGGCGACGTCGGCCGCATGAACACCGTGTTCAAATTCTACCTGCAGGTGTGGCTGATGCTCAGTGTGGCCGGCGGCGTGGCGCTCGCGTGGGCGTGGCCGTCGATTCGTGCCGCGGGGCGGCCGGGGACGGCGTGGCGGGTGGCGCTGGGCGTGCTCGTCTTCGCCGCGGCGCTCTACCCGCTGACGGCCACCCCGGCCAAATGGGGCATCCGCATGAACAAGGACGCGCCCAACACCCTCGACGGCGCGGCCTTCCTGGATTATGTCGAGTACGGCGACACCGACTACACCGGCAGCGGTCTGACCATCCGCCCCGGCGACGACCTGGGGATCATCGACTGGCTGCAGCGCAACGTCGACGGCACGCCGGTCATCATCGAAGCGTTCGGCGGCAACCCGTACCGCTCCATCGCCGCGCGCATCTCGATGTACACCGGCCTGCCGACGGTCATCGGCTGGGATTGGCACCAGCGCCAACAGCGCGCCGTCACGCCCGGCAGCATGGTCACCGGCCGCATCGACAACGTCAACACCTTCTACAGCACACTGGATGCGGCCGCGGCGTGGAACATCCTGCAACAGTACGACGTCGAGTACATCATCCTGGGCACGCTGGAGAACGCCTACTACTGGCCCGAGGGCTTGGCCAAGTTCGACCGGATGATCGCCGACGGGATGCTGGAAGAGGTATATCGGGACGAGGCGGGGCGGATTTTGCGGGTGGTTGGGGATTAGAGTGGTTGGGGATTAGAGATTGGGAGACTGGGAGACTGGTCGCCCGAAACCGGGTTTTCAAGAAAAACCGGTTTCGAAATATCTAAATACACTATGATTTTTCTACAGCGATGGGCGAAGAGGGTCAGGCAACGGCGAGACAAGGCGGTTCTGCATGACAAAT
>CAYNOL010000258.1:0-3958 GCA_964398825.1 uncultured Ardenticatenaceae bacterium
GCAGCAGGAAGTCAACCTGCACCGTGCCCAGTTGCCACTCCCGCTTCAGCACGTCGCGGAAGATGAAGTCGAGCTTGGGGCCATAGAAGGCGGCCTCGCCCTCTTCGACAGTGTAGTTGAGCCCCAGCTTGTCGGCCGCGTTGCGGATGGCAGCCACGCCGCGCGCCCACATCTCCGGCTCGCCGGCGTACTTGTCGCTCTCCGGGTCGTTGGTGCCCAGCCGGGCGCGGAAGTCGCTGAAGCCCATCGTGCCGAAGACGTGCTGGATCAGGTCGACGACGGCGATGAACTCGTCCTCAAGCTGCTCGGGAGTGACGAACAGGTGCGAATCGTCGACCGTGAAGCCGCGCACGCGCGTCAGGCCGGTCAGCTCGCCGCTCTTTTCGTAGCGGTAGACCGTGCCGAACTCGGCCAGCCGGTAGGGCAGGTCGCGGTAGCTGCGCGGCTCGCTGCGGTAGATCTCGATGTGGTGGGGGCAGTTCATCGGTTTCAGCAGGAACTCTTCCTCGTCCACCTTGATCGGCGTGTACTGGCTGTCCTTGTAGTACGGGTAGTGGCCGCTGGTGCGGTATAGCTCCAGATTGCCGATGTGGGGCGTGATGACCGGCAGATAGCCGCGCTCCAGTTGCGCCTGGCGCAGGAAGCTCTCCAGCGTCTCGCGCAGCACCGCCCCCTTGGGCAGCCACAGCGGCAGGCCGGAGCCGACCAGCGGCGAGATGTGGAACAAGCCGAGCTGCTTGCCCAGCCGCCGGTGGTCGCGCTGCTTGGCTTCTTCCAGCCGGCGCAGGTAGTCGTCGAGCTCGGCCTTGTTGTGCCAGGCCGTGCCGTAGATGCGCTGCAGCTGCGGGTTCTCTTCCTTGCCGCGCCAATAGGCCCCGCCGGTGCGCAGCAGCTTGACGGCGTTGGCCTTGATATCGCGCGTGCGCCGCACATGCGGGCCGCGACACAGGTCGACGAAATCGCGTTGCCGGTAGATGCCGACTTCGGCCGCCGGTTCGGCCGTCGGGTTGCCCATCTCGTCCACCTTGCCCGACGCCAAATCCTTGATCAGCTCGACTTTGTACGGCTGGTCGCGGAAGAACGCCAGCGCCTCGTCAATCGACATCGTCGAATGTTCGAACTCGGCGTTGTCGCGCAGCAGCTCGCCCATGCGGGCCTCGATGCGCTCCAGATCTTCGGGGGCGAAGGTGCGCGGCTTGCCCCGCTCGTCCACGCCCAGGTCGAAGTCGTAGTAGAAGCCATCCTCAATCGGCGGGCCGATGGCCAGCCGCGCCTCGGGGAAGAGGTCGGTCACCGCCTCGGCCATCACATGCGCCGCCGAATGGCGGATGCGGTAGAGCTCCGTTTCGTTATAGGGGATATTGCCGTTCTCTGACATCATTTACCTCAAAATAATGACACACAAGGACGCGTGATGAGCATATATGGAACTTGCCGCGTGCCACCAGCATCCTTGCGCGACCTCGCTATAAATCCAAAAACAAAAACGCCGCCGCCCACATTGGGGCGACGGCGGTCGCGGTTCCACCCAATTTCGAGAGACGGCCGAGGCGCGTCGCTCGATCTCGATTCGGCCGATAACGGGGCCTGCCGGGCCGACTTATTGGGTGGGCAGACGCTCTGTCTGCCCTGGGAGGCAGAACCGTGGGTTTGCCTCAACCGTTCGGGCGGCCGCTCCCGGGTGGTATTCGTCGCCTTCGTTTGCGGCGGTCGCTCTCAGCCTGTGGCGACTCGCTCTCTGGCGCGCGTGTGGCGATTACTCGTCCCGGTCAACGCGTTAGGTTGTTCGTTTGTGCCGGCGCGGCTGACCGCACCAACGTAGCTTCCCATTATATTCCAGGTGATTGGGATGTCAAGGCGGCTGTGTGGCGCAACCTTTCAGGTTGTAGCTGCGCGATTGGGGCGAAAAGGGCGGGTTACAAACCCGTCCGTACGCATCGTCACCCCTTGTAGGGGCGGGTTTGCAACCCGTCCTCTTCACACACAACGCTACAACGCCATCCGATCCGTCAAAATGACATTAATCTCCGACGGGTCGCGCACCAGCGTCCCCTCCGGCGTCTCGGCCGTGGGCAAACCGGCGGCGTGGACGCGGGCGACGACGCGCTGCAGCTCGGCCGCGCCGGGCAGCACGACGGTGAAGTGGCGCAAGCCCAGCGCTCCGGCCGGCGACGGCGGAATGCCCGTGCCCTTCCACGTGTTGAAGGCCACCACATGCGGCTGCTGCTCGTCGAGCCCCACGTCGCCCATGCGAAAACTCTCCATGACCATGCCTTCCGTGAAGCCGAGCACCCCGGCGTAGAAGCGGAGCGAGGCCTGGATGTCGGCCGCGTACAGGTGGATGTGGCCGATCTGCGTGCCGTCGGGCAGCGGCAGGTCGAGCCGCTCCCCCTCGTCCAGCTCGCCGAACAGCGACTCGACGTCGAGCGGGTCGCGGCCGGTGCCGACGCGGCCGTCGGCATAGCGAACCGACACCTGCCCGTCGGCTATCTCCCACACCGCGTCGTCGAGCGTGCGCACGTAGAGCTCGATGTTGTTGCCCTCGGGATCGTCCAGGTAGGTGGTCTTCGACGCGCCGTGGTCGGTCGGCGCGTTGGGGTAGCGCAGCACGAACAGCCGGGCGATGGCGCGGGCCAGCTCCCGCAGGCTGGGGTAGAGGATGGCGAAGTGGTACATGCCGGTGGTGTGCTGGAAGCGGCGCGCGGCCGTGTCCTCCGTCAGCCGCAGCAGCACCTCGCCGGCCGTGCCCAGCGCCGCCTCGCTCCCCTCGCGCCCATGCAGGTGGAAGCCCAGTACCTGGGTATAGAACGCGATCTGCCGATCCAGGTTGTGGACGATGAGATGGACGTGGCCCAGGCGGGTACGCGGGTCGAGTAACGCCTGTGCGTCTTGGGATGTTGATGAGGATGTCATAGCGTCACTTCGCGGCCAGCGAGCGCCACTGGTACGCCTCGGGCACGGGGAAGACCCCTTCCCAGACGACGTTGCGGAAGTAGTCGGGGTCGGTGTTGCCCTCGGTATTGATCAGCAACACGCGCGACTGCTCGTTGAGGCCCAACGCCTCGCGCAGGTCGGCCGCGCCGCCGTTGCCCATGATGAACGGCAGCACCCCCAGCGTGACGGCCCCCGATTCGCCGGAGATGACGAACGGGTCGCCCTTCAGCGGCACGCCATACATGCGCATCCCCTTGGCGGCCACGTAGTCGGGGGCGGTGACGAAGAAGTCGGCGCAATCGCGCAGGATACTCCACGCCAGCGGGCTGGGTTCGCCGCAGGCCAGCCCGGCCATGATGGTGTCCAACTCCCCCTCGACGGCGTGGGGCCGGCCGTCGTCGATCTCCATGGAGCGGTAGAGGCAGGCGGCCTCGCGCGGCTCCACGACGACGGAGATGGGCGCGCCCGCCCCGAACAGCTTGCGGTAAAAGGCTATCATGGCCGCGGCAAACGCGCCCACGCCCCCCTGCAGGAAGATGTGGGTGGGCTTGACGATGCCCTGCGCGCCGAGCTGCTCCTGCGTTTCGGCCAGCAGGGTGGTGTACCCCTGCATCACCCAGGTGGGGATGTCCTGGTAGCCGGGCCACGATGTATCGGAGACGACCTGCCAGCCGTTGGCCCGCGCGTCCCGTTCGCACTGGCGCACGGCGTCGTCGTAGTTGCCGCCCACCACCCGCACCTCAGCCCCGTATTCGGCGATGGCGTCGATGCGCGCCTGCGAGGTGTTTTTGTGGACGTAGATAACGCACGGGAAGCCCAGCTTCCGCGCTGCCCAGGCCAGCCCCTTGCCGTGGTTGCCGTCGGTGGCGCTGGTGAAGGTGACGTCGCCCAGGTTGGCGCGGACGTCGTCGGACATCATTTCATCGAAGGTCAGATTGGAGCGGCCGACTTTCCGGCAGATGAAGCGGTAGATGGCGAAGGAGCCGCCCAGCGCCTTGAACGCGTTGAGGCGCATGCGGGCCGA
>CAYNOL010000259.1:0-3878 GCA_964398825.1 uncultured Ardenticatenaceae bacterium
CGGCGGCCCCAACAGCGCCTCGCCCCACGCGGCCACGTCCAACCGGGCGCTGCGGCCGGGGGATTTGCTGGTGGTCGATTGGGGCGTCTACGTCGACGACTACCCGTCGGACATTACGCGCACCTTTGCCGTCGGGCCGGTGGATGACGAGTTGCGCCACATCTACGACGTGGTGCTGGCGGCCAACGAAGCGGCGCGGCGGGCGGTGCGCCCCGGCCTGACGGGGCAGCAGATCGACCGCGTGGCCCGCGACGTCATCGAGGACGCGGGGTATGGGGAGTACTTCATCCACCGCACCGGCCACGGTCTAGGGCTGGAGATCCACGAGCCGCCGGACATGAGCCCGGTCAACACCCGCCCCATCGCCCCCGGCAATGTCTTCACCATCGAGCCGGGCATCTATCTGCCCGGCCGCGGCGGCGTCCGCATCGAGGACAACGTCGTGGCCACAGAAGACGGCGGGCGGACGCTGACGACGTTTCCGCGGGAGTTTGTGACGCTGGGCTAGGCGCTCAGAACAGCCCCAGCTGCCGCCCCTCTCCCGACACCAACGACGCCGCGCCCACGCCCAGCAGCCGCATCGGCCGTCCCTCGGGCCAGTTGTCGCGCCACAGCGCCGTGGCCACGCGCAGGATCGTCTCGGCGTCGTCGGCGCCCACGTCGAGCGAGCGCTGCCGCGTGATGGTCGTGAAGTCCGACCAACGGAATTTGACCCGAATGGTATGGGCCAGCAGGTTCTTCTTCTGCAGCTGCTCGGCCACCTCGGCCGACATCTTCTCCAGATGCTCCAGCAGCACGGCCGCGTCGGCCACGTCCCGGTTGAATGTCCACTCCTGGCTGATGCTCTTCGGCGGGCCGCGCTCCGGGTTCACCGGCCGCTCGTCTTCGCCCAGCGCGCGGCGGATGAGGTTGTCGGCGTCGCGGCCGAACTCGGCCCACAGCGCCTCGCGGTCGGCCGAGGCCAGCTCGCCGCAGGTGGTGATGCCCAGCCCGGCCAGCCGCTCGGCCGTGCGCGGGCCGATGCCGTGGATGACCCGCGCCGGCAGCGGGGCCAGGAAGGCCGCTTCCTCGCCCGGCGGCACAATGGTCAGGCCGCGCGGCTTGTTGAAGTCCGACGCCACCTTGGCCACCAGCTTGCTCGTGGCCAGCCCCACCGACGCCGGCAATCCCGTCTCGGCCGGCACGCGCTCGCGCGCCTCGGCCGCCACCGCCGCCGGGTCGGCCGCCTCGACGACGTCGATGTACGCCTCGTCGACGCTCATCTTCTCCAGCGGGCCGAACTGGGCCAGCACGGCCATCACCTTGCGCGACGACTCGCGGATGCGGTTCCAGTCGGGCGGGACGATCTTCAGCCGGGGGACGAGGCGCACCGCCTGGGCCATGGGCATGGCCGAGCGCACGCCGAACTGCCGCGCCTCATAGCTGGCCGACGTGACCACGCCGCGCTCCTCCGGCCGCCCGCCCACCGCCAGCGGAATGCCGCCGTCTTCGGGGTGATCAAGCAGGTGGACATTGACGAAAAAGGCGTCCATGTCCACGTGGAGAATTGCGCGAGGCCACATAGTCAATTACGAATTACGAATTTAAGAAGAGATTGGGAGATTAGGAGAGTACGAGACTGGGAGAGTTTATGCAACTCTCCTAATCTCCCAGTCTCCGAATCCCCCATTCGTAATTCGTAATTTTCTTAGTCTGCGGCCGCGATCCGCGCGTCGAGCACGTCCACGTGCCGCCCTGTGTCGCGGGCGAAGCCGACGATGTCGATGCGGGAGAGGATGAGGACGGCCGTCAGCAGGCCGGCGGCTTGCATCATGAAGACGAGGCCGTAGCTGAGGCCGGGGGAGAGGCCCATCTGCAGCAGGAACAGGTCGCGCAGCGCCCCGCCCGTCAGCGTGCCCAGCCCCTTGAAGACGAGGATGGAGATGGTCCACAACCCCAGATACGCCCCCGCGTGACGGTCGGGGGACATGACGGCCATGAGGCTGAGGCCGCCGAAGGTGTAGACGCCGAAGCCGCCGCCGAAGACGAACAGCGCCGGCTCGACGAGATAGCGCATCCCCAGCAACCCCGACGCCGCCAGCAGCACCATGCCCAGCGCCATCGTCGCCAGCCCCACCGAGGCGATCTTGCCCTGGAACTCCGGCCGCCGCTTGCGCCAGACGATGCTGCCGCCCACCAGCGTCACGACCGTCGCCGTCTGCCAATAGCTGTTGAAGCGCGTCGTCGTGCCCATGCTGAGGTCGAACACGTCGGCGCCGAACGGCTCCAGCACGGCGTCCTTGGCCCAGGCGGAGAACATGCCGATGGCCATGAAGTAGAAGAAGCGGCGCGCGCGGTGGTCGGCCCAGATGGCGCCGATGACCTGCCGGAAGCGGGTGTCCTCGCCGGGGCGGGCCACCGTCGCCGCGGCCGCCGCCTCGCCGCGCCGCTCGGCCCCGGCGATGGCGAACAGCCAGAAGAAGCCGCCGACACCCGCCGTGACGGCGATCATCTGGAAGAACGTCTGCTGGTCATAGGTCGGCATCCAGATGCTGAAGGCGATGCCGAAAATGGCGTAGAAGATGATCAGCCCCGTCTCGGCCAGGGCGATGGCCGACCCCTGCCGCTCCTCGGGCGCGGATTCGCGCACCAGCGCCAGGTAGGGGCCGCCGGAGATGAGCGTGCCGACGCCGTAGGTCAGCGACGACAGCAGGGCCACCCCCCACCCCAGCGGATGGGTCGTCGATTGGCCGAGCAGGATGACGCTGAGCCCCAGCAGCGGCAGCGCCAACACCATCATGCCGCGCCCGGCCCAGATGATGGGGACGCGGCGCAGGCCGAAGAAGCGTTTGTTGTCGGTCAGATGCCCGGCCCAGATGCTCAGCGGCGACAGCAGATAGCGCAGCGCGATGAGCAGGCTGACGGGCGTAGCCGGGATGCCGAAGTTGGTGATGAGGATGCGGTTCCAGATGCTCGTCACCAGGATGTCGCCCATGGCCGAGCCGATGTGGAAAGAGCCGAGGCGCAAACCGCGCCAGAGGGTGAACTGTTTTTTCTGTTCCATTCGTCCGTTCGCGGCGGCTGAATTATGGTTGTGAGCCGCGCGGAACGGATTGTACAACTTTGCGCAAGAACGCACAATTAGTTAGCTTTGCATAGTTATACGCAGGAATTCGGCCCATTCGGGAGTGAATTGGACGGCCGCGCCGTGGGGGTGGACCCAGGCGATGTGCCGGCGCAGGTGGGGGCGGCCGTCGTTGGGCCACCAGTCGGCCGACCAGACGAACCACTCCCGCTCGGGCGGCTCCTGCCCCTCGCGCGGCGGCTCCCATTGCAGCCGCAGCACCGGCCCGCGTCGCCGCCCCGCCCACCCGGCGATGATCTCGTCCACCGACTTGCCCCGGTCGGGCAGGTACATCGTCACCGTGGTGTTGTAGAGGACGAGCGGCGCGCCGGTGTCGGATGGCGCCTCATCGGCCAGGAACGCCGGCAGCCCGTCGGGCAGTCGCAACGGCCGCAGGCGCACCGGCGCGGCCGAACGCTCGGCGGCGTGCAACGCGGCGATGCCCTCGCGCAGCCGCTCGACGCGCGCCGGCTGGTCGCCCCATATAAAGGCAGCCAGGGTCAGCTCGTCCTCGGCCGAGCGCAGATGGAACGGGAACATGTCGCCGCCGGTGCGGGAGAGGACGCGGGGGACGGCCGTCGCGGGGGGCAGCACGGCCGCGCCGCCGGCCAGCGTCGTGAATTGCGGCGGCGCCTCGCCCAGGGTCAACAACGTGCGCGTCGGGTCGGCGGCGTGGGCCAGCCGGTAGCCGCGCCGCTCGGCCACGAGGTTGAGCCCGGCGCTGGCCCCCAACTCCACCAGATGCACCGCCGGCCAGCCGAGGCACGACACCGGC
>CAYNOL010000260.1:0-3821 GCA_964398825.1 uncultured Ardenticatenaceae bacterium
GCTTCCGTCCGGCCCAGGCCGATGGTGATGTGCTGGCCGCTGATGCTCTGCACCGTGCCGTTGACCAGCTCCCCCTCGCGGCCGGAGAAGTCCTCGAACAGGTGCTCGCGCTCGGCCTCGCGCACGCGCTGCAGCAACACCTGCTTGGCGGTCTGGGCAGCAATGCGGCCGAAGTGCTCGGTGGTGCTGTCGATCATGACCACGTCGCCCAACTGGGCGTCGGTGTGGCCTTCCTTGCGCGCCGCCGTCAGCGTCACCTCAGTCCGATTGTCGAGCACGTCATCCACAACCTCTTTCTCGGTATAGATCGTCGGCTCGCCCGTGCGCGGGTCGATCTCAACAGTCACCATCTGGTTGCTGCTCAGATTCGAGTCACGTCGGTACGCGGAGACAAGGGCCGTCTTCAACGCTTCGAAGACGTCCTCTTTGGGGAGACCCCGCGACTCACATATTTCATTGAAAGCCAGGATAAATTCGCTCTTCATGGAACTTCTTTGTAACCTATTCAGTTTTTAGCTCGATCTTTTGCTGACGAAACTTTCCGGAGCAAGAAACAAAAAAAGTGGGGGGGCCCACTTTTCCGTCGATCTAATATCTCCAGAATGTCTGGAGAAAGTATAGCATATATTCCTGTAAGTGGCAAATGGCCTGGGGGTGCTTATCACGCGCTGAGCGGCCCCGTTTGACCCATAGCCAGCCTACTCCACCAGCAACTGCTCAAGCTCGACGACCACCTCGTGGAGCGTCGGGTAGCGGCGATAGGCAACGGCGAAGGGGGATTCGCCTGAGGCATCGGCCACCGCCGCCTCGCCCACGGCCGCCACGCGCATCCCCGCCGCTGTGGCCGCCGCGCAACCCGCGGCCGAATCTTCCAGCGCCAAACACGCCGCCGGGGCCACCCCCAGCCGCGCCGCGGCCAACAGGAAAATGTCGGGCGCGGGCTTGCCGTGGGCCACCTCGTCGCCGCAGGCCAGCGCATGGTAGCGGCCAACAACGCCCACTTTGCCCAGCACGATCTCGGCCACAGTGCGCGGCGTCGACGTGGCCACCCCCCACGGCAGCCCCAGCGCCTCGACGCGACCCAGCAGCGCCCACAAACCGGGCATCACCGGCACGCCGCCCTCGATCATGGCCAGATATTCGTCCGTCTTGCGTCTGATCAGCTCGTCGCGCGTCAGGGGCAGCGGCAGCGCGTCGAGCACCAGCTGGGCGCTCTCGGTCGTGCGGCGGCCGAGCATGCGGCCGTATAGGTCGTCACTGATGTCGTGGCTGTGCGGCGCCACCGTCCGCGCCCATGCCTGCCGCGCCAGGGGCTCGGTGTCGACCATCAGACCGTCCATGTCGAATAGAATGGCTGTTCGTTTCATGGTTCAATCCAGCTAGATACTTCAACCCACCGCTTTCTTCACCAACGCGGCGATCTTCTCCTCCAGGGCCGGCGTCATCGCCGTCAGCGCGTAGGCTACCGGCCACATCTCGCCGTCGTCGAGCGTGGCTGCGTCGTTGAAGCCCAGCGTCGAGTAGCGCGTTTCGAACTTTTGCGCGGCCTGGAAGAAGCAGAGCACTTTGCCGTCCTTGGCGTAGGCGGGCATGCCATACCAGGTGCGTGGCATCAGCTCCGGCGCGTTCTCGGTGATGATGGCGTGGACGCGCTCGCCAATCGTGCGGTCGGGTTGGGGCAGTTCGGCCAGCTTTTCGCGGATGTCGCGCTCGCCTTCTTCCCGCTTGTTGGCCGCGCCACGACGCGCGGTCTTCTTCACCTCGGCGGCGTGCTCCTTCATGGCCGCCTTCTCCTGCTCGTTGAAAACTTCTGTCTTCTTGCTGCTCTTCTTCGTTTCGTTCTTTGTGCTCATTTGGTTCACTCGCTCTGATAATTGTTTGACACAAGTGTGCCGTATGACCAGCGCTGCCGGCCAACGGCGTGGGACAGTTACATCCGGCCGATGTAGTCGGCCAGCTCGGCCAATGCTTGCTGCGCGCCGGCCGCCGCGCCGTACTCGGCCGCCTGGGCTCGCTCGGCCGCGCCGGCGAACATCAGGCGCAGCGTGACGCGGGTCTTGCCGTTTTCTTCGGCGAAAGTGACCGACGTGCGCACCGGCTCGGCCGCGTCGTCTCCTTCCATGCCGTAGTCGTAGACGAGACGCTCCGGCTTGTCGATCTCGATGAACCGGATTTTGAACGAGTAGGTGTCGCCCCCCTCACCGGGTATGCTGTAGCGCCACAGGCCGCCGGGCGAGGCGTTGTACTCGTGGAATGTCGAGCCGTCGGGCGCCCACCAGTTCTCGACGTGCTCCCGCTCGGTGAACGCGTCGAACAGCAAGTCGCGCGGGGCGCTGAACAGGCGGCTGACGACGATTTCGCGATCTTCTGACTTAGTTGTGTTCATGGTTTCTCCGTTTGTTGGGTTGGAGTTTGGGGTGTTCCTGAACCGCGCCCGCCAAATCGGGCACACTGCTACTATTTCCCCGCCTGTATCTTGCGGATGTACTCATCCAGGCGGTCGAAGTTGTCTTCCCAACTGTCGCGATACGTCTCCAGCCATTGGGAGGCGTCGCGCAATGGTCCGGCCTGCAGTTGTGCCGGCCGCCACTGGGCCTCGCGGCCGCGCTCGATGAGGCCGGCGTGCTCCAGCACCTTCAGGTGGCGGGAGATGGCCGGCAGGCTGATCGTGAACGGCTCGGCCAGCTCCTTCACCGTCGCCGGCCCCTTGGCCAGCCGCGCCAGCATGGCCCGACGGGTGGGGTCGGCCAGCGCGGCGAAGACGAGGCTTAGGGGATCGGTCATGGTCTGGATGGTCACCTATTTAATAAGTTAGTTAAATAGTAAAATACAGTTGAGGATTTGTCAAGAGGGTAGAATCGAATGCGTGCCCGAGGGCGGGTCTGCGACCCGCCCCTGCGGGGGTGGCGCCGTGCGGGGGCCAGTTTGGATAACCCGCCCTTCCCTATCTCAATCGGCCCAATTCAATCATAAATTTATGCCTTCCTTCCATTGTCAATCAAATATATTCGTAGTATCGTATTGCCGTCATTACAAGCGCGCCGGCCGCCCGGGGAGAAGCAAATCCCTGTAGCAAACTGGTAGGCGGCGAATAGCGACGGGCAAGGTTCTGGCATCGATCACCCTTGGCGGAGTTGCCGCCGGCGGGGTTGGGGCCGGGCTTTTTTTTCGCATTGGCGACAGACCTTAGAGGTTTCGGAAACCTCTGAGGTCTCACAAGCAAGCATAACTATGACAGATTCGTTCCGCGTCGAACTGCACAACGTCTACAAGCGCTTCGGCGAGGCCCTTGCCGTGAACGACCTCACGTTGCAGGTGCGCGACGGCGAGTTCTTCTCGCTCATCGGCCCCAGCGGCTGCGGCAAGACAACCACCCTGCGCATGGTGGCCGGCTTCGAGCAGCCCAGCGAAGGGGAGATCTTCATCGGCGGCCAACGCGTCGAGGGCATCCCCGCCCACAACCGGCCGGTCAATACCGTCTTCCAGAGCTACGCGCTCTTTCCGCACATGTCCGTGGCCCAGAACGTGGCCTTCGGGCTGGAGATGCAGAAGGTGGCCGCGCCGGAGATCAAGCGGCGTGTGGGCGAGGCGCTGGAGCTCGTGCGGCTGCCGCAGATGGCTGAGCGCAAGCCGCGCCAGCTCTCCGGCGGCCAGCAGCAGCGCGTGGCGCTGGCCCGCGCGCTGGTCAACCGGCCGCAGGTGCTGCTGCTCGACGAGCCGCTGGGCGCGCTCGACAAGCAACTGCGTGAGGAGATGCAGGTCGAGCTGAAGCAGATCCAACGCGAGGTCGGCATCACGTTCGTGTTCGTCACCCACGACCA
>CAYNOL010000261.1:0-3777 GCA_964398825.1 uncultured Ardenticatenaceae bacterium
GGCTACACGCGCATGGTGAAGATCGGCCGCCGGCCCGGCGACAACGCCGAAATGGCCGTGCTGATGCTGGTCGAGGATTAAGCAGACGTGTGACGCTTGAATCGAAGGGCAAGGCTCGGACATACCGGGCCACCGTTCAGTACGATGGAACAGCCTACTACGGCTTCCAGCGACAGCGGCGGGGCGTCCCTTCGATTCAGGCAGAACTGGAGAGTGCCCTAACCCGGCTAGTGAACCACCCGATGAGGGTGCTCGGCGCGGGGCGGACAGATACCGGCGTTCACGCGCTGGGACAGGTCATAAGCTTTACAATTGAGTGGCCGGACAGACATGGGCCTGAGGCGCTGCATCGCGCGCTGAACGCCAATCTGCCGCCCGATATCGTCATCGCCGAGCTGGCCGAAGCCGATCCGGGGTTTCACCCCCGCTACGACGCCCGGCGGCGATGCTACGAATACCGCATCCTCAACACCCCGGTGAGGCAGCCGCTGTTGCGCCATCGAGCGTGGCACGTGGCCGGCGCGCTGGACGTGGAGCGGATGAACGAGGCGGCGGTCTGCCTGATCGGCGAGCACGATTTCGCTACGTTCGGCCGGCCGACGGTCGGCGAGAGCACGGTGCGCGAGATCTTCGATGCCCATTGGCAGCGCCAGGGGGAGTTGCTCGTCTTTCGCGTCTGCGCCAACGCCTTCCTGAACCGCATGGTGCGCAGCATCGTCGGCTCGCTGAAGGCGGTCGGCTCCGGCAAATGGACGAGTGAGATGTTGGCCGGGGCCCTGGCGGCCCGGCAACGCAAGCGCTCGGCGACGGCCGCTCCAGCCCACGGGCTGTACTTGGTATCTGTGGAATATAACTAATAATTGAGACCTGAATATCCGGCCGCCCGCCGGTGGAGGAATGAGATGAAAACTTACGTAACCAAACCTGCGGATGTAGAGCGCAATTGGTACGTTGTGGACGCCGAAGGGCAGACGTTGGGTCGTCTGGCGTCGCAAGTGGCAACGATTCTGCGCGGCAAGCACAAGCCGACCTATAGCCCGGCCGTGGATTGCGGTGACTTCGTGATCGTCCTGAACGCGGACAAAGTCGCCGTCACCGGCCGCCGGCTGGAGCAGAAGAAGTATTATCGCCACTCGCTGTACATCGGTGGTCTGAAAGAGATCAGCTTACGCGATCAGTTGCAGAAGAATCCGGAGCGCGTGATCGAGTCGGCCGTGAAGGGCATGCTGCCCAAGAACGCCCTCGGCCGCAAGATGTTCAAGAAGCTGAAGGTATACGCCGGTACGGAGCATCCGCATCAGGCGCAGCAGCCGCAGCCGTTGGAGCTGTAGGCCAAGCGGATTTAGCAGCAAGAGGTATTTTGTTATGAGCGAATATTTCGAGGGGATTGGTCGTCGCAAGGCGGCCTCCGCGCGTGTGCGCATCTACCTTCGCGAAGGCGACCAGGAAGAAGGGCCTTCATTCATCGTCAACGACAAGCCGGTGCAGGATTTCTTCCCGCGCTATGGGGATTACCAGATCCTCATCGGCCCGCTGGAAGACAGCGGCCTGATGGGCAAGGTCGATGTCACGGTGTTGGTGCAGGGCGGTGGCATCACCGGCCAGACCAGCGCTGTCCGTCTCGGTCTGGCTCGCGCCCTGGTCAAGTATGACGAGAACTTGCGCACGCCTCTGCGCGCCGGCGATCACCTGACCCGCGACGCCCGCGTGAAGGAGCGCAAGAAGCCCGGCCTCAAGCGCGCCCGCAAGGCCCCGACCTACACCAAGCGTTAAGCCTGGGGCTTCACGGAGCAATGGCCTCTGCTGAAGAAGGGAATTAGCCACGGATTGACACGGATGAGACGGATTTTTTGATCCGTTTTTCCGTAAAAATCCGTAGCCAAATCTTATATCTTTTGGCTTAGGTCCGACGCTCCGATCCATAATGACCATCACGATTGTTGGTCTCGGACCCGGAGATGCCGGCCTGATCACTCGTCAGGCCTGGCATCTCCTTTCTGCGGCCGACGCCGTCTATCTTCGCACCGGCCGCCACCCCGCCGTGGCTGGGCTGCCCCCCCACGTCAGACAACACACATTCGACGACATCTACCAGAACGCAGAGCGATTTGACGAGGTGTACCGGCGCATTGCCGATGAGGTACTGCAGCTGGGCGCGTCGGCCGACATCCTCTACGCCGTGCCCGGCAACCCGTTCGTCGGCGAAACGACGGTGACGGCCGTGCTGCACGGCGCGAAGGAGGCAGGCATCCCCGTCCGCGTCATCCCCGGTCTGAGCTTCGTCGAGCCGGCACTGGCGGCCGTGGGCGCCGACGCGCTCGACGGCCTGCAGCTGTTCGACGCGCTCGAGCTGGCCGATCTCCTCTACCCGCCCATCAACCCCGACGTGGCCGTTCTGCTGGGGCAGGTCTATAGTCGCATCATGGCCGGTGAGCTGAAGCTGGCGCTGATGAGCATCTACCCGGCCGAGCAGCGCGTGGCGCTCATCCATTCGGCCGGCGAAGCGGACGAAGTCGTCGAATGGCTGGCGCTGTATCAGATCGACCGCAGCGAGCGCATCGATCACCTGACCAGCCTCTACATTCCTCCGCTGCCGGTCAAGGCGGGGCTGCCGGCGCTGGCCGAGACGGTGGCCGTGCTGCGCAGCCCAGGCGGCTGCCCGTGGGACCAGGAGCAGACGCCGCAGAGCATGCGCGGCGGCTTCCTGGAAGAAGCGTACGAGGTGCTGGCCGCGCTCGACGCCGATGACACCCACAACCTGCGCGAGGAGCTGGGCGATCTGCTCTATCATATCGTCATGCAGACCCAAATGGCGGCCGAGGCAGGGGAGTTCACGCTGACCGACGTCATCGCCGGTATCGAGGCCAAGCTGAAGCGCCGCCACCCTCATGTCTGGGGCGACTGGGAAGTGAGCGACACGGCCGAGGTGCTGCGCAATTGGGAGATCCTGAAGCAGCAGGAGCGGGCGGGCGACAAAAAGAGGGCCGATTCCATTCTCGACGGCGTGCCGCTCAATCTGCCGGCGCTCGTTCGCGCCCAGAAGACGCAGGCGAAAGCGGCCAAAGTCGGCTTCGACTGGCCCGACATCGACGGCGTCTACGACAAGCTGGCCGAGGAAGTGGCCGAACTGCGCGAGGCGGCCACGCCCGACGAGCTGCGGCTCGAGCTGGGTGATGTGTTGTTCGTCGTCGCCAATCTGGCTCAATGGCTGGGCGTGGACGCGGAGAGTGCCCTGCGCGAGGCCGGCGATCGCTTCTCGGCCCGCTTCCGGCAGGTGGAGCGCCTCATCGCCGAACGTTCGCTGCAGTGGGACGTGCTCTCGTTCGCCGAGCTGGACGCTCTATGGGAAGAAGCTAAGGCCGCCTTTGCCAATTCCGGCGTAGCTGATAAAGTTGGGGACGAACCGGCCTAATCCCGTTTCATTGGTACGACTGTGACAGTAGGACTGAATCTCATCTTCCTGGCGCTGGCGGGGTTGTCGATCCTTGGCGCGCTTTACTACGTGACGAAGGCCCTGGGCGCTCGATCCGAGGCCGGCCGCCAGGCTTACAACGTCGGGCAGGTGGAAGCCAAGCGGGTCAGCCAAGTTAACTGGATTCGCGCCGTCTTTTTGCTCGTTCTGGGGTTGATCTTCGTCGGCGTCTGGGCCGTCAGCCCGCTCATCCCGCGTCCGGCGGCCGAGCCTGAGCCCTCGCCGTCCGCGCCGGCGGTCTTCCCCGCCGAGCCGACGCCCCTATCCGCCCCCACCGACGCGCCCGCGCTGCAGCCTTCGCCCAC
>CAYNOL010000262.1:0-3724 GCA_964398825.1 uncultured Ardenticatenaceae bacterium
ATCTGAGCTTCTACCTTGTCGAGCTGATCGGCCGGGACGAGGCAGGGGACATCTGAGCCGATGAGGACGCGCTGCTGCGGCTGCTGACCTCGCTGGCCAAGCTGACGACGGGGCGGCAGGCGGTGGCCGTCGCCTCGGAGGTGCTGGAGGCCCACGGCGGCGCGGGCTATATCGAAGACACCGGCCTGCCGCTGCTGCTGCGCGACAGCCAGGTGATGCCCATCTGGGAGGGGACGACCAACGTGCTGGCCCTCGACGCGCTGCGGGCCATCGGCCGCGACATGACCGGCGTGCTGGCGTTGCAGCGCAAGGTGGCCAACGCCGCCACCGTGGCCCGCGACCCGGCCCTGGCCGAGGCGGCCGGCGTCGCCGCCCACGCCGTCCACCAGGCGCTCCACTGGCTGCAGGCCCACGCCGCCGACCGCCCGGCGCTGGAGGCGGGCGCGCGCCGCTTTGCCATGACGCTGGGGCGGGGGTTGGCGCTGGCGCTGCTGGTGGAGCAGGCACAGTGGTCGCTCGACAACGAGCACGACGGCCGGACGCGGGCGGCGGCCGTGCGCTTCTCGCGCGGGCGCATTGATTTGATCGCCGGGAGCGATATGGCCGACGACGCGGCGTTGGCGAATGATGAGCCGTTGGCGCCGTAGGGCGGGACGCAGAGCCGGTAGGGGCAGGTCTGTGACCTACCCTCTGCGCGGTCATAACTGCGGCAGCGCCTTCGGTTGCGCTGCCAATAGGCCGGGTTAAAATTTATTTGAGCACTCGCGGATTCGGCGCGAGGGGTGCGGATATGCTGGACGGATTGCTATGCCAGAATCAAGCAACATGACGTACTTCCTGGCCGGCCTGGGCATCGGCGCTTTCGTAGCGTTGGCCGGCGGGCTGATCGAGTACGTGCTGCACCTTCGTCGCGGGCAGATGCCTCGCTCCAGCGTGCCGGGTTGTCTGGTTTATGCCGTCGGCGGGCTCGTCCTGGCCGGGATCGTCGCCATTGCCGCATCCTTCGTCCTGACCGGCGGCATCGGCCCGGCGCTGTACATGGGGGTGGGGGTCATGTCCGGCTTCTACGGGGGTTTCATTCTGCTCGTCAGCTTGTGGCTGCTGCTGGAGTCGATCCGCACGGCCGACGATGACCCTGAGCCGTCTCCGCCCCAATCGCCCTAGCCGCCGCTATCCACCAGTAGGGCGAGCGGGCCGATCATCCACACGTCGCGACGCCGGCGGACAATTGCCCATGCCCGCGACCATTCAATCTCAAACATCCAGTGAGCCAACGCCATGACCAACACCTATAACCTCGTCTCCCTCGATTTGCCCAAACTCCAGGGCCGCACGCTGCGCCTGTTCGCCGGCGCTCTCGACCACGGCCCGCTGCGTGCGGCAGTGATCGGCCAGTTGCTGAAGCAGGGGGGCGTCCACACCGTTCGCCGGGCCCGCTTCACCGACGTGCCGACATTCTACCCGCTGGCGCAGGAGGAGGCCGACGCGCTGCGCGATATGCCGCCCGTCGACTGGGAGGCGCTGCAGGCTCACGCGCTCCAGCAGGCCAACCTGGAGCCGCTGCCGTCGGTGGCCGATTACGCTCGCGCCTACCGCGACGGCAGCAGCGACCCCGAGACGGTGGCCGAGGCGGTGCTGCGGGCCATTGCCGACGGCGACGACGACCCCCGGCCGTTGCGCGCCTTCCGGGCCACCAACCGCGACGATCTGATGGCCCAGGCGCGGGCCTCGGCCGAGCGGCTGCGCGAGGGACGGCCGTTGAGCATCTTCGACGGCGTGCCGGTGGCCGTGAAGGACGAAGTCGACCAGACGCCCTACACCACGACCACCGGCACCCGCTTTATGGGCCAGACCCCGGCCGAGGAGGACGCCACCGTCGTGGCCCGCCTGCGCGCCGCCGGGGCGCTGCTCATCGGCAAGGCCAACATGCACGAGATCGGCATCAACCCCGACGGCTTCAACGCCCACTACGGCACCGTCCGCAACCCGTACAGCCTGGATTGCCACGCGGGTGGCAGCTCCAGCGGCTCGGCGGCGGCTGTGGCGGCGGGGTTCTGCCCGGTGGCCATCGGCGCCGACGGCGGCGGCTCCATCCGCATTCCGGCGGCGTTGACAGGCATGGTGGGGCTGAAGTCGACCTTCAGCCGCGTCAGCGAGCACGGTGCCTCGCCACTCACCTGGACGATGGGCCATTTGGGGCCGATCGGCGCGACGGTGACTGACGTGGCCCTGACCTACGCCTGCATCGCCGGGCCCGACGTGCGCGACCCCAACACGCTCCACCAGCCGCCGGTGAGCCTCGACCGTTGGGACAGCACCGACCTGCGCGGCGTGCGCGTGGGCATCTTCCGGCCGTGGTTCGACCACGCCGCCCCCGACATCGTGCGCGATTGCGAGCGGCTCGTGCAGCAGTTCGTGGAGATGGGCGCGACGCTCCACGATGTGGTCATCCCCGAGCTGGACGAGATGCGCGTCGCCCAGGTGGTGACGATTTTGTCCGAGATGGCCAACAACATGGCGCTCTTCGAGGAGCATTGGTCAGAGCTGAGCCCATCGACGCGGGTAAACCTGACGCTGGGCAAGGTGATGACCTCGTCTGACTACCTGCAGGCGCAGCGCATCCGCACGCGGGCGATCGACCACTTCCGGCGGGCGTTCCGCCAGGTGGACATCATCCTGACCCCGGCGACGGCCGTCACCGCGCCCGTCGTGCCCGACAACTGCGAGGTAGACGGCTGGTCTGACCTGAGCACGGTGACGGAGCTGATGCGCTTTGCTATGCCGGGCAACCTGACCGGGCTGCCGGCGATCGCCTTCCCCGCGGGGTACGACGGCCGCCGCCTCCCGACGGCGATGCAGGCGATGGCGCGGCCGTGGGAGGAGCACTTGCTGCTCCGCCTCGCCTTCGCCGCCGAACGCGTGGTTCCCCGCCGCCGTCCGCCTATTTTCTACGATGTACTGAAGAAGTAGAAACCTATGTCCGCTAACTCCTAAAGCATACAGTAGATGTTCTGAAATCTTGGTAATCCACGTTAATCCAACTTTGTTATTAACCGTAGCGTATCGGAATAGCGCTCTTAAAAATCTGTGTAATCTGTGGGTACTCTTCCGGAGGTCTTTCATGGACGTAACGCTGCGCGAGGCGCAGGAGCGGGTGGATGAATGGATTCGCGACGTGGGCGTGCGCTACTATTCGGAGCTGACCAATCTGGCTGTGCTGGTCGAGGAAGTGGGTGAAGTGGCGCGGCTGATGTCGCGGATGTATGGTGACCAGAGCTTCAAGCCGTCGGACGAAGGGCGCGACCTGGGCGAGGAGTTCGCCGATGTGCTGTTCGTCCTTATCTGCCTGGCCAACCAGACCGGCGTCGACCTGACGGCCGCCTTCGAAGCCACCCTGCACAAAAAAACCACCCGCGACCGCGACCGCCACCAAAACAACCCCAAACTACGATCAGAGTAATCACCAAGCCCAATCCATAACTACTTCTTAAATCTGTGAAAATCTGTGAAATCTATGGTTAAAAAATCTTACGAGGAGAGCCATGAGTGAACAACTGCGATTCGACGGCCGCGTAGCCGTCATCACCGGAGCGGGCGGCGGGCTGGGCCGCGCCTACGCGCTGCTGCTGGCCGGGCGCGGGGCCAGCGTGGTCGTCAACGACCTGGGCGGCGGCATGCACGGCGGCGGCGCGAGCCCCTCGGCCGCCGACCGCGTCGTCGAGGA
>CAYNOL010000263.1:0-3639 GCA_964398825.1 uncultured Ardenticatenaceae bacterium
TGTCGGGGTTGATGTAGCCGAAGCCGGGGACGGACTGGTTGCCGGCGCAGCGCAGTGTGCCGCGCGAGCGGATCGTCTCCAGCGTGTTGCCCGTGGGGGCGGCCGGGGCTTCGGGGGCGGTGGTGGCCTCGGCCGGCGCTTCGGCCGGGGCCTCGGTCGGTTGGGCCGCCACTTCGTTCGCGGAAGCCTCCGTCGCGGCGGGCGCCTGCGTTTGGCCGCCACAGGCCGCCAACGTCAGGGCGAAAATAGTCAACAGTATCATCAACAAACTCAATCGCGCTTTCATCTCTTTATCTCCTCCGAAAACTACTTTTGAGCCCCGTGGGGCTTTGACGCTGAAATCTGCCTGGTGTTCAATTGTCAATGTACACTCGTTCCGCTATGCGCCTCCTTGCTGACGGAAACCCCGCGGCGGACTTTTGGTCACGCCAGCTATTCGATTGAATCACTATCAAATATGGCCGCTCATTCGCCTCCGCCGGGCGATAGGGCGGGTCGCGTCGGGTGCCTCTCACAAATGGGATCAAGGCCTGACCCATTTTCCTCCACCGGCAGCACGCCGATTAGCGGCATATCTTAGGTGAAGTATTAGAAAATGGCAAAAAAAAGCCACCCGATTTGACAAATTGGGTGGCTGACAGGGGTCAAAAGCGTGTCGGGAGCTACCACGGGAGCATCAAATCGACGCAAATGGCCAGCAGCAGGATGAGCAAATAGTAGTTGGACGACATGAACAGCTTGCGCGCGGCCAGCGGCTCCGGCTCGCGAATGAGCTGGATGTTGCGATAGAACAGGTCGGCCGTGATGAGCAGCACCGGCAGGAAGTAGATCCACCCCAGCCCCGGCAACACCACCAGCAGCAGGCTCAAAATGCCCGTCGGCAGCGTGTGGGACATGACCCACCAGGCCGCGCCGCGCGGCGTCGTGCGCGTCGGCAGCATGGGCACGTCGGCCCGCTTGTACTCGTCGCGGTAGAGGATGGCCAGGCTCCAGAAGTGGAACGGCGTCCACAGGAAGAGGATGGCCGACAGCGCCAGCGCGCCCACGTCGCTCCAGTTGCCGGCGGCGGCGCTGCCGCTGAGGACGGCGGCGCTGCCGGCCGCCCCGCCGATGACGATGTTCAGCAGCGTGCGCGGCTTCAGCCAAATGGTGTAGATGCCGACGTAGATGAACGCGCCCAGGGCCAGGAAGAAGGCCAGCGGCCGGTTGAACGGCAAGGTCAGCACCACCGGCACGACGATGAGCCCCAGCCCGACCCAGGGAACCCAGCGCGGGTCGGTGATGTCGCCGTTGACCAGCGGCCGTTTGCGCGTGCGCCCCATCAAGCCGTCGCGCTTGCGCTCCCAATACTGGTTGAGCGCCGACGCCCCGGCCGCGGCCATGCCGCCCGCCACCCAGACGAGGGCCATGACGCCCCAGCCCGGCCAGCCGCCGGCGGCCAGAAACGCCCCACCCGTGGCCGCCACCAGCAGCAGAAAGACGATGCGCAGCTTGAACAGCACCACCGTGGTGTGCAGCGCCCCGCGCCAACCGACGACGGACGTCGCCCCGTCCTTCAGCCCCGGCTCGAAAGATTTTTCGCCTGTCTTCAATAATGACATGACCCGCTCCGCTTCAGCCTGAGGCCCCGTCACTCAGTTGGGGGCCGAGAGGATTGTAGCAAGCGGATGAGAGGGTAACAAGTTGCGTGTTCCAATATAAAGAAGGCATTGGGGATTGGCGATTGGGCGAACCAATCGCCAATCCCCACCCCCTAATCTGCAATCCCTTGCTCACCTTGACATCCCCCCACCCCACAGACTATAATTACTCTTCGCGGCCTCGTGTGCCGCGTGTTTTATGTCGGCATAACGCCGGTCGGGTAAATGGGTTCGTGAGGCCGCCAAGCTGGTTTCCGGCATCGATTTCGCCCCCGGCTCGCTTCTCGCCCCGCGAGAGTAATCTAGCTTCATAAGGAAAGAACATCATGGGTGCAGTTCCCAAGCGGAAAGTCTCCAAGGCGCGCCGCGACAAGCGTCGCGCGCATGACGCGCTGAGCCTCTATCATCTCGTGCCGTGCCCCGATTGCGGCGAGATGAAGCGCGCGCATCGCGTCTGCACGCATTGCGGCAAGTACAACGGCCGTCAGATCATCCCTGCGGCCGATGAGGAATAAGAAGGGAGTGGAGATTTGGAGATTAGGGATTGGAGATTGGGGGTTCTCTGGTCTCCCGGTCTCTTGGTCTCCCAATCTCTAATCCCCAACCCCTTCTTCCGCCTCAATGCCGGCCGCATTCCTCTTCCCCGGACAGGGTTCGCAGTTCGTGGGCATGGGCCGCGAGCTGTATGAGCGCGAGCCGGTCGCCCGCGCCCTGTTCGACGAGGCCGACGCCCTGCTCGGCTATGCCCTCTCGACGATCTGTTTCGAGGGGCCGGAAGAGGTGCTGACGGATACATCGGTCCAGCAGCCGGCGCTGTTCACCACCAGCCTGGCGGCCTGGGCCGTTTTGCGTTCGCGCGGCGAGGCGGACGCGGCCTATCTGGCGGGCCATTCGCTGGGCGAGTTTTCGGCGCTGGCCGCGGCCGGGGCGCTCAGCTTCGGCGACGGGCTGGCGCTGGTGCGCCGCCGGGGGGAGCTGATGAAGCTGGCCGGGGTGCGGCAGCCGGGCGGCATGGCCGCCGTGCTGGGTCTCGATGCCGAACAGGTGGCCGACATCGGCCGCCGCGCGGCCGAAGAAGCCGCCGCCGACACCCCCCTCTACCTCGATGTGGCCAACGACAACTGCCCCGGCCAACTGGTCATCTCCGGCCACACCCAGGCGCTGGACGCGGCCGTCGATCGGCTGACGGCCGCCGGCGCGCGCAAGGTCGTCCGCCTGCCCATCACCATCGCCGCCCACACGCCGCTGATGGGCAGCGTGGCCGACGAGTTCGCCGCCGCCATCGACGCCACGCCGTTCGAGCCGGCGGCCGTGCCCGTCGTCGCCAACGTCACCGCCCGCCCCATCACCGCGCCCGACGACATCCGCACCGAGCTGAAGGCGCAGCTGACCTCCCCCGTCCGCTGGGCCGGCTCCGTGCGCTGGCTGGGCGAGCAGGGGGTCGACACCTATGTCGAGGTCGGGCCGGGGGATGTGCTGCTGGGGTTGGTGAAGCGGATTGACCGGGCGGCGCGGCGAGTGAAATTCGAGGTATAATTTTGTGGCTTGGCTTGTCAGGCTGAGGGAAGAGGCAAGCTGAAGCTTGCGGTACAGGGTTGTGGCTTGGCTTGTCAGGCTGAGGGAAGAGGCAAGCTGAAGCTTGCGGTACATCAGACAGGATGACGGAATGTTACTAGAGGGCAAAGTTGCGGTTGTCACAGGAGCCTCGCGCGGCATCGGCCGCGCCATCGCCGAAGAGCTGGCCGCCGAGGGGGCCAAGGTCGTCGTCAACTACCACGCCAACGCTGCGGCGGCCGAGGAAGTGGTCGACGCCATCACCGCGCGGGGCGGCACGGCCGTCGCCCTGCAGGCCGACGTCAGCGACTTCGCCGCGGCCGACGGGCTGATCAAAGCCGCCATCGAGACCTATGGCGCCATCGATATCCTCGTCAACAACGCCGGCACCACGCGCGACACGCTGCTGCTGTCGATGAAGGAAGAGGAGTGGGACGTGGTCATG
>CAYNOL010000264.1:0-3575 GCA_964398825.1 uncultured Ardenticatenaceae bacterium
CAGCTTGCTCAGCACGGTGCGGCGCTTGGCCTGCGTCGGGTGGGCGGTGAAGACCAGCTCGATGTGCAGCCGGTTGAGCAGGCGGCGCATCTCGAATTCGTCGACGCCGGCCTGGCGCAGCTCGGCGACGGCCTCGGCCACCGACTCGGGCAGCGGCTGCGGGTGGGCTTCCCGTTCCCGGTCGCGCAAGACGCGAACGCGGTGCTGCTCCTCGGCCAGATTGGTCAGCTCGAAGTAGGCGGTGAAGCTGCGGGCCACGAGCTCAGCCTCGTCGGGGTCGAGGCGGCCGACGACATAGGCCAGCCGTGTGTCGACGGCCGGGTCATCATCGATGCGCCGCGCCTTGGCCAGCGCGCGAATACGCTCTTCCAATTCATATATCTCAATTCCCGCCTGCCGCCGTATCACGTGCCCCAGCACGTCGCCCAACAGGTGGATGTCCTCACTCAACCGCTCCTGCCTCTCGCGCGTCATAGCCATAATCGCTCCAGAAGTTGTTTCTAAATAATAGAGTACCCCCGACATGAATCAAAACACGGATGACATAATTTAAAAGAAAAGGAGTGGGGATTAGGGATTGGCGATTGCGCAATCGCCAATCCCTTATCCCCACTCCCCTCTTCATTTAGAAAATATCGAGGTTTCTCATAAAATACCCCTGCTATGAAAATCCTATGGCACTACCTAAGCCCCTTGCGCAAGTGGATCGCCCTGTCGTTGCTGCTGGCCGGCGCGGCCCAGGTGCTCGAACTCGTCGACCCGCTCATCCTCGGCCGCATCATCGACGACTATGTCCTGAACCCCACCGGCATGCCCGAGGACGAACTGGTGCGCGGGGTTCTCTTCTGGCTGGCCGTGGCCGTCGGGGTGGCCCTGCTCGCCCGCCTGTTCAAGACGCTGCAGGATTACGTGCTGACCTACGTCGTCCAGTCGTCGGGCATGCAGCTGTTCAACGACGGCCTGCGCCAGACGCTGCGCCTCACCTACCAGGAGTATGAGGACAGCAGCAGCGGCGAGACGGTCAGCCTGCTGCAGAAGGTTCGCAACGACGTCGAGCGCTTCATCAACGCCACGGTCAACATCCTCTTCTCGACCATCGTCGGCATGGGCTTCCTCATCTGGTACGCCGTCACAAAGAGCTGGTTGCTCATCCCCGTCTTCCTCATCGGCGTGCTGGTGCTGGGCGGGCTGACCGGCCTGCTGAGCCAGAAGATACGCACCACGCAGCGGGCCATCGTGCGCGAGACGCGCCGCATGTACGGCACGATGACCGAGTCGCTGCGCAACATCGAGCTGGTCAAGAGCCTGGGCCTCACCTTCCCGGAGATCCGCCGGCTGCAGGGGTACACGAAGCAGATCTTCGATCTGGAGCTGGAGAAGGTGCGGCGGGTGCGCTCGCTGTCCTACGTGCAGGGGGCGATCATCAACGTCCTGAAGCAGTCGATCCTGTTCATCTTGCTGTGGCTCATCTTCCGCGAGGTGCTGTCGGCCGGTGAACTCGTCTCGCTGCAAGTCATCATCAATACCATCTTCGGGCCGTTGCAGCAGATGGGCGGCTACATCCTGCAGTACCGCGAGGCCGAGGCGTCGCTGCAGCTGTTCGACCAACTGATGCAAAAGCCGATCGAGCGGCGGCCGGAGGAGCCGGTGGAGATCGGCCATCTGGAGACATTGCGCTTCGAGAACGTCGTCTTCCGCCACAAGACGGCCATGCACAACGCCGTCGACGGCATCTCGTTCAGCGCCAATCTGGGAGACACCATCGCCTTCGTCGGGCCGTCGGGGTCGGGCAAGTCGACGCTGGTGAAGCTGCTCGTGGGCCTTTACCGGCCGATCGAGGGCACGATCTACATCGATGACGTGCCCGCCAACGAGCTGCGCTACAATCGCGTGCGGCGGCAGATCGGCTTCGTCACCCAGGAGTCGCAGCTCTTCTCCGGCAGCATCCGCGAGAATTTGCAGTTCGTGAAGTCCGACGCCAGCGAGGAGGAGATGCTGGCCGCGCTGGAGAAGGCGTCGGCCATGGGCATCCTGGAGCGGGCGGCCGACGGGCTGGACACACGCCTCGGCGAAGGGGGCATGCGGCTGTCGGGCGGCGAGCGCCAGCGCATCTCCATCGCCCGCGCCCTGCTGCGCGACCCGCGCCTGCTCATATTCGACGAAGCCACATCGGCCCTCGACTCGCTGACCGAACAGGACATCACCACCGTCATCCGCGACATCTCGGCCAGCGACCGCAGCATCGTCATCCTCATCGCCCACCGCCTCAGCACCATCGCCCACGCCGACACCATCTTCGTGCTGGAGAAGGGGCGCATCGTGGAGACGGGCACGCACGAGGAGCTGCTGGAGCGCCTCGGTCTTTACTACGCCATGTGGCGGCAGCAAATCGGCGAGCGGGACGTGGAGCAGATTATTCCGGAGAAGGAAACTACAGGGAGAGAAACCACAGATTTCACAGATTTCACAGATTAAGGGGAAGAGACTGGGAGACTGGGAGACCGAGAGAATGACGCTGATCTACTGACCTACCGCTCAATAGTCAATGGCTGCGATCCAAATCTCTCAATCTCTGAGTCTCCCAGTCTCCTCTTAAAAATCTGTGCAATCTGTGTAATCTGTGGTTCCCCCCTCTTACAGTCTACGCCCCGTTTGTGATAGAATGCGCGCTAATATCTTGCGGGTGAGTGGACACGTATGCGAATTTTAGTCGATGCCATGGGAAGCGATGATCGTCCCGGGCCGGATGTGGCCGGGGCGGTGATGGCTGCGCGCAAGTTCGGCGGCACGATCATCCTGGTGGGCGACGAGGCGCGCGTGGCGGCCGAGCTGGCTGCCCACGACACCGCAGGCCTGTCCATTGAACTGGTCCACGCGCCTGAAGCCATCGCCATGGGAGAGTCCCCCACCACGGCCGCGCGCGACAGGCGTCAGTCGTCGATCCACGCCGGCCTGAAATTGGTGCGCGAAGGCGCGGCCGACGCCTTTGTCAGCGCCGGCAACAGCGGCGCCATCCTGGCCGTGGCCACGCTGCGCCAGACCGGGGTGGGGCGCATCCCCGGCGTGCTGCGCCCGGCCCTGGGCGTCGTCTTCCCCATCGAGACCCACCCCATGCTCATCGACAACGGCGCCAACGCCGACGCCAGGCCCGAATACCTGCTCCAGTTCGGCCAAATGGGCAGCGTCTACATGGAGCGGATGCACAGTATCGAGCGGCCGCGCGTGGCCCTCATTTCCAACGGCGAGGAAGAGGGCAAGGGCAACCAGCTCATCAAGGAGACGATCCCGCTGATGGAAGCGAGCGGGCTGAACTACGTCGGCAACATCGAGCCGAAGGAGTTCGTGCGCGGCGCGGCCGACGTGGGCGTCATCGACGGTTTCACCGGCAACGTCATGATGAAGACGGCCGAGGCCGTGGCCGGTTACATGACCGACACCATCCGCAAATACATCATGGCCGGCACGCTGACCAAGCTCGGCGGTCTGCTGGCCCGCCCGGCGCTGCGCCGCGTGCGCGACCAGCTCAACCCCGACCTCGTCGGCGGCGCGCCACTTTTGGGGGTCAACGGGGTTGT
>CAYNOL010000265.1:0-3543 GCA_964398825.1 uncultured Ardenticatenaceae bacterium
ATGGCGTCGCTCATCATCGCCATGCGGCGCAGCACGAGGAACGCCCCCGGCAGCGCGCAGGCGACGCCGACGATGACGGCGATGAGTTGGATTTCAGTGGATGCGCTCATTTTGGATCGTTATTTCGTGTAGATTTATGGATGGGCGGGGTCCGGCAGCGGTCAGGGCAGGGACGTCACCTCATGGCCGTTGCCGAAGCGTGACTCGTCGCTTTCCTCGCGGCGCAGCTCGACGACGCGGGCCACGCCCGCCTCGGTCAGCGCCCAGTGACCGGGCGACGTCTCCCGCACCAGGCCGTCGGCCGCCAGCGTCCGCAGGCTGTGGCGCACGCCGCCGCGATAATAATTGGCCGCCCGCAGCAGCTCGACGCTGTGGGGATTTTGCGCGTCGTCGTGGCGCAGAGCCAGACCGTAGAGGTCGGTCAGCACCGCCCGCGTGCGCAGCCGGCGCGTGTTCTGGCGCCGCCGCCACCATGACCACACCAAGCCGCGAGCCGCGCCGAACAGCAGCGACAGCAGGACGATGAGGCTGATGACCAGCACGACGACGGGGCCGGTGGACAGCCCCGTGCCGAGGCTGCTGATGAACGCCCCGGCCACGCCGGCGACGGCCCCGAAGACCGAGGCGGTGAGCATCATCACGCTCAGCCGGTCGGTCCACTGCCGGGCGGCGGCCGCCGGGGCGACGATGAGGGCGCTCATCAGTACCACGCCGACGGCTTGCAGGCCGATGACGATGCCGATGACCAGCAGCGTCGTCAGCCCCATGTCGAGCGCGGTCATCGGAAAGCCGAGGCTGGCCCCGAAGTCCCGGTCGAAGCTGAGCAGCTTGAACTCCTTCCAGAGGAGCGCCACCACCAGCAGCGCCCCGCCGCCGAACGCGGCCATGGTGACCACGTCGCGGGTCAGCAGCGTGGCCGCCTGGCCGAACAGGTAGGAGTTGAGCCCCGCCTGGGCGGCCGTCGGATTGCGCTGCAGATAGGTGAGCAGCACCAGGCCGAAGCCGAAGAAGACGGACAGGATGATGCCCAGCGCGGCGTCCTCCTTGATGCGGCTGTAGCGGGTGATGCCCAGCAGCAGGAAGGTGGCCAGCACCCCGGCCACGGCCGCGCCCAGCACCAGCACGACGGGGGCCTTGCTGCCGGTCAGCATGAACGCCAGCAGCACGCCGGGCAGCGCGGCGTGGGACATGGCGTCGCCCAGCAAGCTCTGGCGCCGCAGCAGGGCGAAGGTGCCCAGCGCCCCGGCGACGATGCCCAGCACGGCCGCGCCGAGGGCGACGGTGCGAATGGTGTAGTCGAACAGCAGGTTATTGATTAGCTCGAACATGACGGCCGCTCCTTCACGACGCGCCGCCGGCCGGGGCGAGGTTGGCGTCGGGCCGGGCGGCGTTGGCGTGGCCACCCGTCGGTGAATCGCCGTTGCCGGAGAGGAAGCCGATGCGGCCGCCGTAGGTGCGGCGCAGGTTGTCCTCGGTGAACACCTCGTCCACCGGCCCGGCGGCGATGCGGCTGACGTTGAGCAGCATCACCCAATCGAAGTACTCCGGCACGGTCTGCAGGTCGTGGTGGACGACGAGCACCGATTTGCCCGCCGCGCGCAGCTCCTTCAGCAGGTCGACGATGGCCCGTTCGGTGGTGGCGTCGACGCCCTGGAACGGCTCATCCATGAAGTAGATCAGTGCGTCCTGGACGAGGGCGCGGGCCAGGAAGGTGCGTTGCTGCTGGCCGCCGGAGAGCTGGCTGATCTGCCGCCCGGCGTAGTCGGCCATGCCCACCTTGTCGAGCGCCTCCAGCGCCATGCGGCGGTCGTCGCGCCCCGGCCGCCGGAACCAGCCCAGCTCGCCGTAGCGTCCCATGGTCACCACGTCGAGCACGCTGGTGGGGAAGTCCCAGTCGACGCTGCCGCGTTGGGGCACGTAGCCCACCAGCCGACGCTGCTGCTCGTACGGCTTGCCGTAGATGAGCGTCTGCCCGGCCACCGGCTTGATGAGCCCCAGCACCGCCTTGATGAAGGTCGTCTTGCCCGCGCCGTTGGGCCCGACGATGGCCATGAGGATGCCCGGCGGCACCTGCAGGTCGATGTCCCACAGGACGGGTTTCTCGTGGTAGGCCACCGTCAGGTCGGTGACGTCGATGGCGTGCGTTGTTTCGGTCATAGGTTTCTCTCGATTGAATGGATGTTGGATGGAATGGGTTGCCGGTTACGGCGCGGCCGTCAGCGCGGCGTAGATGGTGTCGATATTGTGGCGCACCATGCCGGCATAGGTGCCCTCGGGCGTGTCCGGGTCGCCCATGGCGTCGGAGTAGAGCTCGCCGCCGATGACCACGTCGAAGCCGCGGTCGCGCACGGCCGCCTGCACCGCCTCGACGTTGCGCACCGGCACCGATGACTCGATGAAGATGGCCGGGATGCGATTGCCGGCGATGAAGTCGGCCAGCTGCTGCACGTCGGCCGTGCCCGCTTCGGCGGCGGTGGAGATGCCCTGCAGCCCCAGCACCTGGAAGCCGTAGGCGCGGCCGAAGTAGCCGAATGCGTCGTGGGCGGTGATGAGCACGCGCTGCACCTCGGGGATGGCCGCGGCGCGGGCCAGCACGTACTCGTGGAGCGCCTGCAGCTCGGCCAGGTAGGCGGCGGCGTTGGCCTCGTAGTCGGCCGCGTGGGCCGGGTCGGCGGCGACGTAGGCGTCGCGCACCGTCTCTACGGCCGACATCCACAGCGGCACCTCGAACCAGATGTGGGGGTCGTGCTCGTCGGCGTAGTCGGCCGAAGGCAGCAGCCGGGCCGGGTCGATGCCCGACGAGACGGCGATGACCGTCTGCCGCTCGGCCATCTGCTCCAGCACTTCGTCCAGCTGGGCTTCCAGGAACAGACCGTTGTAGAACAGGATGTCGGCGCTGCGCAGCTTGTCGACGTCGCGGGCGCTGGCGGTGTAGAGGTGGGGGTCGGCCCCCGGGCCCATGAGCGCCGTGACGTGGACGTGGTCGCCGCCGACGATGGCGGCGATGTCGCCGATCTGGCCGATGGTGGTGACGACGCGCAGGCGGCCGTCGTCGGGTTGGGCGGCTGCGTTGCCGCCGCAGCCGGCCGGCAGCAGGGCGATGAGGATGAGTAGCAATAGCAGTCGGTGTTTCATACGGTCTCGTTGTCGGCGGTGGTGATGAAGACGTGGGCGGCGGCGGCCATGGGCACAGGTTGGGCGTCGCCGCCGTCGACGGCGACGGCGAGAATGCCGGACGCGAGGTCGGCGGCCAGCACGCGCACCCCCGCCCCCGGCCGCAGCCCCACCTCGTCGAGGTAGCGCAGCAGCTCGGCGTCCTCGTCGCGCACGAAGCGGACGACGGCCGACTCTCCCGCGCCGAGAGACAGCAGCGACACGGCCGGCGGCCGCTCCAGCGACAGGTCGGCCGGGGGAATGGCGTGGCCGTGGGGGTCGTGGGTCGGGTGGCCCAGTGACTCGGCCAGGCGCTCGACCAGCGCGTCGCCGATGACGTGCTCCAGCCGGTCGGCCTCTTCGTGCACCTCATCCCAGCCGAAGCCGAGC
>CAYNOL010000266.1:0-3517 GCA_964398825.1 uncultured Ardenticatenaceae bacterium
TTCCTGGAGAACTCCCCCTATTGCGAGCGGGACATCCGGCCGCCCGGCGAGCTGGTGACCCACGACGAAGCGGGCGAATTCGAGATGCGCATCAAGGCGCGCAACCAGCTCACATGCTTCGTCTACGACCACCACCCGCTCGACGTGGTGGGCTGGGACGGCCACCTGTGGCCCTTCGCCTTCAACATCGAGGATTTCGAGCCGATCACCGGCCGCGTCCACCAGCCGCCGCCGGTCCACCAGACGTTCGACGGCCCCGGCTACGTGCTGTGCTCCTTCGTGCCGCGCCTGTTCGACTACCACCCGCTGGCCATCCCCGCGCCCTACAACCACTCCAACGTCGACTCCGACGAAGTGCTCTACTACGTCGAGGGGGATTTCATGTCGCGCAAGGGGATCGAGCGGGCGTCGTTCACCATCCACCCCAACGGCATCCCCCACGGCCCGCACCCCGGCACCTATGAGGGCTCCATCGGCAAGGAGCGCACCGAGGAGCTGGCCGTCATGGTCGACACCTTCCGTCCGCTGCGCCTGACTCGCTACGCGCGCGAGATGGAAGATGAGGGGTACGTCTATAGCTGGCTGCCGAAATAAAGCATTAGACCTCAGAGGTGGCGCTGACACGCCTGTGGTCAGTTAGACAGCTGCTCGCGCCACCTCTGAGGTCTCCACTATCATGATACTAGATGCCAACGAAATCACCCACCACGACCGCTACCGGCTGCTCATCGGTGCCGTCCTGCCCCGGCCCATCGCCTGGGTCAGCACGATCGACGCCGCCGGCCGGTTGAATCTGGCCCCGTTCTCCTACTTCACCATCGTCTGCCCCACGCCGATGACGCTGCTGTTCTGCCCCGGTGTGCATGGCAACGGCCGCAAGAAAGACTCATGGCGCAACATCGAAGAGGTGCCGGAGTTCGTCATCAACATCACCAACGAGGAGACGGCCGAGGCGATGAACCAGACTTCCATTGTCTTGCCCCACGGCCGGTCGGAGTTCGAGTGGGCCGGGCTGACCCCCGCGCCCAGCCGGACCATCCGCGTGCCCCGCGTGGCCGAGGCGCCGGTGTCGTTCGAGTGCGTGCTGGAGCGCATCGTCGTCATCAGCGACCAGCCGGGCGGCGGGGCGACGATCTTCGGCCGTGTGCAATGCATCCACGTGCGCGACGACATCTATGACAACGGCCGCATCGATCTGGAAGCGCTGCGCCCCATCGGCCGCCTGGCCGGCGACGGCTATGCCCGCGCGACGGACGTCTTCAATATGAAGCGTCCCTCACCGCCCGATTCGGGAGGTTAGGTGCTGTCCCACCCTAGAGACCCGACAGGAGGGCGCGCGTTAACGCATTGAATGGACAAACGGCCATGACGGCACGCCCACCTGTCAGGTCTAACTACCCACTTTTGTGATGGCTTCCCGAACGCCCGCCAGATGCAACCGCTCATGATCCGCCATCAGGTGGCACACCTCTTCGATGGTCATGATCTTCATGCTGGCGTGGCGGCCTTTCTTGCCCCAATCCTCGTCTTCCAGACCGTCGATAAAGGCGAAGAGGGCGGCGCGGCTTTCGGCCATGCTGTCCAACAGCTCCTGGGGTGATTTGTCGGCCAGCTTGTTGACGGCGCGCTGGTTCCAGCGCGCCAAGTCAAAGTCGGCCGGCACGCCCTCGCCGCCCGCCCTGATCTGCGTCATCAGGTTGATCATCCCCCGCTCCGTGTCGGCCAAGTGGCGCAGTATGTCGGCCACCTGCCACTCCGATCCCTCGCTGTATGCTTTGGCCGCCCACTGCTCGTCGCTCAGCCCGCTCAGCGCCGCCAGCAACTCCTCGCGCGCGGCCGTCAACTTGGCCTTGATCGCTTCCTTGTTGGTCATAGATATCCGCTATCTCCTGGGTGAGTTTAGGGTGTTGATCTTAACCCATACCCAATCATTGGCGCAAGCGGGGCCGCTTGCCAACTGTCGGCTGTGGTAGAATCCGGCCGCCGCTCATATGTGATCGTTCACCCACTCTCATCTAAAGGAGCGAACATGCCTTCATTGTTCTTTGAATCCTGGTTCGGGATCTTCCGGATCGTACTCGTCGGCACGCTGGCCTACATCGCGCTGATCGTCATTTTGCGCACGTCGGGCAAGCGCTCGCTGACCGAACTCAACGCCTTTGACCTCGTCGTCACCGTCGCCATCGGCTCTGTATTGTCGTCGATTCTGCTCTCCAAAGACGTTCCCCTGCTGGAAGGGCTGGCCGCTTTTGTGCTGCTCATCGTTCTGCAATTCATCGTGGCCTGGTTATCGGTGCGCTGGCCGGCCTTTAGCCGACTGGTCAAAGCCGAGCCGACGCTGCTGTTCTATCAGGGCCGGATGCTCGACGAGCCGCTGCGCCAACAGCGGCTGACCGAAAAGGAAGTCCGCGCCGCCATTCGCGCCAAAGGGTATGCCCGGTTGAGCAGGGTCGAGGCGGTTATCATGGAAGCCGACGGCAGCTTCAGCGTGCTGCCGCGCACGGGCGAGACGGCCGACACCGCCCAGCCCGACGTTGCCGATTACCCGCCGGACATGTGACGTTCCAATCCACTCGTCACTCGTCACTCGTCACTCAGACCCGCTGCGGATAATAGTACCCGTCCTGCTCCAGCGCGGCGACTGCCTGCTCCCAGCCCGGCGGCCGCCGCTCGCGGAAGGCGGCCGCCTCGGCGGCGACGTCGTACCCCACGCGATGGTGGCTGATGGACCAGCCGTGGCCGGCCGACCAGCCGTGGCCGTCCCACGCCAGCAGCGCGTACTTGGCCCGGCCGTCCCCGTCGCCGGGCATGCTGACCGAGGCGACGTTGACCAGCGTCAGGCCGTCCACCGTCCGAATACTTGGGATGTGCAGGTGGCCGAAGGCGAGCACGGCCGCGTCGACGCCCGCCAGCAGCGGCCGCAGCGCGGCGTCGGGCTGGCGCACGTCGCCCCAGCGGGCCTGCTGATCCGGCTCGGCCGGGTAGATGATGTCGTTGACGTCGCGCGGGTTGGCGTGAACGATGAGCAGGTCGTCGGCCGCCCGGCCGGTGGGGGAGACGCGCAGCCCGAACGGCAGCCGGCCGAGCCACGCCAAATCATCGGCCGTCAGCTGGGCGCGCGTCCACGCCAGCGCGGCCGCGGCCTGTTCGGGCGGGTTGCCGATGCCGGCCAGCCAGCCGTCGGTGTTGCCGACGACCGCCGGCAGCCGCCGCCCACGCACGAGGCGCAGACACTCGCCGGGGCTCGGCCCCATCAGGCACAGGTCGCCGGCGAAGATGATGAGATCGGGTTCGTGCCGCTCAGCGTCGATCAGAACAGCCTGCAGCGCGTTGAAGTTGCCGTGGACATCAGAGAAGAGGATTATTTTCATGGTATTCACCCGAAACCGAGTTTTTTCTTGAAAACTCGGTTTCTTGTTCTTAAGCTTTCAAAACCGAGGGAAGACGGGTCAGGCAACCGGGAGAGTTACGCCACATGTTTCCAGTTAAGCCTATCCCGGTTGCCTGACCTCTACAA
>CAYNOL010000267.1:0-3462 GCA_964398825.1 uncultured Ardenticatenaceae bacterium
GTGCGGGCAAAGCCCATCTCGTGCGTCACGGCCAGGATGGTGTAGCCCGACACGGCCAGGTCGCGCATCACGTCGAGCACCTCTTTGATCATCTCCGGGTCGAGGGCCGAGGTCGGCTCGTCGAACATCAGGATGTGGGGCTCCATGCACAGCGTGCGGGCGATGGCCACGCGCTGCTGCTGGCCGCCGGAGAGCTGGCCGGGGTACTTGCTCGCCTGCTCGGGAATGCCCACGCGGTTGAGCCAATGCATGGCCCGCTCCTCGGCCTGGGTGCGGTCCCACTTGCGCACGTGGATGGGGGCCAGCATCACGTTCTCCAGCACCGTCAGGTGGGGAAACAGGTTAAACTGCTGGAAGACCATGCCCACCTCGCGCCGGATTTCGGCGATGTTGCGGATGTCGTGGCTCAACGTGATGCCGTCGACGATGATCTCCCCCGCCTGATGCTCCTCCAGGCGGTTGATGGTGCGGATGAATGTCGATTTGCCCGAGCCCGACGGGCCGATGATGACCACTACCTCGCCGCGCTTGACCGTCATGCTGACGCCCTTCAGCGCCTCGAATTCACCGTACCATTTGTGCACGTCGCGGCAGATGATGATCTCGTCCGTCGTGTGGGTGCGCGCGTGGGTGTGGCTGTGGTCCGTCGGGTGTTCGTGACGATGCTTCTCTTGTTCCATGATTAATCCTTGTTGTTCCGGGCGGCCGGGCGATTATCGCTCGCCCACGCCCAAACGCCGCTCCAGCCGGCGGCTGTAAGTCGCCATCAGGAAGTTGCCGATGAAGTAGATGAGGGCGATGAACACGTAGGGCTCGCGCCGCACGCCCAGCCAGTCGGGCTGGGCCGAGATGAGGTTGGCGACGCCCAGCAGCTCGATCAGACCCACCGTCTCGACCAGCGTCGTGTCCTTGAACAGGCCGATGAACTGGCCGACGATGGCCGGGATGACGGCCCGCAGCGCCTGGGGCAGAATGATGAGCCGGTATTTGCGCGCCGTGCCCAGACCCAGCGCGTCGGCCGCCTCGTACTGCCCCTTGGGAATGGACTGCAAGCCGCCGCGCACGTTCTCGGCCAGATAGGCGGCGGCGAAGAAGGTGACGGCCGCCAGCACGCGCCACGTCGACAGCACCTCCATGCCCGGCGGCAGGAAGATGGGGAAGAGGATGATCGACATGAACAGGACGGTGATGAGCGGCACGCCGCGCACAACCTCGATGTAGAGCGTGCTCATCATGGCCACGACATTGCCCTGGAAGTAGCGCATGAAGAGGAAAGCGCCAATCGGCAATATCAGCGGCCACAGCGAGATGATCTGCTGCCCCAGGCCGGTGGCCGACTGGATGTCCGGCAGCGTCCGTGTCACCAGCAAGTAAAGCGTCAGCGGGGCGACGATGAGCCATGTCAGCCAGCCCGGCACACCGCGGATCTTGCTGCGGCGGCCCAGCGACAGCATCAACCCCAGCGGGAACGACGCCAAAATGCCGAAGACGGCCGTGACAATGGTCAACAGCAAACCGCCCCAGGCGATGTCGGGGTTCAACCGGCGCAGCGGGCCGGAGTTGCCCACACCCACCAGCAGCACGAAAGCGATGACGGGGGTGATGAGCCACAGCAGTGTCAGCACGCGGCGCAGGCGGGAGCGCCGGTAAACCTCGCGGCTGAAGACGAAGGTGCTGGGCACGAGCAGCAGCGCGTTCCACAACAGCAGCGCCCACAGCCGCCAGTCGGCGTCGCGCGGAAAGCGGAAGACCATGAGGTTGCGGAAGTTGTCGATGACCGCGCCCCAGTTGGCCCCCGGATTGTCCCAGCGTGCCCGGTTCTGCGCGGCGATCTCAGGCTCGGTGGAGAAGCTGGCGCGAATGAACGCCCAGCCGATGAACCCCCGCAGCGCCCCCACGATGAGCAGCACCAGCAGCAGCGAGATGAGGGTGCTGGAGATGGAGTTGTAGAGGTTGTTGCTCAGCCAGTAGGTGGCCGGGGTGTGGCGATGGAGCACGTTGCTGACGGCCGTCATGGCCACCGTCACCGCCCAGATGAGCAGGATGACGAGCGTGGTCACGGGCGCGTCGGCCAGTTGCCCGGCAACGACACGATAGGTGATGTAGAGCAGCACGGCCAGCCAGACGACGAACAGCCAGCTGCTGAAGATATGTTCGCGGATGAAGTGGCGCCAGCTAAAGTGGCCTGTGTCGCCCCGCAGGAATGTTTGGAGATTGTTGACGTAGGTTGACATGCTACCTCTCCACCAGGGCTATGCGGCGGTTATACCAGTTCAGGAAGAAGGAGATCAACAGGCTGAAGATCAGGTAGGTGCCCATGGCGATCAGGAAGACCTGAATGGCCCGGCCCGACTGGTTGAGCGTCGTGAAGGCCGTCGACCACAAGTCGGGGAAGCCCACGGCGATGGCCAGACTGGAGTTCTTGGTCAGATTCAGGTATTGGCTGGTCAGTGGCGGGATGATGACCCGCAGCGCCTGGGGCAACACCACCAGCCGCAGCCGCTGCGTCTCGCTCAGCCCCAGCGCCCGTGCCGCCTCGGTCTGCCCCTTGGCCACGGACTGAATGCCGGCGCGGACGATCTCGGCGATGAAGGCGCCGGTGTAGACGGTCAGGCCGATGAGAATGGCGGCGAAGTTGGGCGACAGCTTGATGCCGCCGACGAAGTTCAGCCCCTCGATGCGCGGAATGGACAGCCGGAGCGGCGTCTCGCGCACGCCGACGAGCGCGCTGGGCACGGCCGCGTCCACCTCGGGCTGCCGGCCCGCCAGCTCCGCGCGGGGGGCGACGAGCAAGCCGCACTCGCCGTCGGCATACGCCCCGGCGGCGCGGCCGATGTCGCGGGAGCGCTCCACCTCATAGGGGATGTTGCGGCGGCGCAGCTCGGCGGCCATGTTCGTCTCCGCCGGGGCGTTCTGCACAGAGCAGAAGGTGACGGTGGCCGCTTCCAGCTGCTCGCTGGTCACGGTGCCGTCGGCCACGGCCGCGTCGAGGTCGCCCAGGTCATCCAGCCCCACTGCGGCCCTTGCCGACGCTTCCAAATCGTCCAGCGAGGTGATGCCCGCGCTCTGGGGGGCCAGGAACGCCTGATTATCGGCGGCAATGCTCGAAGTGATGAACCAGCCGGGCACGGCCACGGCCAGCAGCGCCACCAAAAACCACAGCGGCCGGTTGTACGAACGCTCCGTCTCCCGCTCGCGGCGGCCCAGCCACCAGCGAACGATCAGCCCCAGCGCCACGCCCACGACGATGAACAGCAGCCACGTCGTGAACGACGGCATGCGCACCAGCCGGGGCAAGTCGATGCCGCGCTGGCTCAGGTAGATGGGCAGGCCGAACAGCTGGCTGGCCTGTCGAATGGGCGGAAAGGCCAGGATGACGGCGAAGAACAGGAAGAACAGCTGCAGCAGCAGCGGCGTGTTGCGGATGATGTCGACGTACCAGCGCGCCACCCCGCTGATCAG
>CAYNOL010000268.1:0-3435 GCA_964398825.1 uncultured Ardenticatenaceae bacterium
AAGGGGATGTAACCAAGGAGACAGTACATGACCCACATCATTACCCGGTTGTGCCTGCGTGACACGGCATGCGTCGAAGTATGCCCAGTTGAATGCATGGTTCTGGGTCAGCCGGAAGAGCAGTGGCCACTGCTCTACATCGACCCGGATACGTGCATCGACTGCGGCGCGTGCGTGCCGGAGTGCCCCTATGAGGCCATCTTCCCCGAAGAAGAGGTCCCGTTTGATTTCGTCGCGCCGCCGGGCGTCTGGATTGGCGGCACGAAGGAAGAGCTCCCCGACGGCGTGCCGTTCGAGGGCGAGATCGACGGTCACTACGTCAAGCTCCTCAACGCCAAGCAATTGGCGGGTGGCGAAGTGCTCGACCTGACCGAAGATATTCCGGCCAACTACGCCTTCTTCTCCGAAGGCCCGGGCTACGACGCATTAAATATGTAAGGGCCTTGGCCCGATGATTCGCCCGGCCCGGCCGGACGCCATCATTCTTATCTGCACCTGAACCGAATTAACTGACTGATCCCGGT
This sequence comes from uncultured Ardenticatenaceae bacterium, assembly GCA_964398825.1. GTDB lineage: Bacteria > Chloroflexota > Anaerolineae > Promineifilales > Promineifilaceae > Promineifilum. The sequence goes on from CAYNOL010000268.1 coordinate 525, forward strand.
TAGTTAATTCGGTTCTTTTATTTTTGAGAGAGGTAGTCGACTATGGCAGAAGAATTTCGCATTGAGAAGGACTCCCTGGGCGAAGTCCGTGTGCCCAAGGGGGCGTACTGGGGCGCGCAGACGCAACGCGCCATCCATAACTTCCCCATCACCGGCCTGCGCCCCTACCCGGCGTTTGTCTGGTCTATGACGTTGATCAAGCGCGCCGCGGCCGAGGTCAACCGCGACCTGAACCTGTTCCAGGACAAGGAAGCGGGCGGCCGCACGATCAAGGGGCGGGAGTTGGCCGACGCCATCATTCAGGCCGGTGACGAGATCCTGGACGGCCGCTTCGCCGACCAGTTCGTCGTCGATCCCATCCAGGCCGGCGCCGGAACCAGCCACAACATGAACGTCAACGAGGTCATCGCCAACCGCGCCAACGAGATCCTCGGCTTCGGCCTTGAGGACGCGGGCAAGCCGGTGAACCCCAACGACCACGTCAACATGGCCCAATCGACCAACGACACCATCCCCACGGCCATCCGGCTGGGCGCGCTGTGGCGTTTGGAAGAGCTGCTGGCGACGCTCGACCGGCTGGCGAGCGAGCTGAACGCCAAGGCGCAGGAGTTCGACGGCATCGTCAAGAGCGGCCGCACCCACCTGCAAGACGCCGTGCCGGTGCGTCTGGGGCAGGAGTTCGGGGCCTACGCGCGCTCGATTGAGCGCAACGCCGACAAGATCCGCGAGGCGGCCGAAGGGCTGCGCCGCCTGGGCATCGGCGGCACGGCCACCGGCTCCGGCCTCAACGCTCACAAGGAGTATCACCCGCGCATGGTGGATGTGCTCAGCCGTCTGAGCGGCATCGAGCTGCACGAGAGCGACAACCTGTTCGAGTCGATGCAGAGCATGGCCGACCCGGTGCATTTCAGCGGCGCGCTGCGCACGCTGGCCCAGGACCTGACGCGCATCGCCAACGACTTCCGGCTGCTGGCTTCGGGGCCGACGACGGGGCTCGACGAGATCCGCCTGCCCCCCGTGCAGCCCGGCTCGTCGATCATGCCCGGCAAGGTGAACCCGGTCATGGCCGAGATGCTCAACATGGCCATGTTCCAGGTCATGGGCAACGACCTGACGGTCATGCTGTCCGGCCAAGCGGGGCAACTGGAGCTGAACGTGATGATGCCGATCATCGCCTACAACCTGTTCCAGAGCATGGACGTCATCATCAACTCGGTCAATGCCTTCATCGACTTCTGCCTCGTCGGGGTGACGGCCAACGCCGAGAAGGCGACGGGCTGGCTGGCGAAGAACGCCATTCTGGTGACGGCGCTGAACCCGGTCATCGGCTACCAGCGCGGGGCCGAGGTGGCCAAGGAAGCGCTGGCGACGAACCGCACCGTGCGCGAGGTGGTTATCGAGAAGGGGTACATCACCCCTGAAGAGGCCGACAAGCTGCTCGACGTCAGCTCGCTGACCGAGGGCGGCATCCAGGGCGTGGCCGCCGGCGGCTAAGTCGGCGCCTGTCTCCACCTGTCCAGGCCCGGCCGACCGACCGGGCCTGTTTCGTTTCCATTTTCCCCTCGTTAAGCTATGCGCTCTCCGATTTCCTATGTTAGAATCCCACGCTAACTACCCGCCGCCATGGGCCACCTGGCCGGCGGGCCGCAAATCGCACAGGAGAGGGAATCAATAGCCGATGCATCGCGAACATCACCGCTGGTATAGCCCGTCGTTGGGGCGGGATATGGAGTTGCTTATCGTCGGTCATGCGGGGGCGCGGATGCTCGTCTTCCCCACCTCGATGGGCCGCTTCTATGAATGGGAAGACCGGGGGATGTTCAACACCCTTGGCGACATGATCGACAGCGGCAATCTGCAAGCCTATTGCGTCGACTCCGTGGACTCGGAAAGCTGGTACGCCCGCTGGAAGCACCCGGGGGCGCGCGCCTGGCGACAGATCGAGTATGACAACTATCTGGCGAACGAGGTGCTGCCGCTGTCGCGCCAGAAGAACGGCAACCCGTTCATGATCACCGTCGGCGCCAGCTTTGGGGCCTACCACGCGCTCAATTTTGCCCTGCGCCACCCCGATCTCGTCGGCCGCGCTCTCGGCTTCAGCGGAATCTACGAGATCAGCCGCTGGACCGACGGCCATTACGACGAGAACATCTACTTCAACAACCCGATCGACTTCATCAGCGGCGAGCACGATTGGCGCCGGCTGGAGCTGTTGCGGCGGCAGGACATCATCCTGGCCGTGGGGCAAGACGATGGGCTGCGCTACAGCAGCGAGCAGCTGTCGGCCGCCCTGTGGAACAAGGGCATCGGCAACGCGCTGCGCCTTTGGGACGGCTGGGCCCACGACTGGCCGTGGTGGCACAAGATGATCCGGTTGTATGTGGGTGGGCATGACTAAGGATTGGGGTTTAGAGACAGAGAGAGTGGGAGAGTTGGCGTTCGGCCTTTAGACTCGCATTGAGGAGTAATACCATGGCACTGAAAGTCGGATTGTTGGTAGGCAGGGAGTGGTCATTTCCCCCGGCGTTCATCGAAGAGGTGAATCGACGGCGGGCGGGCGTCACGGCCGAATTCGTCAAGCTGGGTGGCACGTTCATGAACGAGCCGAGCGAGTACGCGGTCATCGTGGATCGCATCTCCCACGAGGTGCCTTACTACCGCTCGCACCTGAAGAACGCCGTGCTGCAGGGCACGACGGTTGTCAATAATCCGTTCATGTGGACGGCCGACGACAAGTTCTTCGAGGCCTCACTGGCCACTCGTCTCGGCGTGGCCCACCCCAAGACCGTCGTGCTGCCCAACAAGGATTATGTGCCCGGCATCGTCCACGACGAGAGCCTGCGCAACCTGCGCTACCCGATCGATTGGGACATGCTGCTCGACTACATCGGGCTGCCGTGCGTGCTGAAGG
>CAYNOL010000269.1:0-3428 GCA_964398825.1 uncultured Ardenticatenaceae bacterium
GACAAGGACGTGGCGACGCTGATGGGCATCGATGTAGACCGCACCATCGCCATCACCTTCGCCGTCGGCGCGGCCATGGCCGGCATCGCCGCCGTCCTGTGGGCGCTCGTCTTCCGGCAGGCCAACTTCTTCATGGGCTTTGTGCCGGGCATCAAGGCGTTCACGGCCGCGGTGCTGGGCGGCATCGGCAGCATCCCCGGCGCGGCGCTCGGCGGCCTCTTCCTGGGCCTCATCGAAGCCGTTGGGCCGCCTCTCTTCCTGGAAGGGTTGGGCATCCCCGGCGCCCACCAGCTAAAGGACGTCACCGCTTTCACCTTGCTTGTGCTCGTCCTCATCTTCCGGCCGCAAGGTATCATCGGCGAACCGCTGGCCGAAAAGAAGGCCTAGAGGAGACAACATGGCAAACAATATCTGGCGACGTGTACTCCGCATCGGCATTCTCATGGGCCTGTTGGTCCTGGTGGTCAGCGTCATCGGCATGGTTGAGGCGTTCAATGAGCGGTCGCTCATCGTCGGCGTCCTGACTCTGGGGCAGCTGTTGCTCTACATCCCGGCTCTCTACGCCGGTTACATCGTGGTGCAACGTCACGCTGATCGCCCCCTGGTGATTAAGCTGATGAACGGGCTTCTGGTGGGCTTGTTGGCCGCTCTCCCGGCTATTCTGCTCATCCTCTTGGCCACGAGCTGGCCGGGGATTCGCTCCTATTTCGTCAACATCTCGCCCAAACTCATCGGCATTCTGGCCAGCGGACGGCCGACGGGTCTGGGCGCGGCGCTGCTGGCCGGTCAAATGGGCGCGCTGGGTCTCATCGGCGCGGCCATTCATCTGGTGCCGGAAAACGTCCGGCGTCCGCTCATCACCGCGCTGACCACCACAGCCATCTTCGCCCTCTTCTCCGACGTGCCGCTCAACATCGCTAACCAGTTTTTGGAGCGCAGCACTGTCCGCACCCTGTTCGGAACCAAAGGCATCACCACCATGGCGGCGATCGCCGTGTTCGTCATCGCCCTCCTCATTTCGTTCTACTGGAATCTGAGCGGCCGCGAGACCTTCGCCCGTCGCCAGGCGGCCATGTCGCCCCAGCAGACGCAGCGCACGCGTCGCATCGCCACGCTCATCTTGCTGCTCTTGCTGCTCGTGCTGCCGCGAATCCTGGGCGTCTTCCTGACCGACGTGCTCGATCAGGTGGGTATCTTCGTGCTCATGGCTTTGGGGCTCAACATCGTCGTCGGCTTCGCCGGTCTACTAGACTTGGGGTATGTGGCCTTCTTCGCCATCGGCGCCTACGTGACGGCGTTGCTGACCTCTACCGGCGCGCTGGGCATGGGCCTGAGCTTCTGGGTGGCGGTGCCCATCGCCGTGCTGGCCGCCACGGTGGCCGGCCTCATTCTGGGCGTGCCCGTGCTGCGCATGCGCGGCGACTATCTGGCTATCGTGACGCTGGGCTTCGGCGAGATCATCCGCGTGCTGGTGCGCTCCGACTTGCTCAAGCCGGTCATCGGCGGCGCGCAGGGCATCCTCAACATCGGCCGCCCCACCATCGGTGAGTTCCAGTTCATCTCGTCGCAGCACTTCTACTACCTCATTTTGCCCGCCTGCATCCTGGCCTGGTACATCGCCGGACAGCTGCGCGACGGCCGGCTCGGCCGCCGCTGGATGGCCATGCGCGAGGACGAGGACGTGGCCGAGGCAGTGGGCATCAATCTGGTGGCCACCAAGCTGCTGGCCTTCTCCATCGGCGCCAGCTTTGCCGGTCTGGCCGGGGCGCTCTTCGCCACGCGCATCGGCTCCGTCTTCCCCAACAGCTTCGAGCTGCTCATCTCGATCAACGTTCTGGCTGTCGTCATCGTCGGCGGTCTGGGCAGCTTGCCCGGCGTCGTGCTGGGCGCGTTCGTGCTGGTGGGCTTGCCCGTGCTGTTGCGCGAATTTGAAGAGTACCGGCTGCTGATGTACGGCGCGCTGCTCATCCTGATGATGCTCGTCCGGCCCGAGGGGTTGTGGCCGTCGGCCATCACCCGGCGCGAGATGCACGCCGCCGAAGAGGAAGCGCTGCTGGCCGGGGCCGACGACCCGCAACCAGCGGCCTAGAGGTGCTGTTATGACCAACATACTCGAAACAAAGAACGTGACCAAGCGGTTTGGCGGTCTGGTGGCCGTCAACAACCTGAGCTTTGCCATTCCACGGAACAGCATCGTCAGCATCATCGGCCCCAACGGCGCGGGCAAGACGACCTTCTTCAACTGCATCACAGGCTTCTACAAGATCGACGAAGGGGATATCGTCTTCGACGGCATGTCGATCAAGGATCGCTCTCCGGATCAGATCACCAAGCTTGGCATTGCCCGCACCTATCAGAACATCCGCCTCTTCTCACAGATGTCGGCCATCGAGAACATCCTGGCCGGCATGGAGCCGCGGCTCCACTCTCCCTGGTTCGGGCCGGTTATCAAGCTGCGGGGAACCAAGGTGGAAGAGGAGAAGGCGCAGTACGAGGCCAACCAGCTGTTGAACTTCGTCGGGCTGCGCGGCAAGGGAGATACCCTCTCGCGCAATCTGCCCTATGGCGACCAGCGACGGCTGGAGATCGCGCGCGCGTTGGCCGGCGGGCCGAAGCTGCTGCTGCTCGACGAGCCGACGGCCGGCATGAACCCGAGCGAGACGGCCGAGACGACGGAGTTCATCCGCAATCTGCGCGACAAGGTCGGCATCACCGTGCTGCTCATCGAGCATGACATGCGCGTCGTCATGGGCATCTCCGAGCACATCACCGTGCTGGATTACGGCGAGAAGATCGCCGAGGGTTCGCCGGCCGACATCCAGCAGAACACGCGAGTCATTGAAGCCTACCTCGGCCGTGGCGCGGCGGGCGCCGCCCACTTGCGGGTCGAGGACATTGAGGCGGCGCAACAGGAGCCGGGCGCATGAGCATTCTGGAACTGCACAACGTACATGCCTATTACGGCAAAATCCACGCCCTGAAGGGTATCTCACTGAAAGTCGAGACCGGGGAGATCGTCACCCTCATCGGCGGCAACGGCGCGGGCAAGACCACCACGCTGCGCACCATCTGCGCCCTGATGCGGCCGACGACCGGCTCGGTCACCTTCGACGGCGACCCGCTGAACCGCTACAAGCCCAGCCAACTGGCCTCGCGCGGCATCGCCATGGTGCCCCAGGGGCGCGGCGTGTTCGCCCGCATGTCGGTGCTGGAGAATTTGGAGATGGGCGCGTTCCACCGCAAGGACAAGGAGATCCAGGCCGACATCGAGAAGATCTATGAGCTGTTTCCCCGGCTGAAGGAGCGGCGCACGCAGCTGGCCGGCACGATGTCGGGCGGCGAGCAGCAGATGTTGGCCATGGGCCGGGCGATGATGTCGCGGCCGAAGCTGCTGCTGCTCGACGAGCCGTCGATGGGGCTGGCCCCGG
>CAYNOL010000270.1:0-3391 GCA_964398825.1 uncultured Ardenticatenaceae bacterium
AATGATGCGCGAGGAGACCATCATATCGGCCGTTGCTTTGTGAATCGAACTAGCTCTATTTTGACCCCGGCGACGGGCGGCTCATCACCGTCTTCACGCGCGAGGACCGCGTGCCGGAGAAGCGGCCGACGCCGGAGGTGATCGGCGCCGTCCACCACATCGCTTTCAACGTGTCGCGGGCCGTCTATACGCAGGTGGTGGCGCGACTCGACGAGCGCGGCATCCACCACAGCGGCGAGGTAGACCGGGGGTTCATGTACTCGATCTACTTCCGCGACCCATTGGGCTTTTTGATCGAGCTGGCGAATTACAAGTTCGAGCCGCCGGTGGGCTATAGCCACGCCGAGGTGTTGCTGGAAGCCCACAAGCTGCGCGCCGAGAGGGGGGATTACAACATCGCCGACGAGCATTTGGCGGACGCCATCGAGGCGATGACCCGCCGCTCCACGCGCTCCCTCTCCGACGACCGCGGCCCCGCCGACCCGTATGGATAATCCTTTTACCACGGATTTTCGCGGATGATGACGGATTTCACGGATAAGGAGATATCCGTCTTATCCGTCCGGATCCGCGAGAATCCGCGAAAAAAAGATTCTTCTTATTCGGGCAGCTCCTCGTAGACCCCCAGCCCGCGCGCCGCGAAGTCGGGCTCCCGGTTCCAGGTCTCGTCTTCCAGCGTCGCCAGGCTCACCGCCAGGTTGAGGCGGTTGCCCAGCGGGTCGTACTCACCGATGTAGACCGTGGGGACGTAGGTGAAGCCGCCCAGGACGATGCTCTGGACGATGAGATAGCTGCGGTAGAGGCGCATCGCTTCGTTGACGTCCTCGATGGGGCGATGGACGAAGCGCATGGCGATGCCGATGCGCTCGCCGTCGCTGGTATAGACGTCGGTAAACCGCTTCAAATTCTTCTCGCGCAACATGTCGATTGTTTCAGTCAATTGAGGTTGAGACCGCCGAAACATAGATCACTCCTGACCAAAGACGTGATATTAGGGCACTCAGGGAAGATGGGGACATTGTACTTGAGATAGGTGGGGGGGACAAGCGGGGGAGAATTACGAATTACGAATGGAATAGACGCCCGAAACTCCGATTCGGGGCTTGCTTATACGCACAAATGTTCTATAATACAGACGCCTCGAAAATCTTGGGAGTTGAGTAAGGTGCGCTGATGAAAAGTCGATTCGACGCCATGTCTCTGGCGGGGGTGGCGTTGCTGCTGCTGTTCGCCGTCAATATCGTTCGCGGCTGGGCCGGCGAGGGGGATCCGTCGCGGGCGACGACCAACGCCGAAGGCACGCCGGTGGCGGTGATGACCCCGGCACCCGAGGCCGTGCCGGTGCTGGAGCAAGCGCCCGACCCGTCGGCCGATCCGATGTGGCACGTCACTGTGGCGCTGCCCTATGACGAGTACTTCCTGACCCAGGGTATCCACGGCAACTCCTACGGCCACCACGCCATCGACATCGCCGCCGGCAACGGGGCGGTCATCAAGTCGATCATCAACGGCGTCGTCAGCGGCAGCGGCTATGACCAGTGGGGCAATACCTTCATTCAGATCGAGAATGACAACTTCGTGGTGCTCTACCTGCACGGCGTCTACACCCCGGCCGTCGGCGAGCAGGTGCTGGCCGGGCAGCCCATCGGCACGGAGAGCAACATCGGCTACACCCTGGACATCAACGGCAACTCCTGCGCCGGCCGCAACTGCGGCTACCACACCCACCTCAACGTCTTCGACAAACGCCTGGGCGTGAATATCGACCCCCTGACGATGATCCCGCCGAGTTATCCTTAAGAGGGTTAAACCACAGATTGCACGGATTTCACAGATTAAGAAGAAGAGATTGAGAGAGTGAGAGATTGAGAGATTGAGAATCGCCCAGTCTCTTAGTCTCCCAGCCTCTTCTTAAAAATCTGTGTAATCTGTGGCTCCATCTCTTCTCTTCGTCCGTCGGAAAGCCGTCTCAGCCGAGAGGGCGACCCAGAAGGCGACGCCGAGGATGAGCGGGACGACGAACGGCAGGCAGAGCAGCGCCACCAGCCCACAGACCAGCAGCACGTAGAGCCCCACCACCGGCCGACGTCGCCAGAACCGAAGGCTGCCGGCGTAGCCGCGCCGGACGCCCGGCCGTTCGGCCGCCAGCCATGCCGGCCAGTAGAACAGATTGACCCCCAGCCAGGCCACCGCCAACGCCACCCAACCCACCCGCGCCGCGACGGCCGCCGCGCCCCCGCCACCCCACGCCGCCGAGAACGGCAGCCACGCCAGCGCCACCGCCGCCGGCACATTGGGCAGCGCCCACAACCACCCCGGCACGAACAGCTCCCGAAAGGCGCGGGCGACGCTGCCCGCGTTCCAGCGGTAGCCGTCGTGGGTGTCGCGGGCCATGGCGAACAGCATGGCCGTCGCCGGCGGGCCGGGGATGATGAGGAACTGGGCGAACACCCACACCGCGCTGAGCGCCACGGCGTGGTAATAGACATCGAACGCGCGGCGAGCGGCCGAGACGATGATCAGAAACGGGTTCATCATGGGTGAGGGGAATTCTATCCCGTCCGGCGGCGGTTGGATACTAATTCGGCGGCCGGGTCGCTCCACCACAGGTGACAAATGTCATAACCAGAGGGTGACATTCGACACTCAACCCCGCCCCCCAAAATGCGTACCCTATCAATAGAAAGCAAGCGCCAGGCCAACTCGGTACTGCTTTCCGTAGACGGGCAACGCCATACCCACCACCTCTGGACTGGAGCCACACGAAAGAGTAATGGTTAATCAAGGCCACGGGGAAACCCGCGGCCTTGATGTTTTTGGGGGACTGGGAGATAGAGAGATTGAGAGACTGAGAGACTGAGAGACTGGGAGCCACAGTCTCTCAGTCTCCCAGTCCCGCTTCCCCCATCACCCCCTCCCCTTTATAACCCGCTCCAACGCATCTAATCCCCGCGCCACTACTTCCATCTCGGGGCCGAAGCTGATGCGGCTGTATTTGCGGTAGCGGGCGTAGGTGCGGCGCTTTTCGGGGTTGACGTCGAAGAAGACCCCCGGCACGGTGATGACTTTCTCCGCCAGCCCCGCCTCGAAGAACTGGAAGCCGTCGTTGAGCGGTGGCGGCAGTTGCGACAGGTTGGCCCAAACGTAGAACGTCCCCGCCGGCTCCACCTCCACCGTGATGCCCATCTTGTACAGCCGGTCGAGCGTGTAGTCCCGCTTGGCGCGGAAGGCGGCCTGGATGGCGGCCGTCTCCTGCTGGACGTGCTCCGGCTCCAGCAGGCTGAGCGCTTCGGCCTGGAACGGGTTGTTGGCCCCGCCGTCGAGGAAGGAACCGGCGCTGGCGATGGCGTGGATGACCTCTTTGGGCCCCAGCGTCCAGCTGATGCGCCAG
>CAYNOL010000271.1:0-3387 GCA_964398825.1 uncultured Ardenticatenaceae bacterium
CCGAGGCCGTCAAGCTGATCAAGGAGACGGCCACCACCAATTTCGACCCCACCGTTGAAGTCCACATGCGCCTGGGCGTCGACCCGCGCCACGCCGACCAGCAGGTGCGCGACGTCGTCGTGCTGCCCCATGGGCTGGGCAAGACGGTGCGTGTGCTCGTCTTCGCCGAGGGCGAGGACGCCAACGTGGCCCGCGAGGCCGGAGCCGACGTCGTTGCCGACGACGAAGTGATCAAGCGCATCCAGGAAGGGTGGACGGAGTTCGACGTCGCCATCGCCGTGCCGTCGATGATGGGCAAGGTCGGCCGTCTGGGTCGTGTGCTCGGCCCGCGCGGTCTGATGCCCAACCCCCGCGCCGGCACCGTGGCCCCCGCCTCCGACCTGCCGCGCCTCATCGAAGAAGCCCGCGCCGGTCGTGTGGAGTTCCGCGTCGACAAGACCTCCAACATCCACGCCCCCATCGGCAAGGCCAGCTTCACCGAGGAGCAGCTGAACGACAACCTGGCGGCCCTCATCGGCGCCGTCAAGCGCGCGCGCCCCGCGGCCGCCAAGGGCGCCTACATCCAGCGCATCACCCTGGCCAACACCATGGGCCCCGGCATCAAGGTGGACACCCAGGAAGCGACCTTGTAATTTGCGTAGTTGAAGATATAATTCAACGCGTTGTCTCTACCAAAGACAGCCGGCGGGCCTGTGGCCCTTAATCTCCGGCCGAGGTGGGGGTCTGAGCGAACTGAACGGGAAAGGGCACGCGCCCGCCCCCGCGTTTCGTAAGTCCTCATATCGGCCCAGCCGGTATGAGGACTTTTTATTTGGCGGAATCAGCTACGGATCGAAACGGATAAAACGGATCAAGACAGATTCCTTATCCGTGTCAATCCGTCCAAATCCGTCCAAATCCGTGTTAAAAAGATTTAATCCCTAGGAGGTGAGAACCTTTGGCAATCAAGAAAGCTCGCAAGGATGAATTAGTCGAGCAGTACAGTCGGCTGCTCAAGGACAGCTCGGCCGTGTTCCTGACCCAGTACGGCGGTATGACCGTGAAGGAGATGGAGGCGCTGCGGCTCAAGATCAGCGAGGCCCAGGGGCAGATCAACGTGACGAAGAACACGCTGCTGCGCATCGCTCTCGAAGAGAACGAGATCGCCCCGCCGATGGATCTGCTCAACGGCCAGGTGGCCACCAGCTTCGCGCTGGGCGAGGCGCCGACGCTGGCCAAGGTGCTGGTCGACCAGGCCAAGGCCAACGACAAGCTGAAGATCGTCGGCGGCTTGCTGGGCGACCGCCCGCTGACCGCGGCCGAGATCGAGGCGCTGGCTACCCTGCCGACGCTCGACCAGCTGCGCGGCCAGATTTTGGGCCTCATCAGCGCCCCGGCCCAGGGCATCGTATCGGCCGTCACCAACGGCGTGCGCCAGGTCGTCAATGTCCTGGACGCCTACGCCAAGAAGGACGACAGCGCGCCGGCTGAGTCGGCGGCTTAGGACAGAGAAGAAACCACAGATTTCACCGATTAAGCGATTGATCGGGTGGAGTTTGTGAGGCATAGACGCGATATTTTACGATAGGAGATATAAGACAATGGCAAATTTGGATCAACTCGTCGAGGACCTGAGCAGCCTGACCCTGCTGGAAGCTGCGGAACTGACCAAGAAGCTGGAAGAGAAGTGGGGCGTCAGCGCCGCTGCTCCGATGGCGATGGGCATGATGCCCGGCATGATGGCCGGCGGCGGCGCCGCTGCCCCCGCCGAAGAGGCTGAGGAGCAGACGGAGTTCAACGTCACGTTGAAGGAAGTCGGCCCGAAGAAGATCGAGGTCATCAAGGCCGTCCGCACCCTGACCAGCCTGGGCCTGAAAGAGGCCAAGGACGCCGTCGAGGGTCTGGGCACCATCATGGAAGGCGTGACCAAGGAGCAGGCGGCCGAGGCCAAGAAGGCGCTCGAGGAAGCCGGCGCGGTCGTCGAAGTCAAGTAAGTGCGGGAATGGGCTACGGATTTGAACAGATGAAACGGATATTCTGATCCGTTTCATCCGTGAGAATCCGTAGCCCATTCTTTCATTATGCACGAGATCCGCTTCATCCTCGCCTCAGGATCCCCCCGGCGGCGCGAATTGCTGGGGCTGCTGAACTACCCGCTCGACATCGTCGTCTCGGGCGCGGATGAGGATGCCCACCTGGACAAGCCCGCGGCCGACTACGTGCTGCACACCGCCCGCCGCAAGGCTGAGTCGGTGGCCGGGATGCTGCCGCCCGACCCGGTGTTCCAGCGCGTCGTCATCGCCGCCGATACGACGGTGGCGCTCGATGGGGCGATACTGGGCAAGCCGGCCACGGCCGACGAAGCGCGGCAGATGCTCGCCCGGCTGCGCGGCCGCGTCCATCAGGTGCATACGGCCGTCTGCGTGGCCGATGCCGAGGGGCACGAGGCGTCGGCCGTCCACACCGCGCAGGTCACCATGCGCGACTACGGCGACGCCGAGATCGACGCCTACGTCGCGACCGGCGACCCGTTTGACAAGGCGGGCGGCTATGCCATCCAGCACCCCGTCTTTCGCCCCGTGGCCGCGCTGAGCGGCTGCTATCTGGGCGTCATGGGTCTCTCGCTTTGCGACCTCATCCCCATGCTGCGCGCCCTCGACATCCCCGATCGCTACGTGCCCTCCCGTCTCGTCGACGCGCATCAGGGGTATCTGCACGGGTGAAACCCGGTTTTGTACTGTCTTGCCCCCCCACGCCGCTGTGGTAAAATGTTTGACATAACCCATTGCCGCCAGGCGGCCGGAGAGGGAACGATATGAGCCGAAGCCACACCCTGCAAGACGCAATCGCCGCCGTCCGCGCCGGTGATATGGATCACGCCCAGCTGATCGCCATCGGCATCGTCCGCGACAACCCCGACGACGCCAACGGCTGGTACTTGCTGAGCCAGCTCGTCGACTCCGACGCCCGCCGCGCCGCCTATCTGAGCAAGGCGCTGGCGCTCGACCCCAGCCACGCGCGGGCGCGCATCGAGTTCGACGCGCTGCCGCCGGTGCTGGTGGCGGATTTGGCCCCGGCGGCCGCCATCTCGGCCCCCGACCCGGCCGCCGCCTGGCAAGCGGCCGACGCGCCGGACGACGAAGACGACCAGGACACGCCCACCACGCTCGCGGCCGAGGCGCAGGTGGAAGTCGCCGCGGGCGCGCAAAGCCGGCCTGGCGCCGACCTGCCCGAGTGGCTGCAGCCGCTGGGCGCGCAGCCGGCCGCGGCCGCCCAACCAAGAGCTCAGAGGTCTACAGCGGATTCCTATCCGCCGTCCTCTGAGGTCTGGACACCCGCCGCCCCCGCCCGCCCCGCCGCCGTCAAAAAGAAGAAAAAGAAAAACAGCGGCAACCAGGCCCTGGCCAT
>CAYNOL010000272.1:0-3352 GCA_964398825.1 uncultured Ardenticatenaceae bacterium
GGACACGCCCGACGTATTCTCCAGTTTCGCTGTCCGTCAGGAACCACACAACGCTAGGACTAGGGAGTGTCTCCTCACGTTCCCACGCTGTTAGCATGTCCGGCACTTCCTCTGCGGGCGTCGTAGCGGATTTCCCGAGGTCAGGGTGGTACCAATTGACCAGGTCCCACTGTTCGCCGTCTGGTCTGCGGATGATTACTTCCGTCTTGGTTGGCTTGTGGACGTAGACACGGTAATGCACGCCTGGTTGAGTGACGTGTTCCCCAACGAGAGCCATCTCGTTGAGTACGCGACATATCGCGACACCCAACTCGTCGCCGTCCTGCGGATCGAAGTCTGCGTGGTGTGTCGGCACTTGTATCATCGGTCTTCCTCCTTCACTGGATATATGGCTAACTGCTTGACGTTGTCGATGATGCGTTCACAGTCTAACCACAAATCAAGCCAAAAGCTGAATGTGATTATCGACATCGATAGCACTTGCTTGTAGAACGTCAGGTTGTCGTCGTTGTTTTTGGTGCGGGCTTCAACTTCTTTTCTCCACTCGCTGCAAATGAATGCCCACTCGGCAATACGCGTTTCGAGAAACGACTCCGCCTCCAGCAGGCCCCATCCTGTCGCGTTGTCGAGGATAGGATCTAGACGTTGGATCTCTCCGTACATTCCCTCCACAACATCGATGCCATATTGCTGTTCTATGTCACGAAGGAGATACTCCTTGCGTCGTCTTAGTAGTTCGAGAGCGCCCATCAGTTTTCCATCCGTCTGAACGTTCTGCGGACGCGGTCCGCAACTTCATTCACAGCCAACATGACATTGATGTTGTGAGCTGCGTAATCCAGAAGGTCTGTCCACAGCTTATAGCTGGAGAAGTCACCTCCAGTAGCATTCCACATGTCGGACCATGCATGTTGGGCAGCGTCGACAGCAGCCTGTGTATCGGCATTGTTGTCGACATCTGCGGTAGGAGCAACGCCTCTACCTATAGCGAACCCCACCATGAAGGATCCGAGCTGGGCGTGCAGCATGTTCTTTGCCAGTATACTGGCTGCTTCTTTGCCGAAGCGATCAACGAATTCTTGCATTTCCATGTTATCGATTACTCCAATACTCTGATGAGGTTGTAGATGAGGCGGTCTTGCATCCCGCGGTGGATGCGGTCTTCGTCCCGGCAGAGGATCCGCGGAAGCTGGATTCCGATGGCGTTACAGGCCCGCCAGAAACGCTCTGCCCCGAACCTGGCTTTGCCCTCAAAGATGTCCATTGCGTCGTGGTAGAGCTGGAACAGCGGCCGATCAGTGTATTCGCCGGGACTGGCGTCTTTGATGATGGCAGAGATGGCTCGACGAATGGGCCGGAGCGGGGGGATGTGCTTTCCCCAACCGAGCAGGAACATGTGGACATCCCGTGACCAGCCGCGCGGAATCGACACCGGGAAGTGCTCGACCACTTTCTTGTCTCCACGCACCACACGCGTGACACGCACGCTGTAGGTCTCGCGGTCGTCAGGCTCCAACAGCGGAACTTCCTGATTGAAGAGGGCGCGGGCTTCGATCCACGTCCCCACTTCCTCCAGGGTATCCGCTCGAACGGCTTTGAGGCCACTCTCGTAGAGAGTGTTGATGTGGCCCTTGTTCTGGATGAGTCGGTTGATAACCGATGGGTCCAGCATTTGCTGGGTGGTGACTTGTGCTGACAATGCCATAGCTAACCTCCTGTGGATAAATTGTGGAAAAGTCACGCGAATCGTTGCAGTAGTTGCAGTCGGAGAGAGAACGCGCCCCGGCGGTCCCGGTCGGGCGGTCGAGCTATTTTAGCTGCCCTTATAGTTCAGTCCTGCTTCTTGATGCGACGTTGTTCGAGGAGTTGAACAACGTCAATGACACCGCCTAGACAGCCGCGATCCTCGAGTGCAGTTCGGATGTAGTCGGCGTAACGTACAGCCGCCTCGTTGCGTGCATCGTGTCCGACGCGATGGTACCCGACCATGAAAGCCAGCAACGCGAAGTATGCTTCGCCTTGGAGGTATCGATGCTGTCGAACGAAGCTCGTCTCGAAGCCCAGCAAGAAGCTCTTGGCTTCGCCTCCGTTCAGCACGTCGCACAGTTTCTGCGCCATTTCAACGCCCGCCACGAAGCTCTCCTCGTGAACGTTGTAACGCCTCTGAAAGTCAGAGATAAGGTACTTGTCCATTTTCTTGTCTCCTTTTCTTGCTATCGATTACTCTTCGTCTGACAGACGTTCCATCAGATCCTTGACGGCACTGATGTGTTCTTGTGTGCAGTGGTCCCACCGCTCGATGACGGTGCCAGCACTGTCCGCAATAATGACGGCGCAGTTGCGGTAGTTGTACTCCAATTGGCAGTCGTTGTGGAAGTCTGGCATCGTGACGCCTTTGATGGGGCTTTCTTCGAACCAGCCCTCATCTTGGTAGCGTTCACACGCTGCCAGGTAACCCGCTTGGAACGCTTTGAAGTCAAGTTTCATTCCCATACAAATAGTACCTCGCAATCTATGTCACTATTTCTGTAACGCTCTCCCCGCGCGGCGACGCGGTTTTCTGTCTGGTCGTCGGCGACCATTAGAACCATCCCTTTCACCGCTGCCCTGCCTCCAGCAGGCACAGTGATGGTGATGGTGGCGGTGTTGTTGACGAAGAGCGATACAGCTACCGCTCCTCTCAGGTTGTTGTTGTTCACAGTCATGCCGTGAAGCCAGTGCTTTCCTGGCGGCACGGCGAGCTTGGTTTTATGTCCGTTGCGGAAACGTATCGTGTACATTCCCGATTTGTTACTGGTGATGTGCTTGTTTTTCATCAGCGACACCCTGGCAAAAGGGCATCGTAGACGCGCGTGCTCCGTGGGTACGCGTCCCAGTCAGGCTGAAACCCACCAGCTTCCAGCCACTTGAAGAGATCGATGACGGCTTTACACTTCTCTTCAGCCGTCTCTGCTTCTGCGATCGATCGCAGTGTTTCATTAGGGTCCATGAGGATCTCCTTTACTACAGGAACCAGGGGTCCTGTGCCCATTTTTGCCACGCCTTCAGGTGCGAGCTGTCCCACACCCGTATGGCTTTGCCGAGATCGAAGTAGTAGCTGTTGTAGTTGTAGATGTGCATGCAGAACTGTGCTGCAGCACGCTGCCCGCTGGAGGCGTAGCTGTCGTCGGCGATCTGTCTGACATGTGAGAACAACGCCAGACAATTCCAGTCTTCACGATCCCCTTTCACTGTGTGGGCAAGGGAGTTGAAGGACTTGATGAGGAGGTAGTAACGGTCTCTGTTGCTCACAGCCGCCACCCCCTGCAATGGAGGATGAATGCAATCGATGCCACGGCGGCGAAGCCGAGCC
>CAYNOL010000273.1:0-3267 GCA_964398825.1 uncultured Ardenticatenaceae bacterium
GTCGTGGTCGCTGTCGCTGGAGCAGTTCAAGCGGCAATTGCGCGACATCGGGCTGGTGCTGGCCGGGCAGACGAGCGTGCTGGCCCCGGCCGACGGCAAGCTCTACGCGCTGCGCGACGTGACGGCCACCGTCGACAACATCTCTCTCATCGCCGCCTCGATCATGTCCAAGAAGCTGGCCGCCGGGGCCGACGCCATCGTCCTCGACGTGAAGACGGGCAGCGGCGCGTTCATGCCCACCGTCGAGGCGGCTTCCGAGCTGGCCCGGCTGATGGTGGAGATCGGCGAGGACGCGGGGCGCGACGTGGTGGCCCTCATCTCCGACATGAACCAGCCGCTGGGCCACGCCGTGGGCAATGCGTTGGAAGTGCGCGAGGCGATCGACACGCTGCGCGGCGGCGGTCCTGAAGATTTCTGGGAACATTGCCGTGTGGTGGCAGGGTACATGGTGCTGCTGGCCGGAAAGGCGAGCACGCTGGCCGAGGCCGAGGAGATGGTCAGCGCGGCGCGGGCCGACGGCCGCGGGCTGGCCAAGTTCCGCGAGCTGGTCGTGGCCCAGGGCGGCGACGGCCGCCAGGTGGACGACCCCGAGCTGCTGCCCAGGGCACGCTACGCCGAGCCGATTGAGGCCACACGCAGCGGCTACATCAGCGCCATGGACACGGCCGAGTTGGGCTGGGTGTGCGTGCGCTGCGGCGGCGGCCGCATGGTGAAGAGCGACACGATCTCCCCCGGCGTCGGCTTTCTGCTGCCGGTCAAGGTGGGCGACTACATTGAGGCCGGGCAGGTCATCGGCGAGATCCACGCCGACGACGATATGACGCTGCAACAGGCCCAGCGCGACATCCCGGCCGCCATCAGCGTCAGCGAGGAGCCCATCGCGCCCCTGCCGGCCTTTTATGCGACGATTGGCAGGGAAGAGAAGAATTAGCTACGGATCATGACGGATGAAACGGATCAAAAGAAATCCGTTTCATCCGTATGAATCCGTAGCCATCTCTTAAAGGAGTGAACGCCATGGAACTACTTGGCATCGATATCGGCGGATCGGGCATTAAGGGGGCCATTGTTAACGCGGCCACGGGCGAGCTGGTCACCGAGCGGCTGCGGCTGCCTTCCCCGTCCACTTTCCAGCCCAGCGAAGTAGTTGGCGTCACGAAAAACCTCGTCAATCAGCTCAACTACAGCGGCCCGATCGGCGTGGGCTTCCCGGCGGTGGTGATGCGCGGCAAGGTGATGACCCCGCCCACGGCGCTGGCCTTCCCCGGCTGGGACGACGTCAACCTGGCCGAGCGGCTCAGCGACGCCACCGGCTGCCCCGTCACCGTGGCCAACGACGCCGACGTTGCCTGCCTGGCCGAGATGTACTTCGGCGCGGGAAGGGGTCAGAGAGGTTTGGTGATAGTATTCACCATCGGCACCGGCATCGGCAGCGCCATGTTCTATGACGGCCATATCATCCCCAACTCCGAATTCGGCCGCCTCTATTTGCGCGACAGCAAGAAGACGATCGAGCAGATGGCCTCGGACCGCGCCCGCGAGGAGTTGAAGCTCAACTGGAAGCAGTGGGGCGAGCGGCTGAACCAGTTCTTCCAATATATAGAGCTGCTGTTCTGGCCCGACGTGATCATCATCGGCGGCGGGATCAGCAAAAAGCACGACAAGTTCTTCCCCCATATCAAGGTGCGGGCCAAGCTGTTGCCGGCCGCCTTCCGCAACGAGGCCGGCATCGTCGGCGCGGCCATGGCCGCCCTCGACGTCCACGACCCACAGCCGTGGGAGCTGTCCAGCGCGGGGCATAGCGAGGGGACGTGATGCTTGATCAGAAGAGACTGAGAGAATGGGGGAGTGAGAGATTAGGAGATTGGGGATTAGGGATTGGAGATTGGCCACTCGCCACTCTCCCGGTCTCCCAGTCTCTCAGTCTCCAATCCCCAATCCCCAATCCCCGCTGGAGAGCGGCCGCCCCATGACCCCCGTCAAGCCCGGCCCGCGCACCATCTTCCTGCCGGACACGTCGCTGCTGCCGCTGGCCGAGTCGCTGGTGGCGCTGGCCAATAGCGACGGCGGCTCCATCGTGTTGGGGGCCGACAGCGACGGCCGCCCCACCATGGAGATCTGGGAAGAAGAGGCCGAGCTGGCCCTGCGCGAGGCAGCCGCCCTGTGCCGCCCGCCCGTGCCCAGCCACTTCCACGCCGTAGAGCTGCCCGCCGGGCGTTTCATCGGCGTGCAGGTGCCGCGCAGCCTGGAGCTGCACAGCATGGCCGACGGCCGCGTGCTGGTGCGCCGCCGCGACGAGAACCGGCCACTGACCGGCGAGGAGATTCGCGTGCTGGCCGCCGGCCGCGCCACCGTCGATTTCGAGACGGAGGCCGTGCCCGGCGCCCGCCCCAGCGACCTCGACACCGAGATCCTGCGCGAATATCTGGAGAAGCGCGAAGCCCGCACCGGCAGCCGCGCCCAGTCCGTGGCCCAACTGGTGCACGAGATCGGCGCCACCGACCGCGACGGCAACCCGACGCTGATCGGCCTGCTGCTGCTGGGCCGCAACCCGCAAGCCTTCCTGCCCCAGAGCGGCGTCGTCTTCGTCAAGTTCCCCGGCACCGAGCCGCGCGGCGAGGACGGCGGCATCGGCTACGGCCGCCGGGCCGAGCTGACCGGGCCGGTGGCTCGCATCATCGAGCGCGCCTGGTCGATCGTCTTCGACGAGATGCGCGTCGGCGCCACGGTCAGCGGGCTGGAGCGCGAGGAGCTGCTGGAGTACCCTCGCTTCGCCGTGCGCGAGGCGCTGGTCAACGCCGTGGCCCACCGCGACTATCGCATCGCCGGCCGCCGCATCGAGATTCGCATGTACGCCGACCGGCTGGAGATCATCAGCCCCGGCGGCCTGCCCGGCTACATGACCGTCGACAATCTGGTGGAAGAGCACTTCTCGCGCAATCCGCGTCTGGTCAACGGCCTGTTCCAGTGGGGCTACATCGAGGAGCTGGGGCTGGGCATCGACCAGATGATCGAAGAGATGGTGCAGGCCGGCCACCCCCCGCCGGAGTTCCGCGCCACGCCCCACTCCTTCACCGTCGTGCTGTCGAACAAGCGCGATCGGCCGACGACGCCCAAATGGACGCGCAGCATGAACGAGCGGCAGACGCGCGCCGTCAACTTCGTGCGCGAGTCGGGCAGCATCACCAACCGCGAATACCGCCAGCTCTGCCCAGACGTCTCGCCCGAGACGCTGCGCCTCGACCTCGTCGACCTCGTCGACCGGGG
>CAYNOL010000274.1:0-389 GCA_964398825.1 uncultured Ardenticatenaceae bacterium
ACGAGCCGGACGAGATCATGTACGCCTTCAAGCGGGCGGTCACCGACAGCGGCCGGGAGATTCGCTTCTCCGACGACCCCGAGAAGGCGGGCGTGCACAATCTGCTGGGTATCTACCAGGCGATCACCGAGAAGGACAACGCCGCCGTGGAAGCCGACTTCGCCGACGCGCGGGGGTACGGTGACCTGAAAGTGCGCGTGGCCGAGGTGGTCATCGAGACGCTGCGGCCGATCCAAACCCGCTACAAGGAGCTGATGGACGACACGGCCGAGCTCGACCGCCTGTTGGCTTATGGCGCGGAGCAGGCGCGGGCCGTCTCACAGCCTAAGGTGGACGAGATGAAGCGGATTATGGGGTTGGTGGTGCCGGGATAGAGGAGGTCGCACGGC
>CAYNOL010000274.1:489-3105 GCA_964398825.1 uncultured Ardenticatenaceae bacterium
GGGGTCGCACGGCGGGGTCGCACGGCGGGGTCGCACGGCGGGGTCGCACGGCGGGGTCGCACGGCGGGTTGAAACCCGCCGCTAAAGTGGAAGCGCGTTGAAACGCGCTGGAAGAGGGTTGCAAGTGGCGAAGGTGTTGTTTTCACCGAAATAAGAGGTCAGTAATGTCATTTTGGCGAACGTATTATCATTTAGTTTGGGCAACTCGAAATCGGCGACCGCTTATTGATAACGGGATGGAACCGGTATTGTTCGCGTACCTGGAAAAGAAAGCGCTCGAGCTAAACGTTGTTGTGTACGCCCTTAACGGCGTTGAGGACCATATTCATCTGGTCGTCGCCATTCCACCACGCTATGCTGTTGCTGAAGTGGTTAAAACCTTAAAAGGGGGAAGCACTCATTATCTTAATCATCAGGGATTTTCGACCGGATTTGAATGGCAGCGTGGATATGGCGTATTCACCCTTGGCGAGCGTCAACGGCCGGATGCAATCGCGTATGTTCAGGCGCAAAAAGAGCATCACAAGCGAGGCAGCATAAATGCCTGGTTAGAACGCACAGATGAGATAGACGACGGGCCAACGGCGTCGGCCGCTACGAACATCAAGGAACCGAGCGCAATTTATTCTTCTTTTAGTAAGGATGACATCCCCTTTTAATGGCAGGTTCCCGACGCATTATCAACCAAACAATCAATCCGAGCCCAGGGCGCTCAACAACCAGCTCTTCCAGTGCGTTTCAACGCACTTCCAACGCTAGCGGTGGGTTTCAACCCACCGCGAGAACAACCGCGAAACCCGCCATCAAGCCACCCCAGAGGTAATACCTTGCTAAACGTTCCCATAGGTTCACCCTTAAACCGGGTTACAATAGGGCGCGGAGGCCGCGCACGTGTTCGCGGCATCTTTTAGCGTCAGGCGGCCTGGGGCGCGGACTCATGAGCGTCGCGCCCGGCAAACGGGCCGCCCGGCCAAGGGGTTTTCTAATGAAACGATTCGCTCTATTGATTTTAACCGCGCTGGTCTTGCTGGCCGCGTGTGACGACACGGCCGAGCCGCCGAGCGCCACGCCGTTGCTGCCCGCGCCGACCTTCGCGCCGGCGACCGCCGACACCGCACCACCCACCACAGCCACCGACCCGACCACGCCGGCCGAACCGACCGCCGAGCCGGCGCTGCCCACCGTCCAGCCCTCGCCGACCCTGGCCACGCCGGCCGACGCGGCGCCCACCGATCCACCCACGGCCGCGCCGACGGCAACCGACGAGCCGTCGCCCACGGCCCCGGCCACCACGGAGATTTTGCCCACCGACCCGCCCGCGGACGCGCCGACGCCGGTCAGCTTCTTCGCGCCGGGGCAGCAAGACGGCGGCTCGCTGGCCACCGGCGGCACCAAGGCGTATCTGGTGGACGGCCGCCCCTTCCAGCCGGTCATCCTGTTTGTCGAGCCGACGAACGAGCTGAACGTGGGGCTGGCGGCCTACGCGGGCGACCAGACGGGGCAGACGACGCCGGAGGGCGTGACGCCATTGGCCGCGGCCGACAACGCCATGGCCGGACGACCGGAAGTGCTGGTGCTCAGTCCCGAGGCCAATGGGGTGTTCACGCTGGTGGTGCGCGCCGTGGCCGGCCAGGGCGCCTTCGCCGCCCATCTGTATGATCTGACCACCCCGGCGTCGGGCGTGGCCGTGCAGCAGCCCGACACGCTGGCAGCCGGCGAGGTGATCAGCTACACCGTCACCTCGCGCGGGCCCCGGCCGGTCATCGTCGTGGCCGACCCGTCGGACCAGTCCGACATCGCTCTCGATATCCTGGCCGAGGACGGCACGCTGCTGACCACGGCCAACTACAGCGGCGCGGGCGGCGTCGAGACGGCCTACGTGCTGCCGCTGGGCGAAACGCCGTACACGGTGCAGGTGCGCGAGGCCAATGGCGGCCCGTCGGCGTATCAGATCGTTATTATTACTGTAGAGTAAGATACTCCCGTAAGACCAAGACCTCTGAGGTCTGGGGCGAGGAAATCACATGGTACTGGTCATCGACAACTACGACTCATTTACATACAACCTGGTGCAATACCTCGGCGAATTGGGCGAAGACGTGCGCGTCTATCGCAACGACGAGATCACGCTGGGGGAGATCGAGGCGCTGCAGCCCGACCACATCGTCATCAGCCCCGGCCCCGGCGTGCCGCAGGACGGCGGCATCTCCAACGATGTGATCCGCGCATTCGGGCCGACGACGCCGGTGCTGGGCGTCTGCCTGGGCCACCAGTGCATCGGCCACGTCTACGGCGGCGAGGTGTCGCGCGCGCCGCGCCTGATGCACGGCAAGACGTCGTCGATCTACCACAACGGCAACGGGCTGTTCAACGGCATCCCCAGCCCGTTCACGGCCACCCGCTACCACTCGCTCATCGTCGAGGAGGCGCTGCCGGAGGTGCTGGCGGTGACGGCCTTCACCCGCGACGGGGAGATCATGGGGCTGCAGCACCGGGAGTACCCGGTGGTGGGCGTCCAGTTCCATCCGGAGAGCATCCTGACCGAGCACGGCAAGCGGATTTTGCAGAACTTTTTGAGCATGTGACAGGGCTTGGCGCGACCGGCGTGTGGCACAA
>CAYNOL010000275.1:0-3090 GCA_964398825.1 uncultured Ardenticatenaceae bacterium
GTTGGACAGCAGGCCGCCGTCGACGATGCGGTGGCCGGTCACATCGTGGTGGAGGTAGCGCCCCCACTCCGGCTGCCATATCGTCTCCTGCCAAAGCAGCGGCAGGCTCATCGACATGCGCATCGCCCACAGCACGGGCAGCCGGGGCGCGGTACGGTGGTTGAGCACCAGCAGGCGGCGGCCGGTGGTGTCGGCGGCGACGATCGATAGCTCCCGCTCTGTCCGCTGGTGGAATTCGGCGAAGGTGAGATCGCTCAGCCGGCGCGGCTTGCCGTTGGGCGGCGCCTGGTCGAGCTTGGCCCGCGCCCAGGTCATGAAGCCGTCGGCCGAGTACCAGCCGCCGCGCTCGATGAACGAGAAGAAGTGACTCATCTCCGCCTGGGTCATCAGGCTGAGGAACAGGTTATCGAGGTGGGTCTCGATGAAGTTGGGGATGAAGGGCAGGTCGAGCCGCTCCAGCGCGGCGCGGGTGGCGCTTTGGGCGATCTCTTCGGGCGTGAAGGGCCGCGGGCGGCCGAGGAATCTCTGGAAAACGGGGCGGCCGTTCTCGTCCTTCTCGTCCAATGCTTCCTGCATCTCGTCGAACGAGAAGCCGGCGGCCGTGTAGGTGGCGGCGATGGCCCCGGCCGACGTGCCCAGCAGGCGGCCGATGGTGTGGCCGCGCCGGTCGAACTCCTGCAGCGCGCCGACGAACACCATGCCTTTGGCCCCGCCGCCTTCAAATACGAGATCGTATTGCATCCTTCCTTCTCGTTGTGGTTTTGCTGAGAACTGGTAGCGGATTATTAATCATCCGCGCGCATCCGGCAACCGGCGGCGGCCACATTGCCCACCGCCTGCGGGTATGCTACAAACGCACCAACCGTTCCGTGCAACTCCGCGCGGCTGGACGGCGTAAGGGGTACAGGATTGACACCTATGAACAGATTCAATTGGCGAACTGTGTTGTTGGCGGCCGTCGTCGTGCCGCTGTTCTTGTTCTTTGCCGGGAGCGCGGCCGCGCAGGAAGCGCCCGGCACGTTTGTCTCCACTGAGTGCACCTACGGCGGTATCGAGCTGGGCATCACGTCGGTGAGCGCCGAGATGCTGGGCTTCGAGTGCGGCTACGTCGTCGTCCCCGAGCGGCACGCCAACCCCGACGGCCCCACCATTCGCATCCCGGTGGCCGTGCGCCGCGCCACCGAGCCCGACGCCCACCCCGATCCTCTCTTCCTGGCCCAGGGCGGCCCCGGCGGGGATGCGTTCGAGGTGTACTCGCTGCTGGCGCCCAACACCGATATCGCCGCCTCGCGCGATATCGTCGTCTTCAACCAGCGCGGCACGCCCTATGCCACGCCGGATCTGGACTGCCCCGAGACGGTCGACATCCTGCCCGAAATGCTGAGGGCCACGACGGAAGAGGGGGAGGCGCTCTATAACGATGCGCTGGCCGCGTGTTACGCGCGTCTGACGGCCGAGGGGGTCGACCTGTCGGCCTACAATAGTCTGGAGAACGCGGCCGACGTGCCCGTCCTCGCCCGGGCGCTCGGCTACGACGAGTACAACTTCTACGGCGTCTCCTATGGCACACTGCTGGGGCTCCATCTGATGCGTAATCACCCCGAGGGGCTGCGCGCGGTCATCCTCGACAGCGTCGTCTCCACCGACGTCAACTTCCTGAGCGAGATCCCCCGCAGCGAAGACCGGGCATTGCGCGAGGTGTTCGCCTATTGCGAAGCCGACGACGTCTGCCGCGAGGCGTACCCCAATCTGGAGCAGCGCTTCTTCGATGTCGTGCGCCAGTACGACGCCAATCCGGTCACCCTGCGCCTGACCGATCCCGAGTCGGGCGACACCCACGATGCCTATCTCGACGGGGTAGGCGTGCGCTCGCTCGCCTTCCAATTGATGTACGTTCCCCAGATGCACGCTGTGCTGCCCAAGATCGTCGCTGATTTGGAGCGGGGAGATTTGCGCTACATCGAGAACATGTGGCCGCTGTTGCTGTTTGACCAGATGTTGTCCGAGGGGATGTACTACTCCGTCATCTGCGCCGAGGACGCCGACATCGATCTGGACGCGCTCGATCTGGACGGGCTGCGGCCGGAGATCGCCGAGACGGCCCGCGACGATGTGGGGTCGATCATCGACGCGTGCGATATGTGGCAGGTGGAGCAGCTGCCGCCGACGGTCGACGACCCCGTGGTCAGCGACATCCCGACGCTGCTGCTGGCCGGGCGGTTCGATCCGGTGACGCCGCCGGCCTTCGCTGAGGCGGCCGCGGCCGGGCTGTCCAACAGCACGTTGTTGGTCGACCCGACGGCCAGCCACGGCGTGGCCTTCTTCAGCCCGTGCGTCAACGACATCGTGCTGGATTTCCTCAATGACCCGCAGACGCCGCCCGACGGCTTATGTCTGCAGGAGCAAGAGCTGCCGTCGGCCGTGCCGCCCAATGCGATCACCGTGCCGTTGCTGGCGGGCATCAACGCCCTGGAGGCGCGGACGCTGACGATATTGGGGGGGATGTTGCTGCTGTTGGTGGTGGTGCTGTCGCCGTTTTTGGTCTGGCCCGTTGTCTACCTCATCCGCGCTTTCGGGGCCGACGAGCGCCCCGAGCGCGCGCCGGAGGATCGTCGCTGGCGGCGCATCAGCCGTGTGGCTGTGCTGCTGTTCGGCGTGCTGTCGCTCGTCTTTGTCGTCGGGCTGCTGGCTGTCATCTTCAACACCATCGTCAGTGATACTACCTTGCTGACCGCGCTGGCGCTGCCGCCGTCGGCCGCGCCGATCCTGTGGATTCCGACGCTGATGTTGCTGGCGGCCGTTGTGGTCATCGTCGCGGGGGTTATGTTATGGCGGCGGCGCGGAACGGGTTCGACGGCCGGCAAGGTGTATTATTCGCTCATCGCCGCTGCGGCCGTGGCGCTGCTCGTTCTTCTGGCGACGCAAGATCTGCTGCTGCCGCCTCTCTAGGGGAACCACCGCCCATCAGCTGTCGTCCTGTGTGGTAGAGATAAAGAAATTAAACACGGAAGGGACACGGATGGAACGGATGATACGGATAAGAGGTTCAATACATCCGTTAAATCCGTATAATCCGTGTCCTATCCGTGT
>CAYNOL010000276.1:0-3080 GCA_964398825.1 uncultured Ardenticatenaceae bacterium
GCAGCACCGACCGGTGCAGCCAGCGCCCCGCCCCGCCGGCGCCTGCCGCGTCCGCTCCAATGCCCGAACGCGGCGAAGGCCACAGAGGACGCACCCCAACCAAATCAAGCCTTCAGGAACTCCTCGCGCGACCCCAGCCAGCGCTGCAGGTGCATGTCGACCAGCGCCGGGGCGCCGCGCAACATCTCCGACGCCGCGTCGTGCGCCGCCTGCACCAGTTCGCTGTCGCGATCGAGGTCGGCGAAGCGCAGCAACGCTTCGCCCGACTGGCGAGCGCCGAGGAACTCTCCCGGGCCGCGCTGCGCCAGGTCGCGTTGCGCGATCTCGAATCCGTCGGTGGTTTCGTACATCGTCTTCAATCGCTCGCGCGCCGACTCGGACAACGGCTCGCGGTACATCAGCACGCAGACGCTTTCCGCTGCGCCGCGCCCGACGCGTCCGCGCAGCTGGTGCAGCTGCGCGAGGCCGAAGCGTTCGGCGTGTTCGATGATCATCAACGAGGCGGCCGGTACGTCGACTCCGACCTCGATGACCGTCGTGGCGACCAGCACGTGCAGCGACCCGTCGCCGAAGGATTCCATGGCCGCCTGCTTCTCCTGCGCCGACAGTCGGCCGTGGACGAGCCCGACGCGCAACGGCGCGAGTTCCTCCATCAAAGCCGCGTGCGTGTCGACCGCCGATTGCAGGTCCAGCGCCTCGCTTTCGGCGACCAGCGGACACACCCAGTAGACCTGCCGGCCGGCGGCCGCTGCCGCGCGCACACGCGATACCACTTCGGAGCGGCGCGCCGCGGAAATGAGCTTCGTCGTCACCGGCTTGCGCCCCGGAGGAAGTTCGTCAATGACCGAAACGTCGAGATCGGCGTAGTACGTCATTGCGAGCGTTCGCGGGATCGGTGTCGCGCTCATCATCAGCTGGTGCGGAAGTTCGCTCGTGCCCGTTTCGGGCTTCGCGCGCAGTGCCAGCCGCTGCGAAACGCCGAACCGGTGCTGTTCGTCGACGATCGCGAGGCCGAGCCGTTCGAACTGCACCGTATCCTCGATCAGCGCGTGCGTGCCGATCAGCAGGTCGATCTCGCCGTCGGCGAGTGCCTGCCGCACGGCGCGTTTCGCGCTTTCCTTCATCGATCCCGACAACCACGCAATGCGCACCCCGATGCGTTCGAGCCAGGGCTGCAGCTTGTTCCGATGCTGCTCGGCGAGGATCTCGGTCGGCGCCATCAGCGCCGCCTGTCGGCCGCTTCCGACGGCCTGCGCGGCGGCGAGCGCGGCGATTACCGTCTTGCCGCTGCCCACGTCGCCCTGCAGCAGTCGATTCATCGGTTGCTTGCCGGCAAGCTCGGCCGCGATCTCGCCCCAGACGCGCCGTTGCGCGAGGGTCAGCTCGAAAGGCAACGCGTCGAGCAGCCGTCGGGGGAGCGAACGATCCGGAAGCGCCGGCGCCGATTGCGCGGCGCGTGCAGCGCGCGCACGGGCAAGCGACAACTGCTGCGCGAGCAGCTCGTCGAAGATCACGCGTCGCCACGCTGGCGACGAACGCTCGTGCAGCGCGCCTGCGGGCGTGTCCGGGTTCGGTCGGTGGATTTCACGGAGCGCCTGCGCGACCGGAGGAAGCTGCAACGACGCGACGACGCCGGCAGGCGCCGTCTCCGGCCAGTCGAGCTCTTCGAGCGCGCGCAGGATCGCGGCGCGAATGCGCGGCTGCGCAAGGCCCGATACCGTCGGATAGACGGGCGTCAGCGCTTCGGGCAGCGCCTCGCCTTCGGCGACGACACGATACTGCGGATGGACCATCTCCAGGCCGAACAGCCCCCCGCGTGCGTCGCCGAGCGCCCGTATGCGCCGGCCCTCGGCGAACTGCCGCAGCTGCGAGCCGTAGAAGTGGAAGAACCGCAGCGAGACCTGTCCCGAGTCGTCCCGCAGTTCGACTCGCAGCGTTCGACGCGGCCGGGTCGTCACCTCGTGCCGCACGACGACGCCCTCGATCTGGACCTTCTCTCCCGAACGCGCCTCGGCGATCGGCGTGATCCGTGTCTCGTCCTCGTAGCGGATCGGCAGGTGCAGGACGAGGTCCTGCCGCCGGCGGATGCCGAGCCGCGCGAAGCGCGCCGCATCGCCGCCGACGTCGGCGGCGCCGCCGCGGATCGCATCCCCGCGACTCGCATCGCCGCGACTCGTGTCCCCGCGGCTCGCGCCGTCGCGCTTCCTTCGGCCGGCCCTGCTGCCGTTTCGCGCCAACTAGATCCGCCCCGGCGCCGCCTTCAGTCGACGACCATGATCGCTTCGACTTCGAAGAGCGCCCCGCGCGGCAGGCTCGCCACGCCGACCGTCGAACGCGCGGGGAACGGTTCGGCGAAGAACTCCTTCATGAGCTCGTTGACGGCCGGGAACTGCCCCAGGTCGGTGAGGAAGAGGGTCAGCTTGACGCAGTCGGACAGCGCACCGCCCGCTGCCTGGGCGACGGCAGCCAGATTCTCGAAGGCGCGGCGCGCCTGGGCCTCGAAACCGCCATCGACCAGCTCGCCAGAACCCGGATCCAGCACGATCTGCCCCGAAATATAGACCGTCCGGCCCTCTCGGACCGCTTGCTAATGCTGCCCAATTGCCGCGGGAGCCGCGGTCGTGGAGATTGTCTGCTTGCTCATGAACTGCTCCGTCGTTGATGCCGTCGGCTTGCCGCCCGACCGTCCCGGCTGATCGCGGTATGCGCCGGGCCGCCTGTCAGCCTCGCGCGTGCAGGATGCGGAAGATCGACTCCGAGACGAGCGCCAGGACGCTCATGCCGAGCAGCGCCGCCAGGATGAGCGCGAGAATCGCGATCAGCACGACGAGAACGCCGCTGCGCGATCGTACCGCGCTGCCCGGGTTGAAGCGCGCGTCCCAGGCTTCATCCCCGATGAGGGCAATCCGGATCGCTTCGCCGAGCGAAACCAGTGTTACCAGCGATGCCAGGTAGAAGCTCCACTGGCGGTACCATTCATCGGCGCGCAACGCGAGGCCGAGCAGCGGCATCGCGATGACCGGATAGAGCCACCACAGGCGACGGTTCAGGTAGTAATGATGCGCGCCGACCGTTCCGCC
>CAYNOL010000277.1:0-3022 GCA_964398825.1 uncultured Ardenticatenaceae bacterium
CCCGGCCGCGCCGCCAACGGCCAGACGGCGTACTCGTGCAGCGTGATGACCTCGCCATCCAGCCCGGCGAACGTCGCCCCGCTGGGCGTCGCCGGCGGCGGGTCGCCCGGCAGCGCGTAGACCACAAAGCGCACGTCCCCCACCCACTCCTCCGACGCCTTGAACGCGTTGGCGTCCAGCCAGCGCTCGATCACCCGCTCCGGGTCCCGTTGCCCCTCCCCCCAGAACAGCGCGTACAGCCGGTCGTGGGCCGCGGCGATGGCCTCCAGCTCCGGCACCACGATGGCCGGGTCGGGCCGCCCGCGCGGCAGCGGGTAGACCGGCGCGCCGTCGGGAGGGTCACCAACCTTGTGGTAATAGGTAAACGCCTCCCACTGGTTGGGCGCCACCAGCAGCACCCCCGCGTTGGGATGCCCCTCGGCCGCGATCCGCGCCGCCATGCCCCGGTAGTCGGCCCGCGCAAACGCCGGGTCGGTGTACATATTCCCCAACGACAACAACCCCGCCGCCAGCACCGCCACCGTCAACCCCCCAACCACCACTGCCCACAACGCCCCTCTCCCTCTTGACTCGTCACTCGTCGCTCGTAACTCGTAACCCTGCGCGGCCAGCACACACAGGAACGGCACCACCGCCAGCATAAACTTGAAGAACGCCGGGTCCGTCGCGCCCACGGCGAACATCAGCAGCAGCGGCACGAACGCCAGCGCCGCCGGGGCGGCCGCCCGTCGCCCGCCGGCCACGACACCCAGCGCCACCAGCGCCACCAACGCCCCCACCCCCCACGCCGACTCCCCCGGCCGCGTCGTGGTGCCCAGCGCCAGCCAGCGCGCGCTCTCCGTGGCGAACGTCGTCAATCCCGCCGCCTCCCCCCGCCCGCCGATCTGCCGCACGAAGACGGGCACCCACGGCGCATAGGCCAGCCCCGCCACAGCCGCCAGACCCACCCATTGGAGCAGATACGAAATACGAGATACCAAATACGAGCCGCCGCGCCCCTTTCGTATCTCGTATCTCGTATCTCGTATTTTCAGCAGAACGACGACGCCCTGCGCCGCAATGACCGCCGGGAAAAAGTAGTGGGTATACAGCCCGGCCGCCAGCAGCAGCACATAGGCCGCCGCCCAGCGCCGCGGCCGCGCCGGTCGCTCTAACCAAATCAACAGCACCCAGCTGCTGAGGGCCGCCAGCAGCGCCAGCAGCGAGTACATGCGCGTCTCCTGGCTGTAGTAGACCAGCACGGGACTGACGGCCGCCAGCAGCCCGGCCACGGCCGCCGCCGCCCCACGCCCGCCGTCGCCCACGACGACGCCCACGACAACCGCCACCACCAACACCCCCGCATAGGCCGACAACGCCCGCAGCCCGAACTCCGTCTCGCCGGCGAGCACCCGCCAGCCGCGCAGCGCCAGATAGTAGAGCGGCGGGTGGATGTCGCCGGCCGTGCCCTCGATGATGGCCGGGATGCTGCGCTCGCTGAGGCGGGCGCTGTTGCCTTCGTCGTTCCAGAAGGATTGCGCCCCCAGCAGGTGGAAGCGCAGGAAGGTGGCCAGCAGCAGCACCAGCACGGCCGCCGCCAGCGTTCGCCGCCGCTCGCTCATGTCGTGGCCGTGGGTCGCGGAGCAAGGGCGCGCAGCAGGGCGAAGAAGCATACCGCCGCGCCGAAGGTGAACAAGCCCGGCCGGGCGCGCATCCAGCCGTACTTCCAGCCGGGCATGGGCGAGAGCTCCGGCTCCGATGTGGCGTAGTGGGCCACGGCGCCATAGACGGGCAGCGGCGTGAAGTCGGGCTCCAGCATGCGGAAGTAGTACCACGCCTGGTCGATCTCCCAGTCGGCCGGGCGCTTCAGATACCAGTAGCTGTTGACGCCGATCCACGGCCACTCTTCCTGGGCGCGGCGGTACGCTTCCACGGCGTAGCGCCCTTGCTGCTCCTCGGTGACGCGGCCGAAGTCGGGGCGCACCCCTTCGGGGGCCACATTCCAGCCCATCTCGCTGATCCAGATGGGTTTGGCGGCGTCGCCGTGGCGGGTCATGATGTCGCGCAGGTAGAGGTTGTGGGGGTAGTTGATGACCGTGGGGCGCAGCCGCTGGTCGGTGGGGCCGCTCCACAGGCCATACCCCTGGGCGGACATGACGTCGAAGCAGGCCCCGGCCCCCGCGGCGTACATGCGCTCCAGGTAGATGAGGTCGTTCATGTGGCGGCCGTCGTTGGCCACGGTGGGGGTCAGCGCGCCGGCCAGCACCACGGCATCGGGGTCGGCGGCTTTGATGCGCCGGTAGGCGACGCACAGCAGGTCGGTGAACGCCTCGGGGTCGACGTCGCGCAGCCCCCACTCTTCGTTGCCGTTGGGCTCGTTCCACACCTGATAGTGGCGCACGCGGCCACGGTAGCGCGCGGCGACGGCGGCGACGAAGTCGCCGAAGTCGTCGTAGTCGTCGGGCGGGGCCTTCTCGCCAATCTCGTCCCCCGCGGCGCGGCTCCAGGCGGGCGGGTTGCTGAGCCGGGCGATGAGGGCGATGTCGCGCCCGGCGGCCAGGTCGACGATGTGGTCATATTTGGCCCAGGCGTCGACGCCGGCCGGGTCGTTGCGCCGGTCGATGAAGTCGCCTTTGGCGTGGATCTCGATGTCTTCCCAGGGGAACTCCTGGCGGATGAAGCGCAGCCCGGCGTCGCGGGTCAGGTCGAGGCTGCGGGCGCGCTTGGCTTCTTCGGCTTCCTGCTCCAGAAAGGTGTTGACGCCGAACGACGACACCGCCGGAAAGGCCAGCGGCGACCCGGCCACGGCGTCGGGCTGCAGGCGGGGCTGCGGCCGGATGGCGGTGTTGAGCCAGTGGGCGACGCCGGCGATCTGGCCGCGCGGCGCTTCCTCGCCGGTCAGCTCATAGAGGGAAGCGGCGTCGGGCCAGAGGGCCGGCAGCAAGGCCAGGGCGGCCGCGACGACGAGCACGCGCCATGCCCGGCGGAGGGTGGTACTGTTCATTGGGCGGGATTATAGCAGTTGTGGGGGGATTGGGGATTG
>CAYNOL010000278.1:0-3005 GCA_964398825.1 uncultured Ardenticatenaceae bacterium
CGACAAGGTGTCGGCGTATCTCATTCGAGGCGTATTTTCCCGGATTTGTTACCCGTTGGCGACGAGTAATTTGTCACCCTGCTCCTCGTGCTTCTCTACCCGCTGCCAGATGCGACGGCGAGTCTCGAGCAGGCGCGCGTAGAACGTCTTGCGTGACACGCCGAGCGCGTGCGCCATCGTCTTGACCGGCACGCCACCACGGCGGTACTTGCGGTGCGACTGCGCCCGCAGGTAGTAGCAGACGATGAGCATGTGGTCGGCTTCATCGGCGCCGATGATCGCTGCGTGTAGCTGCGCGAGTTGCGGATCGAGCCGTGCGTTCCCCTCGCGCCCGGACGGCAGGCGAACGAGCGTGCCGATGATCGACTGCGGGTTCGGGCTCGGCGAGTACAACCGCTTGCTCCGAACCCAGCCGGCCCATTCAGCGAACATCGAATGCAATTGCAGATTCGTCTTCATCAGGCTATCCGAGTTCCTTGAGGAGTTTTTGCAGTTGCTTGAGCTTGTTCGTTTCCTCCGACTCAGACGAGATTCGGTCCGCGATCTCGATCGCAGCGTTGTCGATCGCGTCGGCGATCTCGCGAAGCTTCGAGGAAAGGCCGGATAGCTTGTCGATCGGCGCTTCTTCTGGCATCGGGTCTCCGGTTCCGGTTGGCGCCTCCACAGGACCGCTTTTGACGAGCACGGGGCGCGGCGGCGCATCCTTGACGTGTTGGCGGATGAACATCCCGGGTTTCGGCTCTCGCACCAACCCCGCGCGCACGAGAGCGTCAAGGCAGCCGTTGATCTGCTTCGCGTCCATCGGCACGCCGACGCGCTTCAACTCGATGAGGATGCGAGCGGAGCCCCATTCCTCGAGATTCGGCACGGCTTCGTAGACCTTCTTCGCGACCGACGTAAGCCCGTTGTATTCGCCCTGAAACTTCGCCGCGCTCATGGACATAGTTGCGTCACCTCCTGCTGCCTTGATTCCGTCATAGAACCCCTTCGCGTAGACGCGACGATGCGGCGACCGTTCTTCGTCTGCTCTCATCGCCACGGCCGATCGATTACTCGACAACCAGCGCGAATTGCGCGCTCGCCGACTTCGCTTCGCCGATTGCCTGTAGCGCGGCGGCAAGGCGTTCCGCGTTTCGGATCGCCTCTGCCATCTCTGGCGAAGTCATCAGTGAGATCGTTGAGCGCATCGCCGCGTTCATGCGCGCGTGCTCTTTCTCGACGCGCTCGGCAGATGCCTTGATCGAGGCGCTGTCGTTTTGAAGTGATGCTTTCAGGCCGCCCAATTTGTCGCGATACCCATTGACAATCCTCTCTACTGCGTCGGACGCCTCAAGCGCCTTTGTTTCCAGGTTCATGAATGTCGAATCTCCTACGGTTGTGAATAGCGGAGCAGCCCAGCCACCATTGACGCAATACCGCGTGAAGTCTTCTTCATTGGCTCCATATCCAGTCCTTGATGCCGCCTTGACCACATCGGGCAGATAAGGAAGAAATCCGCCGATCCCGTGCGAGAAACGCCTTGGAAGGTCACCGCGCAGCGTCTTGCGTGCCTCTATGAGCCCCATGGTGCGGTGAATCCTTTGCGTTTCGACTGCGTTGCTGATTGCCCGGCCGGCGCTCACCCCGCCCCCTTGACCGCCGCCACCAGCGCCCTGTGTGCGTCCCTGCATTCCTCGCTGTCCTCCGGGTGGTTGCCGTATGCCTTGAGCCAGTGCCCGGCAGCGGCGAGCACCGGCTCGAGCACGGCGATGCGCTTCTCCTGATCGCGCACGGTTGAGACGAGTTCCGCCATCGCCTGCGTGGTGTCCGCCGGCATGCGGATCGTGCCGTCGGTGATCCAGCCGGGGATGCGGATGGAGACGGTCATATCCAGTACAGGGCCGACGGTTCGCACGCCTTGGCCGGCGCCTCTGGCGTCTCGCTCGCCCTGATCTCGCCGAGGGTGAAGAAGTAGCCCGTGACGTACGCTCCCATTGCGATGCAGAAGGCGATCGTGGCGGCCTGAGCGATCCTCACCAGCACCGTCAGTGCCGCCCTCATTCGATCGCCTCCACGCGAACCAGCCCGAAGCGGTTGTGAGTGCAGACGTCCTGCCGCATGTCATCGACGACGAGCCGGCCGGCAATGCGTGTCGTCATCTCGATGAGTCCCGGGCCGCCGTTCCACAGGGCAACGAGCGAAACGACGCCGTCGACCTCGCGGCCATTGAACAGCACACGGATCGGCTCTTTCGGGCGCCGGCGTTTGGTGTCGAGGCGGATCACTCGATGCCCTCGGCGCGGCGCATCGCATACCGCTCGAGATCGGACAGCTCGTCGATTGCGGCGCGGATTTCTTCGGCGGTGTGGTCGCGGGCGATCATTCGGCGACCCGCTTCTCAGCGAGGTATGCGTCGATCCTTTCCGCGTGGTCTTCGTAGTCATACCAACGAAGCTCTGCGAAGAAGTCGTAGCAGGATCGACACTCGATGGGCTCGCCATCCAACAGATCGTCGCGCGCCCCGCAGTGACTGCACTCGCTCATGTGCGCCCCTTGAGATACGCGGCAATGTCCTGCGCCAACTTGAACGGCTTACGCTGCAACCGATCGAGGTACGGCACCCACTTGCGCCACAGTTCCGCTTCGGCTCGTAACCCGTCTTTCTCGGCGCTCAATCGGGTGATGATCGAGTTGCCGACGTTGATGGAATCCAGGTTTGCCTCGCGCTCGGCCCGCAGCGCATTGTTCTCGGCGATAAGTCTTTCAACAGTGGATTGTTCCTCTGCGTGTCGATCTTTGAGACGCTGCGCCACCCACGCATCCCGCAGGCGGTGATTCATCTTCGCGTCCATGCTCATCATTCGATCCCCCGTTGCCGCTGCGCATACCGTTCCAGCGCACTGAGCGCGTTTCCCGCCCCGGCAGGTACTTGCCCCTTACCCGCGTCCCGATCGGCGCTTGTGGGCCGTTCTGGCGCGTTCTGAGCGGCATAGCGTTCGACCTCGCTCATCTCGTCGTGCGGATGC
>CAYNOL010000279.1:0-2994 GCA_964398825.1 uncultured Ardenticatenaceae bacterium
TAAGCGACAGCCGGCCTCACCGCGCCTTGTATGCCCACAGGCCACCAATTTTTTTGCGCTCAAATTGATTGACGTATTCCGAATCCCCCTGGGTGATCAATATGGTAGCGCACGAGGAGACGATCCTCTTCAGGGTTGATGTCGAGGACTTCAAAGGCTTTGCTGCCGAATTCGTACCAACGGCCGATCTCAAATTTTTCAATCATGCTGCTTCTGCCTGGCGCCCAGAGAATAGCAGATGAAAATATGAAAGACGAACGTTGTCATTTTGTCGCAGGGGCGGCTGGTCATTTATCACCACGCGCCCCACGCGCATTGCTTGACAATCCGCCCATTTTCGGCCACACTTCCAGTCGATTGGCAGTCCCGAAAGAAAACCCCCTCCCGCTCCATTTATCTCCGATGCGCGGCGGCGAGGGCGGGGAACCCTATTTCAATTGAAGCCAATTGGACCCCATTAAAAGGAGCATAATATGAAGAAGAGTCGACTCAGTTTGCTGTTGGCCGTCATGGCTCTGATAGCAATGATGGCTTTTGTGGCTTGCGGGGGCGGTACCACACCCCCCGAAGTCGAAGAACCCGCAGCGACCGCGGCCACCGGCGAAGAGCCGGAAGCCCCGGCCGAAGAAGTTTCCGGCAAGGTTGGTATCGTGCTGCCGACGCGCGACGAGCCTCGCTGGGTACAGGACGAGACCCGCTTCCGCGAAGCGCTGGAAGCCGCCGGCTATGAGGTGGAGATCCTCTTCAGCCAGGGCGACAGCGCGCGCGAGCGCCAGAACGTCGAAGACCTGATCACCCAGGGTATCCAGGTGCTCATCATCACCCCCCACGACGGCACGGCCGCCGCGGCCGCCGCCGACGCCGCCAAGGCCGCCGGCGTGAGCGTCATCTCCTATGACCGCCTCATCCGCGACACCGACGCCGTCGACTACTACGTCACGTTCGACAGCATCGCCGTGGGTGAGCAGCAGGCGCAGTACCTCGTCGACAACGCCGAAGGCACCGACAACCCGCTGTACCTCTACGCGGGGGCGGCCACCGACAACAACGCGTTCATCTTCTTCGAAGGGGCGTGGAACATCCTGCAGCCGAAGATCGCCGACGGCACCTTCCGCATCGTCAACTCCAGCGAGGCGGTGGCGTTGCAGGACAAAGCCGAGCTGACCCGCGAGGAGATGTCGGCCATCATCGGCCAGGTGACGACCAACTGGGACTTCAACACCGCGCTGACGCTGGCGCAATCGAACCTGACCGCGGCCCCGGCCGAGGACAAGGGCGACGTGTTCATCCTGGCACCCAACGACGGCACGGCCCGCTCCATCGCCGACGCCTTCGCCGCCGACCCGGACGTGACCAGCTACTACGTCACCGGCCAGGACGCCGAAGTCCCGTCGGTGCAGTACATCATCGACGGCAAGCAGTCGATGACCGTCTTCAAGGACGTGCGCACGCTGGTTGGCGACGCCATTGCCGCGGCCGTGGCCCTGCTCGAGGGCGGCGCCCCGACGGCGTCCGGTTCCTATAACAACGGCGTCATCGACGTGCCCGCCGTGCAATCGCCGGTGGTCTCCGTCGACCAGTCCAACGTCGTCAGCGCCCTCATCGATTCCGGCTACTACACGGCCGACCAGTTCACCGGCCTCGACGCGCTGGGCTCAGGCGAGGCTCCGGCCGACGTGACCGGCCGCGTGGGTATCGTGCTGCCGACGCGCGACGAACCCCGCTGGATCCAGGACGAGGCCGCGTTCCGCGAAGCGCTGGAAGCCGCCGGCTATGAGGTGGAGATCCTCTTCAGCCAGGGCGACAGCGCGCGCGAGCGCCAGAACGTCGAAGACCTGATCACCCAGGGTATCCAGGTGCTCATCATCACCCCCCACGACGGCACGGCCGCCGCGGCCGCCGCCGACGCCGCCAAGGCCGCCGGCGTGAGCGTCATCTCCTATGACCGCCTCATCCGCGACACCGACGCCGTCGACTACTACGTCACGTTCGACAGCATCGCCGTGGGTGAGCAGCAGGCGCAGTACCTCGTCGACAACGCCGAAGGCACCGACAACCCGCTGTACCTCTACGCGGGGGCGGCCACCGACAACAACGCGTTCATCTTCTTCGAAGGGGCGTGGAACATCCTGCAGCCGAAGATCGCCGACGGCACCTTCCGCATCGTCAACTCCAGCGAGGCGGTGGCGTTGCAGGACAAAGCCGAGCTGACCCGCGAGGAGATGTCGGCCATCATCGGCCAGGTGACGACCAACTGGGACTTCAACACCGCGCTGACGCTGGCGCAATCGAACCTGACCGCGGCCCCGGCCGAGGACAAGGGCGACGTGTTCATCCTGGCCCCCAACGACGGCACGGCCCGCTCCATCGCCGACACCTTCGCCGCCGACCCGGATGTGACCAGCTATCTGGTGACGGGTCAGGACGCGGAGATCCCGTCGGTGCAGTACATCATCGACGGCACGCAGTCGATGACCGTCTTCAAGGACGTTCGCACGCTGGTGGCCGACGCCATCGCCGCGGCCGTGGCGCTGCTCTCCGGCGACGCCCCCAACGCGACCGGCGCGTATGACAACGGCGTGATCGAGGTCCCGGCCATCCAGTCGCCTGTGGTGACGGTCGACCAGGACAACGTCGTCGAGGCGCTGATCGATTCCGGCTATTACGAGGCCGGGGAGTTCACCGGATTGCCGTAGCCCTTTGCTTCTGCGAGCTTCGTGGCGCTCGCCCGGCGGGCGCCACGGAATAGATCATTCGCCGTGAAGGGCGCGGGACACCCCGTCGACCTTCACGGCGATTTTTGTAGAGAATGATTAACCACGGATTTCACGGATTTATCGCGGATTCAAACGGATAAATCCGGCTATCAGAAAAAACCCGTCCAATCCGTTTCATCCGTGAAAATCCGTGGTTAAAATATTGCGGAGCCTTCTATGAGTGACAATGTCATCCTGGAAATGCGGAACATCACCAAGGAGTTCCCCGGCGTCAAGG
>CAYNOL010000280.1:0-2989 GCA_964398825.1 uncultured Ardenticatenaceae bacterium
GGCAAGAGCCTGGTGCTGGCCGCCACCGGCGCGCGCATGGTGCCGCCCAACAGCGACACGGTGCAGGTGGCGCTGGTGCTGCGCGACGTGACCGAGGAGCAGGCGCTGCGCAATCTGCGCTCCTTCTTCCTGGCCAACATCTCCCACGAATTCCGCACGCCGCTGAGCACGCTCAACGCCTCGCTGGAGCTGCTGATGGACGAGGCGGACGACCTGTCGGCCGACGACATCCGCGAGCTGCTGCGGCCGACGCATCTGAGCCTGCTGAGCCTGCAGACGCTCATCGACAACCTGCTGGAGAGCAGCCGCATCGAGGCGGGCATGTTCGCGCTGCGGCGGCAGCCGGTGGCGCTCGACGACATCATCGGCGACGCGCTGACTATCGTGCGGCCGCTGGTGGAGCGGCGGCGGCAGTCGGTGACGATGACCGAACCGGCCGAGCTGGCTCCCCTGGCCGTCGACCGGGGGCGAATGACGCAGGTGCTGGTCAATCTGCTGTCCAACGCGTCGAAGTACAGCCCCATCGGCACACCGATCGACCTGCGGGTGGAGCAGCGCGGCGGGCGGCTGCGCGTGTCGGTGGCCGACCGCGGCGCGGGCATTCCGCCCGAAGACCGCATCAACGTCTTCCGCCGCTTCGTCCGGCTCAACGAGGAGCAGGAGGAGCAGCAGGGCATGGGGCTGGGGCTCTATCTGGCCAAGAAGGTGGTGGAAGCCCACGGCGGCGAGGTGGGCGTCGATGACCGGAAGGGAGGTGGGGCGGTTTTTTGGTTTGAGATTGGAGAATAGGGATTAGAGATTGGGGATTGAAGCGCCCAATCCCCAATCTCTGATCCCTTCTTCTCTACCGCATCACCCCCGGCACAAACACATTGTACTTGCCCGGCGGTGGGGGCGGCGGCGGCGGGGGTGTCACGCCACTGCCGATGCGGCTGAGGAAGGCGTCGTCGCTGAGCAGGTTGTTGGGCTGCAGCGCGTCGGCCGTCGTCGGGAAATCGGTGGCCTGCGTCATGCCTGCCACGTAGACGGCGCCGTTGCCGCCCAGCGCCACGCCGTAGGGGAACTCGTCATCGTTGCCGCCCAGATAGGTGCTGAAGGCCAGCGTGCCGTTCGGGTTGAATGTGGTCACGAAGGCGTCGAAGCACAGCCGATCGGACGAGAACGTCGAGCAGAAGCCGAGCGCCAGCTCCTTCTGTGTCGGCGAAGCGGTGGGGAAGAGCTTGCCGTTGGTGTAGCCGACGACGGTGGCCTGCCCCACGCTGTTGATCGCCCCCGCCAGCACGCGGTTGGTGCTGTGCCGCTCGCTGGAGCTCAGATAGGTGGAGTAGACCAGCGAGGCCTGATCCCCCTGCAGCCGCATCATCGTCACGAAGCCGCGCGGCGAGTAGCAGTCGTCGGTGTTCGGGTCGATGGGACATTCGTCAATCAGCGCGTTTTTCAGCGGGAAGACGCCCGAGGTGGTGTTGCCGGTGACGACGATGTTGCCCTTGCCGTCGGCGCCGATGGCCGCCGGTTCGTCGCTGAAGCTGCCGCCCAGGTGGCTGCTGTAGGTCACCGCGCCCGACGGGCTCAGCACCAGCACGACGCCGTCCTCGAAGCAGAAGGTCATATCGCCCAGCGCCATGTCGCCGCACTCCGGTTGCAGCGCGTTGGGCGTGGTGGGGAAGCCGTCGCCGTTCTCGGTGCGCCCGGCGATGTAGATGACACCGGCGCTGTCGACGGTGATGGCCGCGCCGTAGTCGAAATCGGGGCCGCCGTACTTCTTCTGCATCAGCACCTGCGTGCCGGCCGGGTTGATCTTCAGCAGGCCGATCTCGCTGCCTTTCTCGTCGTCCCGGTCGGTGCCGACGATGTAGACGTTGCCGGCCGTGTCGACGTGGAGGGTGTCCTTGCTGTCGAACAGGTTCAGCGGGATGAGCGTGCTGTAGAGGCCGTTGCCGTTCGGGTCCAGCTTGACCAGCGCGCCGTTATAGGCGAAGTGGGGGTACTCGTCCCACAACGGGTTGAGCAGCGGCCAGTCGTCGGCATGGTTCACGGCGGTGATGTAGGCGTTGCCCTGCGCGTCGACGGCGATGGATTGCGGCTGGTCGCTGTCCTTGCTGCCGATGATCGACAGGTATTTGACCGTCTTGCCGGTCGGGTCTAGCTTGACGACGTAGATGTCGGAGTAGCCGTAGGGGGTGGTGTCGTAGCCGAGGAAGTTCTCCGACATCGTTGAGCCGGTGATGTAGATGTTGCCCTGGTTGTCGAGGGCGATGGCGTAGCCGTGGTCGGCGCTGCTGCCGCCCAGGTAGGTGCTGTAGGCCAGCGTGGCGTCGGCCGCGTCGAGGGTGGTGATGCCGAGGGGGGTGCTGTCGGCCGCTGTCGCCTCAGCCCCAACCGGCGCGCCCAGGGCGAAGATGCCCGCTTCCGTGGCCGCCGCCGGGCGAGCCGCCCGAGCGCCCAGCGCCAAAACCCCAACCAGCAAAACAAGCAACACAAAGAGAAGACCGCGGCGGCCGCGGCCCGTTCCGAAAGGTATCGAGTTCATTTCCCACCTGCTGAATTAGATTTGTGGCCGCGCGCCCGTTGGCTGATGCGCGGCCGTTTGACCAAAGCGACGGCAGTATAGCACTCGGGGGCGGGGCGTTTTGTAACGGGGATTACAGCAGGGGGGATAATTTTTGGACGGCGGGGGTGGGTTCTGGTGGTCAGTAGGTGAGTGGGTCAGTCTCCCAGTCTGCAATCTCTAATCCCCAATCCCTTCATAAAAATCTGCCAAATCTGCCAATAAATTCTCTTCTCCTCAATCTTTGTACTCGCGGCTGGGAGGATAGAGGATTATGAGAGGGGCATTAGATAGAGGCTCAAGGGTATTGAATATATATTGAATATGCCTTATACTATGCTTCGTACGCAGGTTCGCGCATTGTTGTGCGGAAAAGGAGGTTGTTTTGGAGCGTAGGTACGGTAACAGAGAGGCGCGATGTGGGCGCCGGGATTTTGCAGG
>CAYNOL010000281.1:0-2980 GCA_964398825.1 uncultured Ardenticatenaceae bacterium
CATGAACCGTCTCATTTGGGAATCGATCACGTTGCAGTTGAGGAACCCGTTTCGGATCAGTCATGGGACGAGCGAGACGCGCGTTGCCCATTGGCTGCGGCTGGCGGGTGATGAAGGATGGGGCGAGGGGACGATCCCGCCCTACTACGGCGTCACGACTGAGGCCATGGCCGCCTATTGGGACGCAGTCGATCAACGCGCCGCGCCGCTGCCCGACGACCCGGCCGGCATCCCCGCCTTCGTCGGCACCGACGGCCCGGCCCCGGCCCGCGCCGCGCTCGACCTGGCGCTGCACGACCGCCTCGGCCGCCGGCACAGCCGGCCGCTCCACGCCTTGCTTGGCCTGCCCGCTCCGCGCCCGCTGCCCACGTCATTCACGCTGGCGATCGACGAGCCGGAGGCGATGGGGCGCAGCGCTGCCGCGCTGACCGGCTGCTCGGTCATCAAGCTCAAGCTGGGCGGGGCCGACGGCCGCGACGTGGAGCGCGTGGCCGCCGTGCGCGCCGCGCGGCCCGACGTGGCGCTCTACGTCGACGCCAACGCCGGCTGGTCGGCCGACGAAGCCATACGCGAGATCGACCGGATGCTGGCCCACGGCGTGGCGCTGGTGGAACAGCCCGTCGCCAAAGAGGATTACGATGGCATGGGACGGGTGCAGGCGGCGTGCGCCGTGCCGGTGGTGGCCGACGAGTCGGTGCAGACGCCGGCCGACGTGGAGCGGCTGGCCGCGGCCGGTGTGGGCGGCATTAACCTGAAGCTGATGAAGGTCGGCGGGCTGGCTCCCGGTCTGGCGATGTTGCGCCGCGCGCGCGAGCTGGGCATGGGCGTCATGCTCGGCTGCATGGTCGAGACCTCTCTCGGCGCGACGGCCATGGCCCACCTCATGGGGCTGGCCGACTGGCTCGACCTCGACGCGCCATGGCTCATCGCCAACGATCCGTTCGACGGCCTGACCTACGACGACGCCGGCCGCGTCCACGTCCCCGATCGGCCGGGGATCGGCGTCGTCCGTCGGGAGTAAAGAATTTGGCGACGGATTCATACGGATAGGACGGATCTTCAATAAACGCGAATTACGAATGAAGAGAGAGAAATCTGCCAAATCTGCGGATCATCCTTCTTAAGGGCATATCACCATGAACCAAGAACTACGCGACGCGCTGGAAGAAGCTTGGCAACCGTTTGCCGATGCTCGTTTTAACGTCTGCCGGCTGGAGATCGCCGAGGACGACGGCCGCTACCGATTGGAAGGGATGGTGCTCGACCGGGCCACGCTCGACGCGGTGGTGGATCATCTGCGGGCGCGGTTTTCTGGGGTGGAGTGGACCTACGACGGCGTTCAGGTGTTGCGGCAGGCTCGGCCGCACCTCATGGCCGTGACCACCAACCTGACCGGCTGGCAGCGTGACCCGTCGTGGCTGGGCGAGCAGCAGTCGCAGGTGTTGAACGGCACGCTGGTTGAGATTCTGGAAGAGGGGGAGCGCTGGTCGTTCGGTCGTTTGGAAGACGGCTACCTGGGTTGGGTCTTCACCGGCTACCTCGGCTCGCCCGTCGGCGCGGCCGAGCCGACGCATCGAGTCGCCGAGCCGGTGGCCCTGATGCGTAGCGAGCCCGACGAGGCTGCGCCGCTTGTGGGGCGTGCCTTCGCCGGGACGCGCGTCGCGGCGAAAATGCGCGACGGCAGCTGGGCCGAAGTGACGCTCGTCGGCGGGTTGTGCGGCTATGTGCCGGTGGGTCATCTGCGGCCGTTGGGTGAGAGGATGGACACGGTTGACATTCGCGCCCGGCTCACGGCCGACGCCCACCGCTACATCGGCACCCCATACCTGTGGGGCGGCACGACGGCCCACGGCATCGACTGCTCCGGCTTCGCCCAGCTGATGCACAAGCTGGCCGGGGTCATCATCCCGCGCGACGCCGACATGCAATTCTACGCCGGGCGGCCGGTGGAGCCGCCGTACGCCGCGGGCGATTTGCTCTACTTCGGCGCAAAGGACGGCCACCGCAGCGTCAGCCACGTCGGCATCAGCCTGGGCCCCAAGCAGGACACGGACGGCATGGTGATGATCCACTCCGGCCGCTCGCGCAATGGGGTGTACGTCGACGATATTAACGCGGTGACGTCGCTGCGGGACAGCTTTTTGGGCGGGCGGCGGTTTATTGGGGTTGGGGACAGTGATTGACGAAGTGAACCAGCAGAACGTTTGTACGTCTTGGAGAATTTCGATGCGGTAAAAATCATCCGCATGTGGACTCACTACGAATAGTAACTACCGCTCATACGGATTCAACAACGAATTCAACCCGTCCCCCAACAAGTTCCAGCCCGTGCCGAACAGGATGAGCGCCAGCGAGACGGGGATGAACGTCCACCAATACTGGAACGGGTTGCCGCCGATGCCGATGACGAAGTCGCGGCTGGTGACGAGCAGCGTCCCCCAGGCGACGTTGCCGCCGAAGCCGATGAAGATGAAGGCGCAGGCCAGCACCACCACACCGCCCACGTCCCGCGCCGCCAGCACCAGGGCCGGGGCAATGGTATTCGGCAGTAAGTGCTTCCAGATGATGCGCGAGCCGCGCGCGCCCATGGATTTGGCGGCCGTGACGTACTCGCTCGACATCGCCCCGCGCACCTGGGCGTTCATCACCCGCGCGTAGGGCATCCACAGGAAGAGGATGAAGGCGATCAGAATGGGATCGATGCGCGAGCGGTAGAGGAACGCTTCCCAGCCGGTCAGGGTCAGCGGATCGATGAACGGATTGTAGATCGTCGAGTAGAAAGCGCGCTGGATGACCCAGATACCGGCGATGACCGGGAAGGCGAGGAAGGCGTCGGTGACGCGCATGACGACGAGGCTGACCCAGCCGCCGGCGTAGCCGCTGAGGACGCCGATGAGGACGCCGACGGCCGCCGTGACGGCCGTGACCACCAGCCCGAAGCGCAGCGCCGAGCGCGAGCCCCAGATGAGCGTGTAGTAGA
>CAYNOL010000282.1:0-2966 GCA_964398825.1 uncultured Ardenticatenaceae bacterium
CGATGAGCCTGCCGCTTCTGTGGCAGGAGACGATCTGGCAGCCGGAATGGGGGCGCTATCTCCACCACGATGTGACCGGCCACCGCATCGTCGACGGCGGCCTGCTGTCCAACTTCCCCATCGAGCTGTTCCTGTCCAACGACCCCTACGTCGTCTCGCTGATGGGGCCGAAGAGCAGCCACGGGGTGCTGGGGCTGCTGATTGACGAAGGCTTGCCGGTCGAAGGCGTGGAAGTGGAGCCGCCACGCGTCTCGCTGGACGACATCCCCCCGGCCGCGCGTCTCGTCGACCTCGTCGACACCGCCACGCAGGCCCACGACAAGATGGTCATCGAGGCATTCGAGCACTTCGTCTGCCGTCTGCCGGCCAAGGGGTACAGGACGATCGAGTTCGACATGAGCGACGAGCGGCGCGACCTCCTCATCGCCGCCGGCCGCCGGGCCATGAGCCACTACTTCCGCGATCTGGAGACGCTGGGCATGAAGGGGCCGGACGTACACGAGATGCAGCGGGCGCTGAGCCGGGCCAACCACATCGCCGCGCGGATTCTGCGGTAAGAGTGACGAGCGACGAGTGACGAGCGAAGATCGGCCGCTCTTGGTAGGGGCCGGTCTGTGACCCGCCCTCTTCGTACCGCCTTAACTACACCCCACGCCTGAGCGCAAACAGCCCCACCCCCACCAAAACCAGCGCCACCAGCGAAACCACCCC
Source organism: uncultured Ardenticatenaceae bacterium (assembly GCA_964398825.1). Classification (GTDB taxonomy): domain Bacteria; phylum Chloroflexota; class Anaerolineae; order Promineifilales; family Promineifilaceae; genus Promineifilum. The sequence continues at coordinate 712 of CAYNOL010000282.1, forward strand.
GCCGACCCAATACACCATCGGCCGAAACACCCACTCCACCACATGCTCCCCCGCCGGCACGCACACCGCCCGCAGCGACGTGTACGCCGTCAGCGATTCGGCCGCCACGCCGTCGACGGTCACCTGCCAGCCGGGATACGCGTTCTCGGCCAGGACGAGCAGCGCGGGCGCGTCGCTGTTCGTCTCGATTCGCCAGCGCGTCGGCTCGTGGGCTATCACCTCGGCCGTTCCCGGCCCGGCCGGCGCGGGGCCGGCGGCGCACGTGGCCTCTTCGTCGAGGATTGCCACAGCCGCCGGATCGAAATCGGTGGCGTGGACGCGCTCAATGGCCGCGCCGCCGTCGGGGATGACCTCGGCCGCATAGACCAGCCGGGCCAACGGCAACGTCCGCGCCCGGCTATAGACCCAGGCCGCTCCCTGCCGGCCAACCAACGTCAGCGGCCGCTCGCCACCGGTGTACTCGTCCAGCGGCCCCCCGGCCAGCACGTACTCCACGCCGAGGATGTCGTAGGCCGTCGAGCGGGGATCGGGCACCGACGAGGCCAGGGCGATGTGGGCCGCCGGCTCCAGCGAATCGTAGCCGAAGACGCTGGCCCATTCGACTTGCATCGCCCCGTTCTGGCTGAACAGGGGCACGCCCCACGGCAGCACCCGCCCGGCCGGTTCGGGGACGAGGGCGCGGCCGTCCGTCCACACCGGATCGGGGGCCGTCGGCGCGTTGCGCACCATCTTGAACGAGAACCACCACACGTCGGCCGTCACCAGCAGGATGAGCGCGACGGCGACGACCGCCCGGCGGCGTGGCGACGCGTCGTCCCGCAGGTAGGCCCACAGCAGCGCGCCCCCCACCCCCACTACGACGAGGGCCAATGAGTAGCCGCCGATCTGGTGCCACAGGCGGCCGCTCGTGTCGGTGGGGTGCACCGACATGAACACCGCGCCGGTGGCCGCCAGCGCGGCGAACAGGGCGACGCCCAGCACGCCGACGGCCGCCGGCCAATAGCGCCCCAACTGCCGCCGCCGCTCCTCGGCCGGCGCGGCTCGCCAGACGGTCAGCGCATGGGCCAGCAGCCCCGAAGCGGCGAACAGGTAGAGGAACGCCGCCCGCCCCGGCGCGCGCACGAGACGAAATGGCGGCAGGAAGCGGTAGGCCAGCTCGTACAGCACCCCGTACCGGCCGAGCGCCAGCCACAGCCCGAAGACGATCAGCAGCACATAGAACCAGGTCAGCCGCGTCGGCCGCCGCAGAGCCAGCAGCAGCCCCAGCACGGCCACCACCCCGGCATAGTAGGTCAGCTCCTCAAACGTGGGCACGCTCCAGTAGCCGACGCGCGTCGGCTCGCCGAAGAACTCAGGGATGAGCAGCGTCAACAGGTGGGCGGGCGGCAGCGAGTAGTCGGTGGCGAACTGGTAGTCGGCCCCGGCCACGCGCCCCGACGTAGCGCTGAATTGCAGGAAGGGGACAAGCTGGACGGCCGCGAGACTTAAGCCGACGACCCCGGCGATGAGCGCCGAGCGAACGACAATCCACCGCTCGCCCGGCCGGGTGAGAAACTGGTAGGCGACGAAGGCGGCCCAGACCATGCCCACATAGAGAAAGGACGGGATGTGGCCGGCCAGGATCGCCAGACCGAACGGCACCCCGGCGACGACGGCCGCGGCCCAGCCGCGCCGTCCGACGGCCACGGCCCAGACCAGCGCGGCCAGCATCAACGGCGTCCAGATGAACACGGCGTACACCGGTTGGTGCCCCGCCCACAACCGTCCGGCCAGCAGCCCGCCAAAGGCGAAGCCGATCCCGGCCAGAATCGACGGCAGTTGCCGGCCGCCCATGACGCGGGCGAACACGTACATCCCCATGGCCGCCAGCCAGACGTGGAACACCATGTAGAGACTGACGCCGACGCGCACCGGCACGAGCAGGTTGATCCAGTTGGGCGGGTAGAAGGTGTTTTGCTGCGGCTGGGCCAGGAACGGGAAGCCGCCGAAGATGTTGGGCTCCCACAGCGGCAGACGCCCGGCGCGCAACGCCTCGCGGACGACGTTCCAATAGATGTAGTAGTTGCCGACCATGTCGTGACCGGCCATGACCTGCCCCTCGGGCGGCAGCAACACCCCGGCGAAGAACACCAGACTCAACCCCAGGAACAGCAACGCGGCCGACAATACAGGGCGACGCACGCCCCACTGAATCAATGCACTCATTCCAGCCTTAATTTCATGAACACAGCTACTGTGCCACGGTCCCCCGTGCC
>CAYNOL010000283.1:0-2863 GCA_964398825.1 uncultured Ardenticatenaceae bacterium
GGATCAGGAGTACGGCGGCATCATCCGCAACGGCGCGCGCATGATCTACGCCTACAGCGAGGCCACGGTGCCCAAGCTGATGGTCATCCTGCGCAAGAGCTACGGTGGCGCGTATTGCGTGATGAGCAGCAAGGGGCTGCGCGGCGACCTGCTCTACGCCTGGCCCAACGCCGAAATCGCCGTCATGGGCGCCGAGGGGGCGGTCAACATCCTCTTCCGGCGCGACGTGCAGGCGGCCGAAGACCCCAACGCCAAACGGCGCGAGCTGGTGGACGAGTACCAGCGCAAATTCAACAACCCCTACGTGGCCGCCGCCCGCGGGCTCATCGACGACGTCATCGACCCGGCCGAGACGCGGCGCATCCTCATCCGCTCGCTCGAAGTGTCGATGTCGAAGCGGGAGCGCCACGTGCCGCGGAAGCATGGGATTTCGCCGATGTAACCAGTATTCAGTAGGTCAGTGGCCAGCAGGTCAGTCTGGCCCACTGACCCACTGATCTACTGACCAACTGGCCACTGACAACCGGCCACGGAGAAAGACGTATGTTCAAAAAAATCCTCATCGCCAACCGGGGCGAGATCGCGGTGCGTGTCATTCGGACGTGTCGCGAGATGGGCATTCGCACGGTGGCCGTCTATGAGGCGAGCGACCGCGAGTCGCTCCATGTGCGGCTGGCCGACGAGTGTGTCGAGCTGTCCAGCCCCCACAGCTTCATGGACGGGGCCGCCATCCTGGCCACGGCCGCCGAGCGCGGGGCCGACGCCATCCACCCCGGCTACGGCTTCCTGGCCGAGAACCCGGAGTTCATCCGCGCCTGTCACGCGGCCGGCATCACCTTCATCGGCCCGCCGGCCGAAGTCGTCGAGGCCGCGCTGGACAAGATCGGCACGCTGGAGAAGGCGCGCGCGGCGGGCATTCCTACCGTCGAGCATTCGTCCCGCTCGTTCGGCGAGGACGAGTTCGACGCGCTGGCCGAAGCGGCCGCAGCGCTGGGCTACCCGTTGGTCATCAAGTCGCGCCGGGGCGGCCGCGGCCGCGGCGAGCGGCTGGTGTTCCACGCCGACCAGCTGGCCCGACAGACGGAACGCGCCCGCGTTGAGGCCCGCGCCGTCTACGGCAGCGCCCGGCTGTTCCTGGAGAGAGCCATTCTGCCCGCCCACCAGGTCGGCGTGCAGGTGCTGGCCGACGGCCACGGCGCGCTCATTCACCTGGGCGAGCGGGAAGGCTCTATCGTCCACAGCAATCAGAAGATCGTTGAGGAAGCGCCCGCGCTGTGCCTCGGCCCCACGCAGCAGGCCGAGCTGCTGGAGACGGCCGTTCGCCTGGCGCGAATGTTCAATTACCAAAACCTGGGGACGATCGAGTTCCTGGTGGACAAGGCCGGTCGCTTCTTCTTCAGCGAGATCAAGGCCCGCATCCAGATCGAGCATACGCTGACGGAGATGACCACTCGCCTCGACCTGGTGCGCGAGCAAATCCGGCTGGCGGCCGGGGAGCCGCTGGGGATGACGCAGGACGACGTGGCCGTCCGCGGCTGGGCCATCACCTGCCGCGTGCAGGCCGAAGACCCGTTCCGCCACTACCTGCCCAGCCCCGGCCCGCTGCGCCACGTGCGGCTGCCGGGCGGGCCGGAAGTGCGCGTCGACACCTATCTCTACTCCGAGTCGGAAGTGCCGCCGTTTTACGATCCGCTCATTGCCAAGCTGACCGTTTGGGCGGCCGACCGGCCGGCGTGCGTCGACCGGCTGCGCCGGGCGCTGGAAGATTTCGCCATCGTCGGCGCGCCAACCAATCTGCCGCTGCTGCTGTCCATCGCCCGAGCGCCGGCGTTCGTCGCGGGCGACTACGCCACCGACTTCCTGCACCGGCCGCCGGTGCCGAAGCCCGCCACCGACCTCGACACCGTGCGGCGCGACATGGCCGCGGCCGTGGCCGTGCTCTATGCCCACCGCCGCGACGCCGGCACGCCGCAGCAGCCCGCCCAGTGGGCCACGGGCTGGCACCGCGCCAGCCGCCAACTCCCGTAGGGGCCGAGAGGGAACCAATGAGTACGCTCAACGTCACAATCGACGAACAGACCTATTCCGTAAAGCTCGACACGGCCGCGCCGGCCGGGGAGCGCCGCACCGTCACCGTCGATGGTCAGGTGCTGGAAGTCATCCTGCCCCGCCCCGCGCCCAACATCGCCGACATCCAGTGGATCGTCATCGACGGCCGCCCCTACGAGATCGTCCCCGACCCGAGCCTGCGCTGGATCAACCTCTACGACGGGCTGCACACCATCGAGGTGCAGGACACCGGCCGGCAGCTCCCCCGCCCCCGCAGCGGCGACGGCCGCGTGAAGGCACCTATCCCCGGCCTGATCACGCGCGTGCTGGTGGAGCCGGGCGCGGCCGTCACGGCCGGGCAGCCGCTGGTCATCCTGGAGGCGATGAAGATGGAAAACGAGATCCGCGCCCCGTTCGACGGCACCGTCCACGCCATCTCCGCCGCCCCCGGCCAGACGGTGGTGCGGAATCAGGTGTTGGTCGAGGTGCGGTAAGGGAGAAGGAAAGAGGGGATTGGGGATTAGAGAGTGGGAGACTGGGAGACCGTCCAGCCTCCCAATCTCTAATCCCTAATCTCTTGTTTTAATCTGTGTAATCTGTGGTTTCTCCTGATATAGTGGTGGGATGAGTGATCGTTTCCTCTCCCGCCTGGCGTGGGTCATCACTTTTGTGGGGCTGGGGCTGCTGGCGCTGGCGATGTTGTTCATCGTGCTCAACATCCCGGCCGGGGTGATGCCCAACGAGGCGACGTGGTACGACGACCTCATCATCACCGCGTCGCTGGCCGTGGCCATCGTCGTCGGTGGCTACGTGG
>CAYNOL010000284.1:0-2715 GCA_964398825.1 uncultured Ardenticatenaceae bacterium
CGGGAGGGCCGCCCGGGTCGTATGGCTCGGCTTCGAACTCGTGAACGCTGATCTTCGCGACTGCGTGAGCGGGTCTTGCGTTCGTTTCCAGATGAGAAAGGACATTCACGAGTCGCCCGAAGGGATCTCGCACGAAGAATCGGCGTACACCCCACGGTTCGTTTGCCGGTCCGTACTCGATCGGGACGCCTGCTGCCTCGAAGCTGCTCAACGCGACGTTCACGTCATCCACTTCGACGGATAGGTCGGGTACTGCCGTACCGGACCCGCCCTCGCTCATGAAGCTGAGCTGAACCGACATCCTGGCGTCGGTTCCGTACGTGCGAATCCAGCCCATGTCCATCAGCACATCGAGACCGAGAATGTCGCCGTAGAACCTGCTTGCGAGAACTGGATCGGGTGCCGCGATGTTCGCGACGACGCGTTGCACCTTCATGGAAGCCTCCGCGCGACAAGACGTGATCGCCAACCGGCAACCCGCGCGCCTGCCGAAAGAGCAACCACTCGCCGTTCAGGCCGTCCGCTGCAATGACCTGTTATGTCACGTGCTGCATCTTGTTCGCGTAGTCCTTTCCCGAGGTCGGCGGGGGCAAGGGCCGCCCGTCAGCCTCATACAGAGCGATCGCTTCTTCCACGATCTCGATCAGCTCCTCGAACACCGCCGTCTCATCGGCGCCGTGGCACCCGCCGTACACCAGCCCCGGTGAACTGCCCACGTAACACTGGTCCTCGTACGACCATTCCACGATTTTCGCGTAACGGGCAGAGGCTTTCATTTCTTCGACTCCTAAATCGCAAGCTTGACTGCGCGAACTTGATACTGCTTCGCATCGCTCCCCGGATGGCCAGAAACCGTGATCGGCCGACTGACCTTGGGATGAACGAAATTCCGATGGCTGCCTTTTCCGCCCCGGTCTGCGAACCCGGATGCCTCAAGATCCGCGATAAGCTCCCTAACCTTTGGAGGCATCCCGCCACCGTGTCAAAGCGACATAAGGTCGCAGTTCAGCCGCGGCGCGCTGCCGTATGGCGCGCGCCGAAGGTGCATAACGAAATGGCGCATATGCGGCGCGCCACGGAGGCGCCTGAAGCCGTCGGCTGCAACTGCTTGTTAGGCGTCACCACAGCGGCTTCTACTGCCAATCGACGATTCTTGACAAGGCCTGCACGTCTGACACGCTCGCCAATTTGACTGTCCATTCCCCTGCCGCATTCTCGCGGAACGACTCGAAAACCCTTGCCACCTCCTCACGCGAGTACGCATCCGATCGAAGCGCGGGCGGCCGAAAGTAGAACAACAGCCACTGTTGATTCGTGATGAAGGCGTGTGGTTGTTCACCGGATGCGATCTCGATGAACCGAAAATCGCGGACTTCCCCCTTCCACTGCGCATGGCACATGAAGCGGCGGGAGCTAGCCGCGATGCCGACAAGGCAGTGAAAGGCTGCTCGTGGGGCGTCGGATTCAATGGCGCGCGACCACTCCGGGTAAAGATCAAACTGTTGACTCGCAAGCAGCATCGTTGCCCTCGACTAGCGTCTAACGTTAGAGCTAAGCGGCAGACGTCGGCTTGCCGGCGGCTGTACGCCTGGGCGAAGGGTTAGCTGCCTTCGCTCTGTAGGTAGCCAGTTCCTGGCGCAGTACATCCCTGAGCGCTCCCACTGTCAGCGGCCGCTCGTCAGCGGGCTTTCGTCTGGACGTTTCGACTGCAGCGCGAAGCGCCGAGTTGATCATCGTCTGGTACCCCGTTCCCTGCGCCTCTGCCTTGGCACGGAAATGCTCGATGACATCGTCGTCGAGCATGATGGTGATCCTCGTCTTGCCTGTCGAGGCGAGCACGGGGCCTCGCTTACCCTTCGAGAAGTCGTACTCCTTACGCATGGTATTGCCCCGCTTCACTTCCGCTGCACTTGCGCGCGGAGATCAACCGAATGCGGTTGCCGCGTGTCGCATGGACAACGAACCAAGGATCCGGCCGAGTGCGTCCATGCCGAGCGTCACGTATCGCGCCTCGCCTTCCGAGTCGGGATCCTCGATGGTTACCGCGAACGGATCACGAAGTGCCTGTTCAGCGTGCGCGAAACCGACCTTATGCTTGGCCAGGTTGGCCTTGGCTTTGACCGGGTCGAACTCGATATCCACCGGGCCAGTATGCATATCCAATGCATATTGTCAATGCTGCCGCGCTGCGTGAGCCGACGACCGCGGCGGGCACTCCGAGTCCCTTGACGGGCTCGCATCGCTTCGGCGGTGCCACGTCCGTAGCAATGTTTCCGTAAAGAAACCGTCTTCATGGCGACGCCGTTACATGTGAAGTCTTGTCCCGATCCGCGTGAAATGAACGTGCAATTGCTCTGCGCGACGATGGCGTCCTTGGAAACGTCGAGTTGTTTATCCGCATCCAATCAGCGCACACCCTCATCGAAAAGGAGCAGTCATGAAAGCCATCGTCAAACTCGCCACGCCCGCCGTCTTCGCCTTCGCAGCGCTCTCCGTGAACGCGCAGACGATCGAAACCGACTATCCGCGAGCCGTGCCTGCGGGACCGGTCGTTGCCGCGGTTGCCCCGGTCGCACCGGTCACGGGCGAATCCGCGTCTCGCGACAACGCGCCTTACCTGATCCAGTCGAACGCCGAAGGTCCGCGGGTCGATCCCAGCTACTCGGCGGCGAACGAGAGCACGCTGACGCGCAAGGAGGTTCAGGCGCAGGCGCG
>CAYNOL010000285.1:0-2714 GCA_964398825.1 uncultured Ardenticatenaceae bacterium
GTGAAGCGCAACCAAGGATTGGAGAGGAGTTCGGGGTTGGTGAAAGCAGCGATGATATTGACGATGAAATTGCCCTGCATCACGTGCTCCCATGGATTTTTGATTGGGCGGATGTAAACGCTGTCGCCGCCCCAGCGTGCATCCACGCCTTCGAGGAGCGAGCCGACGGCGGAGAGGCCGAGGAGAGTGGCGCTAATGTGGCGGGCTTCGGTGTTCGGCGGGATACTTTGTAATAAGGGGCCGAGGTTGGAATCGGGGGCAATCGTGGCGGAGAGTGCCGCACGAGGTTCGGTGATGATCGAGCTATCGACGACGCCGGTGAAATCGACGAGGCGGAGGATGGGTGTGGCAGGGGTGTCATCGTTGGAAGACATGAGGTGGCCTTCCACATGGCCGGAGAACTCGACGAAGCGCGTGAGTGTGCGAACGTGTTTGGCCTTGGAGTATTGCCACGCGGCGAAGATGCCGCCGAGGGCGAGGAGGGCAAGGAGGATGGCAGCAGCGAGGAGAAGGCCTTTGGAAAAGGGTCGGGCGCTAGGTGCGTCGTGTGTCGAAGGAGGTAAGGGCGGCGGTGTTGTTGTGGCGGATGGGGTGGTTGTGGCGGATGTGGTTGGTGCGTCTTCGTTTGTGGGTGACTCGGCGACGGCCGCGGCGATGACTTCCGTTATGATGTCATTGTCCCACTTCTGACTTTCAAGGTGGGCGATAATTTCCGAAACGGGTCGCCCTTTAGCGAGCTGAGCTTTGGCGAATTCTACGAGTTGTGGATGCGAAGAGTGGTGTACCATGGGGTGGGCGTATTGTTTCAGGCGTTCTGCGGCGGACAAGGTGGATTTTGCGGCGGGATGAGGTGCGGGGTGTGATCAAAAGTGGGTGAGAGATGGGGCCTATGACGGGTAAAGGGTAATGAGTGGGAAAGTAGGAAGGTGGGAAGGAGGAAAGGTCGTGGGAAGGTTTTGGGGTTCGTGATTCACCACACCGACGCATGATTGTTCGCACGATCGAGGAACCGCAGATAGCGGGCATGTAGTCATGCAAGAAAAAAGTTAAGGTGTGTGTTCTTTTTCTGCTTTGAAGTTCCCCCCGAACGCCGCTGCGGCGAGCAGCGCGGGGTTTGGGGGCGCGTAGCCCCCATCAGTCCGGTGAGTTGATAGTTTCATCATGGCTGTGAGGTGCTGGTGTGGAGACAGCGTTGGAGAAGTGTGTGGGTGCTCTCCGAGAGTGACTGACCGAGTCCCATTTCCTTGCGCATAGCGGCACCAAGATTGAGGGCGAGTTTGTGAAGTTTGAGGCAGAAGCTTTTGTCATTTTCCAATGCTGTAGGTACATTGCCTTGGAGCATGTGCCAGACTTGAACCACTAGTTTGCGTGCGACAGCCACCACGGCGATGTTGCGGCTGCCCTTGCGGGCAAAGAGCTTCCAGCCCCACTTCCCCAAGGGCGTGTGGCGGCCCATACGGAGAACGGATTGGGCTCCTTGGATAAGCAAGTGGCGGATATCGCCGCGCCCGCGTCCTCCCACTCCTAGACGGATGTCTTTACCTTTGCCGCTCTGGCGCTGCCCGGGATTGAGGCCGATGTAGGCCACGAGCTTCTCAGGGCTGTGGAAGCGCCGGATGTCGCCAATGACCGCTAGCAAGGCAAAGGCGCTTACGATGCCCACTCCGAGGACTCTCATGGTGCGCATCATCTGCGGATCCTCGCTCATCTCGGTGCAGATTAAGCGGTAGAGTCGTTTGCGCCGTTCTTTGGACTCGGTGATGTTGGCGAGGTGCTCGTCGAGGATTTTCCTTTGAAGATCCGACCACTCTTCTTGTTGGAGTATCCACGGCGTGGTGGATTTGTTCTCCAAGCTGCGTTTGCCCAAACGGACACCACGTCCATTGAGATAGCCTTTGAGTGAGTTGGTTGAGCCCGTATGATCGGCAACTGCCTTGCGATAGGCGTGGAGCAGTTCGCGGCGCTCTCGGCTTTGCTCGTCAGGCACCCAAACGCAGGGGGCGTTGCCTGCCAAATAGACCAGCGCGATGCGGGCTGCGGCCATCCTGTCGTTGTCGGCGTAGACTTTGGCATGTTTGCCAACGTGGGCGCTTTCTAGCACGCAGGCTCTTAGACCAAGGTTGCCAAGGCGTTTGCACACCTCGAAGCTGTTGCTTCCAGCCTCCAGCAGGATGATGTCTTGTGGAGTCAGCTCGGTAGCAGCCCACTTCAACAAAGCCTCCATCGAGAGGTTTTCATGAGCACCGATTTTGCGTGCGTCGTGCGGGGTTTGCCCCACAAATACAGCCGCTGTAAAGGTGTCGGGATGGCAGTCGAGACCTACGATTTTTCCTTGAGAAGGTGGCGGGGGAGCTTTGTAGGTCTCCACTCCGCTATCCTCTCTAGGAACTGTTTTAGTTTTGAGGATATGTGTTTTTGTCATGGTTTTTCTCCGTTGGCCCGGTTAAGGGTGGAGGCAACCAGCGCGGGCAGCCGATTTGGTTTGATCCACGGACGGAAGGTTGCAGTCAGGCATTCGGGGTCTTTCGCCCCACGATGGTGCTTTCCGCCTAGGTTCAATCACAGAATGGAGCAGTGAGCTCAGCGTCATCATCGAACCTTTGGACCTTCGGCCACCCACGCGTGTTGCAAGCACTCACGGGTTCCACCAGGGACATTGGATCAATCATTTCGTTTTGCCCAGCGCTGGTTGCTGCATGACTTCATGCCATCAC
>CAYNOL010000286.1:0-2701 GCA_964398825.1 uncultured Ardenticatenaceae bacterium
TCGCCGGCATCTCGCTGCTCGTCGGCGGCATCGGCATCATGAACATCATGCTGGTTTCGGTGACGGAACGCACGCGGGAGATCGGCCTGCGCAAAGCCGTGGGCGCCAAGCGCAAGGACATCCTGTGGCAATTCCTGACCGAGGCGGTCATCCTGTCCAGCTTGGGCGGGCTCATCGGACTGGCGCTGGGCGCGGCCGGTGCCTACATCGTCAGCGGCCTGTCGGACACGCTGGATGCGACCGTGGCCTGGAACTCGGTGCTGCTGGCCATCTTCTTCTCGGCCGCCGTCGGCCTGTTCTTCGGCATCTACCCGGCCACCCGCGCCGCCGGGCTGAATCCCATCGACGCATTGCGCTATGAGTAACCAGCTACCCGCCCTCTGCTACCTGCTGCCCGGCAGCAGCCATACGGACACATTATGCTGACCGAAAACGTACGTATCGCCCTGCGCGGGTTGTCGGCCAACAAGTTGCGCGCGGCATTGACCATGCTGGGCATCATGATCGGCGTGGCGGCCGTCATCACCCTGCTGTCCATCGGTGACGGCGTGACGCGCTTCGTAGCCGACCAGTTCTCCGGGCTGGGCACAAACCTTATCTTCATCGTGCCCGACCAGGGGGGCGAGATGGGGCCGCCCGGCAGCGGGTCGATGGAGTCGTCGATGACGCTGCGCGACGCCGAGCTGCTGGCCGACCCCGGCCTCGTCCCGGGCGTCAGCGCCGTGGCGCCCTTCCTGTTCTTGCCGCTGGAGCTGCAGTACGGCGGCAATCTCCATACCGTCACCGGCCGCGCCTCGACGCCCAACTACGCCACGGTCAGTAATCTGGCGATCGCCCGCGGCCGCGACCTGGACGAGAGCGACTACAACGCCCGCTCCCGATCCATCGTCCTCGGCTCCGACACGGCCCGGGCGCTGTTCCCGGCCGACGTGGATCCGCTCGACCGGGATGTGCGCGTCAACGGCATCAACTTCCGCGTCGTCGGTTTGCTGGCCGAGAAAGGCGCGGCCGGCATCGGCGGCAGCCAGGACGACATCGCCCTCATCCCGCTGACGACGGCCCAGGAGCGGCTGGCCAACGCTCGCAGCTCGACCACCGGCGAATATCTGGTGGACGCCATTCTCATCCAGGCGGCCGACGAGGACGCCATCGACGGCATCATCATCGACGCGTCAGAGGTACTGCGCCAGAACCACAACATCGCCTTCCGCGATGACGATGACTTCCAGATCCTGACCCAGGGAGATTTCATCCAGGCGTTCGGCGCGGTGACCGGCGTGCTGACGCTCTTCCTGGGGGCCATCGCCAGCATCTCGCTGCTCGTCGGCGGCATCGGCATCATGAACATCATGCTCGTATCCGTCACGGAGCGGACGCGAGAGATCGGCTTGCGCAAGGCCGTGGGCGCGCGGCGGCGCGACATTCTGGGGCAGTTCCTGACTGAGGCAGTGGTGATGGCCATGCTCGGCGGGCTGCTGGGCATCCTCTTCGGCACGCTGGGGGCGGCGGCCATCAACCTGGCCGTGCCGGAGCTCGACACCTCGGTGACGCTCGACTCGGTGGCGCTGGCCGTGGGCTTCTCGGTAGCCGTGGGGCTCTTCTTCGGCATCTACCCCGCCTCGCGCGCGGCGGGCTTGCATCCGATTGAGGCGTTGCGGTTTGAGTAGGAAAGGGGACGCGGATTAGCGCGGATGAGCGCGGACAGAAAATAGAACAGCGAAAACCCTTGTTTATTCGCGTTCCGTTATCTGTTATCAGCTAATACCTCATCCACTCCCAACAAAGGCGTCCGCAGCAGCCGCGCCGCCAGCCCCACGTCCATCTCACAATCCAGCGGCCAGCGGCCGCTCGTGTCCTTGCCCAGCGCCAGCGTCCCCCGCGCGGCCACGCCCCACCAGTCGAGCATCCGCAGCCCGAACGCCGCCCGCGTCATCACCTGTCGCCCGGCCACGTTGAGCACGCCGCGACAGGCGTGCGAGCTTAGCTCCAGGCAGGCGGCCGCCAGCGACTCCACCCACACCGGATTGCGCCGCTGGTTGGTGAACAGCGTCACCGGCCGCCCAGCCCGCAGCGCCTCGGCCATCCACCCCGTGCCGTTGTCCATCTCTTCCAGGCCATAGATGAGCGAGGTGCGGACGGCGACGGCGTTGGGGTGGCGCAGGGCCAGCGCCTCGGCTGCGGCCTTGGCCCGGCCGTACTCGTTGAGCGGCGCGGGCGCGGCCGCCTCGTCGTAGGGGGCCGACGCGCCGTCGAAGATGGAGTCGGTGGAGAGGTGGACGAGGCGCGCCCCGGCGGCGGCCGCCGCCTCGGCGATGTGGCGCGTGCCCTCGACGATGACGGCCGCCATGTCCGGCGTGCGGTTCGAGCCGGCGGTGTGGATGACCACGTCGGGCGCGAAATCGGCCACCAGCCGGGCCACGGCCGCGCCGTCGCGCACATCAAGCCGCACCCCCTCGGGCAGTCCCAGCGGATCGGCCGAGAAGGTTGTGTAGCCCACCACCCCGCGCCCCCCGGCCAAAGCCCGTCGCACCAAATGCCGCCCCAGATAGCCGCTGCCGCCGGTGATGAGGATGCGTTGGGGGGACATCGTACTTCGTGGAGTGCTTTGATGACCGCGTTCGGATGGCAATGGAAAGCAGTGTGCAGTATTCAGTTCAGTAAGCAGTATTCAGTAACCAGTTGTCGCCTACTGAATACTGAT
>CAYNOL010000287.1:0-2661 GCA_964398825.1 uncultured Ardenticatenaceae bacterium
GCATCACTGAGACCCACACCGGCCACCCGTTCGGCCCCGAGGGGTACAAGACCATTGCCTACGAACTATACCGGCAGCTGGGCGACCGCCTTCCCGCAGCCGTCTTCGTGCCCACCGCCTATGCCGAGCTGCTCTACGGCGTCTGGCTGGGCTTCAAGGATTTGCAGCGCGTGACCGGCGTCGGCCCGTTGCCGCAGATGATCGCCTGTGAGCCGGCCGCCGGCGCGCCGCTGCGGGCCGCGCTGACCGCCGGGCGGCCGGTGGTGGCTGTGGACGAAGCGCCGACAGCCGCCTACAGCATCGTCGTCGGTTCCAACAGCTATCGCGGCGTCCTGGCCGTTCGCGAGAGTGAGGGCGAGGCGCTGGCGCTGACTGACGCGGAGATCGCCGCCGCCCAGACCGCCCTCGGCCGCGAAGGGCTGTGGGCCGAGTTTTCCGGCGCGGCCGGCCTGGCCGGATTGCGCCAGGCGACGGCCGCCGGCATGCGCGTCGACGGCCCCGTCGTCTGCCTGATGACGTCCACCGGCTTCAAGGACCAGGGGCTGCCGGTGCCCCAACTGCCCCCCGTCTCGCCCGGTTGGGACGCGGTGCAGAGGACGCTGAAGGACGTTTACGGCCTGTCCGTCTAGTGCAGGCCGCCGTTTATCCCGCTCATCACCCATGTCTGAAACGATTACTCCCAGTCGCCGCCAATATCTCGACATTCGCGCCCAGCACCCCGACGCGATCATCTTCTTCCGCCTGGGCGATTTCTACGAGACGTTCGACGACGACGCGGCCGTCGTGGCTCGCGAGCTCGATCTGGTGCTGACCAGCCGGCCGCAGGGCAAGAACGCCCGCGTGCCCATGGCCGGCGTGCCCCATCACGCGGCCGAGAACTACATCGCCCGCCTCATCGCCAAGGGGTACAAAGTCGCCCTGTGCGAGCAGATCGGCAGCGAGTTGGTCAACGGCCTGATGCCGCGCGAGGTAGTGCGCGTCTTCACAGCCGGCACGGTCATCGAGCCGGGAATGCTGGAGTCGGGGCGCAACAACTACATCGCTGCCATCGTGCAACACGACGACGGCCGCGCCGGGCTGGCCTACGCTGACATCACCACCGGCGAATTCGCCACCACCCAACTATCCACCCACCGCGCTCTCGTCGAGGAATTGGCCCGCCTCTCCCCCGTCGAACTGCTCATCGCCGAGGAGAGCAGCGCCGACTTCGCCACCGCCCGCACCGTCAGCCGCCTGCCGGCCCACCGCTTCGAACTGGGCAACGCCTGCCAGACGCTGCTGCTCCACTTCGGCGTCAGCACGCTCGATGCCTTCGGCTGCGAGCAGAAGCCGCTGGCCGCGCGCGCCGCCGGCGGCCTGCTCCACTACCTGCAGCAGACCCAGCGCAACAGCGTCGGCCAGATGCAACGACTGACCACCTACACCACCGACGGCTTTATGTCCCTCAGCGAAGCCACGCGGCTCAATCTGGAGTTGACCGAGCCGATCGCTGCGCGGACGGGGAGCGATCGTGAGGCCACGCTGCTGTCGACGTTGAACAAGAGCGTGACGCCCATGGGCGCGCGCCTGCTGCGCCAGCGCATCACCCGGCCGCTGCTCAGCCTCGACGCGCTCAACGAGCGGCTGGATCAAGTAGAGACGCTGGTGGACAACGCGCTGTTGCGCTCCGAGCTACGCGCGGCGCTGAAAGGTTTGCCCGATGTGGAGCGGCTGACCAACCGCGTTCTCAGCGGCCGGGCGACCCCGCGCGACGTGGAGCAGATCGCCGTCGCCCTGTCGGCCGTCGAGCGCATCAAGGCGCTCGTGACCAACCACCCCGCGCTAAAACCGGCCGAGCGCCGACTCGACCCGACGCACGAGGCGGCCGAGACTATTCGCCGTGCCCTCAACGACGACGCGCCGGGCAACGTGAACAAGAGCGGCTTCATCCGCGCCGGGTATTCGGCCGAGCTCGACGGCGTCGTCAACACCTCGGCCCACGCCCGCGACTGGGTGGCCGATCTGGAACCGCGCGAGCGGGAACGCACCGGCATCCCGTCGCTGAAGGTTGGCTTCAACAAGGTGTTCGGCTACTACCTGGAAGTGACCCACGCCAACGCCAAGCTGGTGCCGTCGGACTATATCCGCAAGCAGACGCTGACCAACGCCGAACGGTACATCACACCGGAGCTGAAGGAGTACGAGACGCTCATCCTCAACGCCGAGGAGCGAATCCTGCAGATCGAGCGCCGTCTGTTCAGCGAGCTGACCGGTTATGTGGGCAGCTTCGGCGAGCGACTGCTGGCCACGGCCGCGGCGCTGGCCGAGCTCGATGTGGCCGCGGGGTTGGCCGAAGTGGCGGCGCTCAATGACTATGTGCGACCCACGCTGACCGACGGCATTGACGTGAGCATCGTCGATGGCCGCCACCCCGTCGTTGAAGGAGCGATGAGCCAGGGCACAGTCCCCGGTGTGGCTCGCGGCGGCCGCTTCGTGCCCAACGACATCCACTTCGACAACTCATCGCTCATCCAGATCATCACCGGCCCCAACATGAGCGGCAAGTCCACCTATCTGCGACAGGTGGCCCTCATCGTGCTGATGGCCCAGATCGGCAGCTACGTGCCCGCCGCGTCGGCCGAGATCGGGCTGGTGGATCGCATCTTCACCCGCATCGGCGCT
>CAYNOL010000288.1:0-2638 GCA_964398825.1 uncultured Ardenticatenaceae bacterium
TCGGCCGCCAGCAGCGCGGCCACGCGCGGCAACTGCCCGCCGGCGGCCATGTCGTGGAGCGGCCCCAGCGGGCGGGGGGTGAACAGCGCGTCGCAGGCGCCCCACAGCACCGGCGTGGCCCCGCGGCCGCGGGCGAAGTGGTTGACAAGCGTCGATTTGCCGATGCCGGCCTCGCCGCCGAGCAAGACGACGCGTCCCCGGCCCTCGGCCGCGTCGCGGTATGCCTCTTCCAATGCGCGCAGGGAAGCATCCCGTTCGAGAAGTCCCATGCTGAAATCATACACCATTGCCCCCCGCGCCGCATCCAACACCGCCGAAGCGGGTTATAGCTAGCGGTATGGCATTAACAACGCAGGGCCGCCCGGCGGCCCACTTCCACCCGACTGACTTCGGCGCGCTGGCTCGTTTGGCCACGGACGCGGCCGCTGGCTTGATCGACATGGCGGCCGACCTCCACGCCGCTTTTCTTCCCTCCTGGCTGCTGGGCCCCGCGGCCGAGCTCCCGCTGCTCCCGTATCGCGCCGCGCGCGAGGCGACGCGCCTCGTCGGCAGCGGCGCGGAGATGACGCTGGGGCAGGTGGGCGAGCTGTTGGGCCGCCGCGAGGAGACGCCGCAGCGGCGCATGGCGCTGTCGGTGCTCAACGGGCTGTTCGGCGACTATCTGCACGAGACGGGCAGCCCGCTGGCGCTGCCGATGTCGCTGCGGCTGGGCGGCGACGCGCTGTCGCCGCCGAAGGAGAAGATCGTGCTGCTCATCCACGGCCTGTGGATGAACGATATGACGTGGGAGCGCGGCCGCCCGCCCAACGCCCACGACCACGGCGTGGCGCTGGCCCGCGATTTGGGGTTCTCTCCCATCTACCTCAACTACAACAGCGGGCTCCACATCTCCACCAACGGCCGCGCGCTGGCCGAGTTGCTGGAGTCGCTGCTCGACGCCTGGCCGTGCCCGGTGCGCGAGCTGGCGATCATCGGCCACAGCATGGGCGGGCTGGTGGCTCGCGGCGCCTGCCATTACGGCGAGGCGGCCGGCCACCGCTGGATCGAGCCGCTGCGCTCCGTCGTCTTCCTGGGCACGCCCCACCACGGGGCACCATTGGAGCGGCGCGGCAGCTGGCTCAACGCGATGATCGACGCCTCGCCCTACCTGGCGCCGTTCAACCGGCTGGGCAAGCGGCGCAGTGCGGGCATCACCGATTTGCGCTACAGCAACCTTGTCGACGAGGATTGGGCGGGGCGCGACCGTTTCGCCCCCGGGCCGGACGAACGCTGCCACGTGCCGCCGCCGGCGGGGGTGCGCTTTTTCGCGGCGGCCGCGGCCGTCGGTTCCGGCGCCGATTCGCCCGCCGCGCGGCTGCTGGGCGACGGCCTCGTGCCGCTCGACAGCGCGCTGGGCCGGCACCCGTCCCCCGACCGCTGCCTCACCTTCGATGAGCACAACAGCTGGGTCGGCTACGGCATGAGCCACGTCGACCTGCTCGGCCGCCCCGAGGTGTACCGGCAGATCGCGCGGTGGTTGGGGTGAAGAGAAGAATTAAAACACGGATGGGGCACGGATTGGACGGATTTCACGGAAAAACGTTGATAAACTATCCGTTTCATCCGTTTCATCCGTGTCCGTTCCGTGTTTCATTCTTCCCGCTTAACACGACATAAGATCATCACCCCAACGCCCCTAAAACCGCCCGAAATAGGGTATAATAGAAGCAAACCAAGCGCCTCGGAAGGACGTTAGCGCCGCTTCCAGGGCCGGGGTCCCCGTTACACCGCACCAACCGAATCGGCCGCAACCCTTCCGTGTCGCCCACGACACCAAAAGGAGAACATCTATGTCCAGAGAAACGCGACTGTTCAAGAGCGAAGAGCCGAAAAGCCGCGCCGATGTGGCCGCTTTTCTGGTGCAATTGGCCGGCAAGCTTGGCGAAGGTCAGGTGACCTTGCGCCAGGGAAGTGAAGAGCTGGTGCTGTCGATTCCCGAGAACGTGGTGCTCGAGGTGCAGGTGGAAGACGAGACCAAGCGCCGCGGCACGCAGCACAGCCTGGAGATCGAGATCAAGTGGTATGACAACGGCGGCGGCCCGAATGCGCCGCTGGAGTTGGGATAGCAGCGAAAGGGCGGGAGTGATTCCCGCCCTTTTTTGTTACACGTGAGGTCGGGGCGGTTTGGCACGGCGGGTTTCATCCCACAGCTACACCCGACATGAACACCCGCAAGCCAACTCAATATCCACCGGCGCGACGTGGCGCACTGCGCTACAGTCACGATTGGGTGGATGTTATATTGACTTCCAAGGCGGGATAGATACCATTCAAGTAACCCTGTGCGGGGTGCGTGGATGATGAGCCTTTGAGATTGGAGGGAGTCATGGTGTCTCGCATTTGGTCTCTCGCGTGTCTGCTGTTCCTCGTTGTCGTTATATCAAGTGTAATGGGGTTGGGTGCTGCGTCCGCGACGACCGCGGAAGCCTACGGCAGCTGGGTGGAGGCCGGCACCGGCGCCGCCACACGCGGCGGGGGCATCAGCCAGACCCCCGGCTTTTCCGAATACCCCGAGCTGGCCGTCGGTTCCGACGGAACAACCGTCGTCGTCTGGGAGGAGAACCACAAAGGGAGTTTTGAGATCTATGTCAAGCGCTGG
>CAYNOL010000289.1:0-2636 GCA_964398825.1 uncultured Ardenticatenaceae bacterium
CACGCGCTGGCCGTCACCAACTGCACGGCCGCGCTGCACCTGGCCGGACTGGCGCTGGGCTGGGGGCCGGGCGACGAGGTCATCGTTCCGTCGCTGACGTTCGTGGCCACGGCCAACGCCGTGCGCTACACCGGCGCGACGCCCGTTTTCGCCGACATAACGGGCGAGGGCGACTTCGGCCTGTCGGCCATGGATGCCGCCCGCCGCATCACGCCGCGCACGCGGGCCATCGTCGTCGTCCACTACGCGGGGCATGCGGCCGACATGCCGGCCATCATGGCCCTGGCTGAGGCCCACGGATTGGCCGTGGTCGAGGATGTGGCCCACGCGCCGGGCGCGCTGCTCGATGGTCGTTCGCTGGGCACCTGGGGTCACGTCGGCTGCTTCAGCTTCTTTGCCAACAAGAACATGACCACCGGCGAGGGGGGCATGGTGACGACCGACGACGACGAGCTGGCGGCGCGGCTGCGGCTGTTGCGCTCCCACGGCATGACCAGCCTGACCTGGGACCGGCACAAGGGGCACGCGTGGAGCTACGACGTCGTCGCGGCGGGCTACAACTATCGCATCGACGAGGTTCGCGCCGCCATCGGCCGGGCGCAACTGGCCAAGCTCGACGCGGCCAACGAGCGGCGCCGCGCGCTCGACGCGCTGTACCGCCAATGGCTGCCGGCTGCCGCGCCGTCGCTGGGCGTGCCCTATGCCGAGGCGCGGGGCGTGGCGTCATGCCACCTGCGGCCGGTGCTGTTGCCGCCGGGCGCCGACCGCCGCCGCTTCATGGACGGCATGAAGGCGCGAGGCATCCAGACCAGCATTCATTATCCGCCGGTGCACCTTTTCTCTTATTACCGGCGCGAGCAGGACGGGGCGGCGTTGCCCGCCACGGAAGCGGTGGGCGCACGCGAGGTGACGCTGCCGCTCTATCCCGGACTGTCGGCGGCCGATATCGAACTCGTCGTGTCCGCGGCGGCCGAGGCGCTGGCCGAAGCCACAGGATCGTTAGAGAGATCGACAGTTTCGACTGGTTAAATTATCTACAGGCTTGGTTGGGCCCTGGTTTGGGGCGCGGCCAGGTCGCAAGTGGAGTAACGGTAGCAATGGAACTCAAATTAATCGGACAAATGCTTCGCAGATGGTCCTGGCTTTTGGTCATTGGACTGTTGATCGGTGGCGGAGTCGGGTACGCCATCAATATCTATCAGACGCCGGAGTATCTGGCCAGCACGAAGATCCTCGTGATGGAAGCGCTGGGCAACAACGTGTCGAAGGTCAATGACCTTAATGATACGGAGTTGGCCGAGACTTACATGCAGCTGCTGACGACGCAGCCCATCCTGGACTCCACCAGCGAGAAAGTCGGCAAGACGGTGCGGGAGTCGCAGATCAACGTCTCGCGCGTGCGCGACACCGGCCTGCTGAACGTCACCGTGCGCGACACCGATCCGCAGCAGGCGGCGCTCATCGCCAACGTGCTCGTCGAAGTGCTCATCGAGTACAACGACGCGCTGCAGATGTCGCGCTTTTCCTCGTCGGAGCAGAGCCTCGAGCTGCAAGTGAGCGAGATTCAGGGAGAACTGGATCGGCTGGAGAGCAACATCGACCAGCGCTCCGAGCGAAGCCTGGAAGAGCAGCAGCAGATCATCGCCGAAAACAAGATCGAGCTGGAGCGGCAAATCTTCACTCTTCAGGGGGAGATCGCCCGGCTGGAGCAGGACATCGATGACCTGACGCCCGACGCACTGCCGAATCAGCTGCCGACGCCGCTGACGCTCGAACAGCGTAACCAGTTGAATGAGAAGCGCACCCAATTGGCCCAGAAGCAGTTCCAGCTCGATCTGGCCTCGCGCACCTACTACGATCTCGTTTTGCCGAAAAACGTCGCAATTGTCTCGCAAGACCCATCCAATATGGCTAATCTGGAGCAGGCGAACCTGGAACTCTATCGCCAGCTCTACTCCACCTTGCTGAGCAATTACGAGGCTGTCCGGCTGGCGCGCCTGCAGAACACACCCAATGTGGTGCAGGTGGAGAAGTCGCTGCCCCCGACGGTGCCGGTGCAGGCCGGGCCGCTGTACTACGCCATTCTGGGCGCCGTTATCGGCCTGCTGATGACGGGGACGATCGCTTTCGTGCTGGAGTATATGGATGATACGCTCAAATCGCCGCAGGATATCGCCAACGTGCTGGGGCTGCCGGTTGTGGGCTATGTCGTCAGCGAGTCGGGCATGGACAAAAATATGGGCACGCCTTATGTTTCGGCCAACCCGCGCTCCCCGATGGCGGAGACGTTCC
The DNA here is from genome assembly GCA_964398825.1 of uncultured Ardenticatenaceae bacterium. GTDB lineage: Bacteria > Chloroflexota > Anaerolineae > Promineifilales > Promineifilaceae > Promineifilum. Next base: position 2,293 of record CAYNOL010000289.1, read on the forward strand.
GAACGCTGCGCACCAATCTGGAGTTCGCCAGCGTCGACAAGCCGCTGAAAACGATCCTCATCACCAGCCCTGGCGCCAGCGAGGGCAAGACGACGGTGGCAACCAACCTGGCGGCCGTCATGGCCCAGGCCAACAAGCGCGTCATCCTGCTGGAAGGTGACCTGCGCCGGCCGCGTGTCCACCGGGCGCTGGGCATGTCGAACCAGATCGGTCTGAGCGACGTATTTCGCGGGCAGATGGACATCCGCGACGTGGCCCGCTACTCCAAGATCAAGGATCTGGCGGTCATCACCAGCGGCAGCCTGCCGCCCAACCCGGCCGAACTGCTCGGCTCGGCGCGCATG
>CAYNOL010000290.1:0-2636 GCA_964398825.1 uncultured Ardenticatenaceae bacterium
GCAGCATCACGCCGCACACGGAGTTCATGGGCGAGGTGTACGTGCTGCGCAAGGAAGAGGGGGGACGGCACAAGGCGTTCTTCCCGGGCTACCGGCCGCAGTTCTACATCCGCACGATGGACGTGACGGGGCAGATCTCCTTGCCGGAGGGCGTGGAGATGGTGATGCCGGGTGACAACGTGAACCTGAAGGTGGAGTTGATCACCCCGGTGGCGCTTGAGGAAGGACAGCGCTTCGCCATTCGCGAAGGTGGGCTGACCGTCGGCGCCGGTGTTATTACCCAGATTTTGAAGTAACCGCTGCGCCAGCGCAGCTTTGTGCAGGGCAAGGGAAAGGCCTATACGAGGGTATAGGCCTGTACCGATTTTTGCGGTATACTAGAAGCCCTTGCAGTAGGTAAAGGTATTTGAGATGGCAAAGAAAGCCGTACGCACACACATTACGCTGGCTTGCACCGAGTGCAAGGAGCGCAATTACATCACCGAGAAGAACCGGCGCAACGACCCGAGCCGCATCGAGCTGAACAAGTTCTGCCCACGCTGCCGCGTCGTTCGCCTTCATCGGGAAACGCGTTAACAAAGTGGCCAGTATTCAGTATTCAGTACTGAACAGTGATTACTGATTACTGGCCACTCATTTAGGGGGTTAGCTCAATTGGCAGAGCGACGGTCTCCAAAACCGTAGGCTGCGGGTTCGATTCCTGCACCCCCTGTCGAGAGGGTTAAGAAATTAAACACGGATCGGACACGGATAGGACGGATGACACGGAAACGTCATCCGTAAAATCCGTAAAATCCGTGCCCCATCCGTGTTTAATTCTTGAATCTTTGCAGGCCGGCCAACCAGCCGGCCTTTTATGAGCTTAGGGAGCGGGCGGCGCTCCCCGACTTAGCCCGAGGGCGTATTAAGTCAAGAGGATATTAGCGTGGCGAAGAAAGAAGAAGCGGCAGTAGTTCAGCAAGAGAACGCCCTGAGCCGGTTTATTCGGGAGACTCGCGGCGAGATGCGCAAGGTCGTCTGGCCGACGCGCGAGGAAGCGTGGCGTCTGACGGCCATCGTCCTGGCCGTGACGGCCGCCTTCGCGCTCTTCCTGTGGGCGATGGACAGCCTGTTCTCCAGCGTAATCCGGCTCATCATCGAGCAGGTGATCGGACTGTAAGGACGCCTGGTTCAAGGATAACGACATGGGTTTGTTGGATGACTCGGAAGATTTGCTCGACGACGCGGCTGAGGATTTAGGCAGCCCCGACGGCCGCGCCTGGTACGTGATCCATTGCTATTCGGGTTACGAAAACAAGGTGCGCTACAGCATCGAGCAACGGATCGAGACAATGGCTATGCAGGACTACATCTTCGATGTGGTCGTGCCTACCGAAGAGGAGATCGAGATCAAGGACGGCAAGCGCCGCACGGTCGAGCGCCGCGTCTTCCCCGGCTATCTCCTGGTGCAGATGATCCTGACCGAGGAGTCGTGGTACGTCGTGCGCAATACGCCCGGCGTGACCGGCTTTGTGGGCATGGGCGAGACGCCCACGCCGCTGCGGCCCGAAGACGTGGCCAAGATCATGAACCGCATGGAAGCGGAAGCGCCGAAGGTGAAGTTCGACTTCCAGATCGGCGAGAAGGTGCGCATCGGCACGGGGCCGTTCGCCGATTTCATCGGCACGGTGGCCGAGATCGACGCCGAGCGAGCCAAGGTGCGTGTCATGGTGTCGTTCTTCGGCCGCGAAACGCCGGTCGAGCTCGACTTCCTGCATGTAGAGAAGGTGTAAATATTTTTAACACGGATTTACACGGATAAGACGGATAAAGACGGGTTTTTTCTTATCCGTGAATACCCGTTTAATCCGTGTAAATCCGTGGTTAAAAGATTAGGAGGAGCCGATAAGGCGCTTGGACTCCGGGAGTAACAATGGCAAAGAAAGTTAAAGCAGTTGTCAAAATTCAAATTCAGGGCGGCAAGGCCAACCCGGCCCCGCCCGTCGGCACGGCTCTGGGCCCCCACGGCGTCAATCTGATGCAGTTCTGCAAGGATTACAACGCCCGCACGGCCAACATGGTCGGCCAAATCATCCCCGCCGAGATCACCATCTTCCAGGACGGCAGCTTCACCTTTGTGCTGAAGACGTCGCCCGCGGCCGACCTGCTGAAGAAAGCGGCCGGCGTGAAGAGCGGCTCGGCCATCCCCAACCGGGACAAGACCGGCACGATCTCCCGCCAGCAACTGCGCGAGATCGCCGAGATCAAGATGAAGGACCTCAACGCGCGCGACGTGGAAGCGGCCATGAACATCATCGCCGGCACCGCCCGCAGCATGGGGATCACCGTCACCGATTAAATTACGAGCGACGAGCGACGAGTTACGAGTGAAGAGCGCGCTCTCCACTCGTCGTTCGTCGTTCGTCACTCGTCACTAACCCAGTGGGAGAGCGCCCCCGACGGCGCTCGCCATACCACAAGGAGCATATCATGCCGAAGAGAGGACGTAAGTATCAAGAGGCCGCGGCCAAGGTCGACCGCGACCGGCAGTACAGCCGCGCCGAGGCCGTCAAGCTGATCAAGGAGACGGCCACCACCAATTTCGACCCCACCGGTGAAGTCCACATGCGCCTGGGCGGCGACCCGCGCCACCCCGA
>CAYNOL010000291.1:0-2607 GCA_964398825.1 uncultured Ardenticatenaceae bacterium
CGTGCATGCGGGGATTATGCCAGACCTCAGAGGTTTCAGAAAACCTCTGAGGTCTTCGCGACCCTGGTGAGCAAAAAAGCTCTGCGGGACAGCGCAGAGCTTTTTGCGGGAAGAGGAGAAAAAGGAGGACTGTTTGTGTTGTCTAATGATAACGGTATGATAGCGTCCATGGTCGCCGCTGTCGCTCAACCACGTTACAACGGGAGTGTAATCCACTTAACAGTTAGGCGGCCCGGCCGCGAGGGGAGGCGCCTTGGGTGAGAGCTGCCCCAACTGCGGCAAGCCGGTTCTGCCGGCCGACGTCACTTGCTGGCATTGCGGCTACGGGCTGCCGGCGCGGCCGAAAGCCCTCTTCGCGCCGCAGCAAGCCACGCCGGCCGAGGGGACCGACTACGACTTCCGCGCCCTGGCCGTCTACGGCGCGCTGACAGCGCTGATCATCGTCGGGCTGTGGCTGGTGATGCGTTCGTTGGGCGGCTATCCGATCCTCGTGCGCAGCGCGGGCGTGGGCTTCGGCGGCTGGGTGGCCATCACCGACGCGGAGTTGCGCTATACCCTCAATCTGCCGTCCGATTGGCAATGGTTCGATTTGGCCTACCGTGAGCAGAACGCTCTACTGGCTCCAATTATCGAGCGACAACCATATGTGGCCCGCGCCCTTCGGCCACTGGACGATTTGACCGGTGACGTGGAACTGCTGGGCGTCGCCGTCGGCGCAGAGGTGCTGGAAGAGGGTGCGCCCTTGCCGCTGGTACTCGTCGGCCGCAGCCCGGCGCTGCGCGATGCGACGCCGCAGGTCGTTCTCGACCAGCTGGAGGAGCAACCGCTGCCGGTCGGCGAGAAGGAGACGAACACGCGCCTGGCCGGACAGCCGCAAGCCCGCTTCACGATCGTAGACCGGAGCTACGACTACCACTGCCGCTATCTCGTGGCAACGACCGACGGCGCCTATCTGGTCGCCGCCTGCGCCCCGCAAGCACGTGCCGGCCCTTTGCTATCTGCCCTAGATGACATTCTCAATAGCTTTCAACTGCTTGAGCGATAATGCCCACTATAATGAGTGTAACAGAGAGACCTGACAGGTGGACGCGCGAAGTGACTCATCTATCCACCGTCCCCATGCCCATCTGTCAAGTCTGGAGAGGTGACTCATGGACAACGACGCGATCCGAATTGTGGAACATACGGCCGATTGGGCCTTGCAGCTACGCGGCCGGGATTTGATGGAGCTCTTCGCCAACGCCGCCCGGGGCATGGCCTACCTGCTGGCCGGCGATACGTCGGCGCTGCCGCTGGAGCACGCCCGCGACGTTGTGCTCGAAGCCCATGACGCTGAGGAGTTGCTCGTGCTGTGGCTGGGCGAAATGGCCTACTGGGCTGAGCGGGACGGGCTCGTCTTCCCCGAGGCGGAGCTGTTCGAGATAACACCGCAGAAGCTGGCCGGGACGGTGCGCGGCGGCCGACCGCCCGAGCTGCAGAAACACATCAAAGCCGTCACCTACCACGACTTGGCCATTCGCCGGACGGATGACGGCCTGGAGGTCACCGTCGTCTTCGACGTCTGATCCGGATACAGAACGCTCAACGGCCGCGGGCGCGCTTCGGCAAGCTACCCGGCCATGAGCGGGGAGAGAACACCATTGAAAGTTTCAGATTTTAGGCAGATCAATCCTTACCTGTACGAGATACCGGTCACCCACCGGGAGGACATGCGCGTGCCGGCCCGCTTCTACGCCGACTCGGTGCTGTTGGAGTATGCGCTGGAAGATAAGAGCCTCGTGCAACTGGCCAACACCGCCACGCTGCCGGGCACCGTCGCCTACACTCTGGCTATGCCCGACATTCATCAGGGATATGGCTTCCCCATTGGCGGTGTGGTGGCCACGCGCGTGCCCGACGGCGTCATCTCCCCCGGCGGCGTCGGCTATGACATCAATTGCGGCGTCCGCTTGCTGGCCACGCGCATCAGCCGGCAGGACATCGCCCCCTATCTTGACGCGCTGGCGACACAGCTCCAGCGCAACGTCCCCCACGGCGTCGGGCGCGGCGGTGAATTCGTGCTGAATCGCAAGGAGTTGGAGCAGGTGGCCCGCAAGGGGGCGCGCTGGGCGCTGGAGCAGGGGTACGCCACCGAGAAGGATCTGGAGCATACCGAGGAGAACGGTCGAATCGACGGCGCCGATCCGGGCAAGATCAGCCCCCGCGCCTATGACCGCGCCCGCGATCAGCTGGGCACGCTCGGCTCGGGCAACCACTTCGTCGAGGTGGACATGGTCGAGGAGATCTTCGACGAGACGGCCGCCGAGCGCATGGGCCTCTTTCCCGGCCAGATCGTCGCCCAGATCCACAGCGGCTCGCGCGGCTTCGGCCACCAGGTCTGCACCGACTACGTGGCCCGCTTCCAGCGCGTCGTCCACCAGTACAACATCGTCCTGCCCGACCGCGAGCTGGTTTGCGCGCCGCTCAACAGCCCCGAGGGGCAGGATTACCTGGCGGCGATGAACGGCGCGGCCAACTTCGCCTTCGCCAACCGGCAAATCATGACCCACCTCATCCGCCGCAGCTTCGAAGAGGCGCTGGCGGGCAAAGTCGACGACTACGAGGTGC
>CAYNOL010000292.1:0-2568 GCA_964398825.1 uncultured Ardenticatenaceae bacterium
ATATTCCCCAGCCGCAGCCCCGTCGGATAGAAGACGTTGGCCTCCTGAATCAGCGAAGACAGGATCGTCCCCACCTGCGCGTCGCTGAAATACCGCGACCGGGGCGTGCGCCGCCGCGACAACACCCACTCCGCGCTGTACGCCTCAAACGACACCGACGAGTCCGTCCAGTCCCGCGCCCCCGTCAGCACCCCGCCCCACTCCGGCAGCCCGTTGTCAAACACCACCAGCACCCGGTTCCCCTCGTTGAAAAACTCCGCGCTCAACTTCGGGTCCGTCCGCGCCATCGTGAACACCACCGAACCGATGGCGTTCAGCCGCCACGACACCCGATGCACATACGGGTTGATCTCCGTCAGCACCCGGCCGTTGATGTCGGCGATCAGGAACAGAATCGCCACGCCCGCCGGCTCCAGCAGCGAGAACAGCGCCGCCGAAATCAGGCTGTCGCGATAGATGCCCGCCAGGTGCTTGCGGTCCTTCTCGTCCAGCCCCCCGTCCGGCGCTGGCGGAACGACCGCAAACACCCCGGCATACCCCTGCGCCGAGCGCCGCTTGTCCTGCGAATCAATCGCCATTAGGAGTACTCGCCCCGCGTGAAGTTAGTCCCGTCGTCACTCAACGCCGCCGTCCCCACGTCGCTCGAATCCGCGTCATTCCGAACCTTGTCCGCCGTCCCCGACGTGATCCGCTTGTTCCGCGCCAGCATGAACAGCCAGTTGATCTTGTCCTTCAAACTGCTCGTCGCCGCTGGCACGCTGCTCGGCTCCGCGAACGTGTCCACCGTCAGCACGTCCAGAATCTGCGCGTTCACATCCGCCGCGCTCAGATCATGCAGCCCACCCACAGCCGCCGTAATCGCCGCCTCGACCGCGCTCTGATCGGCCGGGTCACTCGGCAGGTTGTTGACCTTCGCCAGAATCGCCGCGATCTCCGTGTCAACTGCCGCCAGGATCGTCGCCACTTCCGTATCGATATAGCCGGCCACAATCGCCAGCGCCGCGCTCGTCGCCAGCCCGCTCTGCATCTCACTCACCGCGCTCGCCGCCAGCGAGGTCGAATTCACCGCATCCGCCGCCAGCGTCATCGCGCTCCCCACGGCCGCCGGGCTGCCCGGCAGGTTGTCCGTCTTCGACTTGATCAGCGCCACGTCGTCGAACTGAGCCGCGGCCGTCTGCAAATTCAGCACCAGGTCACACCACTGCCCGCCCGCCGCGTCGCTGAACAGCACCGTCACGTTATCGGCGTTCATCTCCGTGCTCGTCAGCTCCAGCTTCACCAGCGCCGTCGAGCTGACCACCGTCGGCAGCGTCGTCACATTCGCCAACGAACCGCCGTCCTTGCTGATCTTCACGTCCCCCGTCGCCAGCGTCGGATTCACCTGAAACAGCCGCACATCCGCCTGGCTCCGCAGACTCAAATACATCACAAACGCCGCGTTTTTCTTCGGCGGGTTATAACTAGCCATCTCTCACCCCTGAAACCACTGCTAAATCAACGCCGTCTTCAACTTGTACAAATTCGTTCCGTGATTCCCCAGAATGTCCGGCATGGCCGACTGCAGCGACGAGATCGCCGACAGGAACTCCGCCTCGCTATACCCCGCCGGCCACACATACCCCTCGATCGTCGTGCTGCCCCCGACCTTGCCCCATTGCTGCACCACCTCGGCCGACAGCGCCTGCGCCTGTTCCACCAGCACAAGAATCCGCTTCACCTTCTCGTGCGCCTCCGTCACAATAAATTCACCCTGTGCCACGTTATCCGCCTCCTCCTCGCTCGTCACCCACCACTCAAAACGCCCACACCCCCGGCGTCGTCGCCAACAACCCTGGGTCCACCCACTGCGCCGGCGCCGGCGCCGGCGCCGGCTGCACCACGATCCCCGCCATCACACCATAATTCGAGTTATCCGCATCCGCCGCCAGCGAATACGACCCCGCGCCCGTACACACCAGATAATTCCCGCACCCCACCACATCATTCGTCGTACTGCTCCCGCTCGCCTGCTCGTAAACCTCAACCGTACTCCCCTGCGGCGCCCATGTGCGGGTCCCGTTCCGAATACCCGCACCCCCGATGATCCACGCATCCGCCACCGCCGTCGTCAGCCCCACACTATAATTCGACTTGTTCCCCGTGTCCGTCCCCGCGTTCCCCACCGGCGACGACTGATCCACGCCCGTCAGCGAGATCGCCGCCAGCGAAAACCCCTGCATCGTCGCGCTGGTCGACACCGACACCTGATAAGCCGCTCCCCCCGGCGGATTCACCAGATACCACACCTCCGTCCGCACATTCCGCGTCGACCCGGCCGACTCATTCGCCGCCCCCAATGTCATCGCCGCCCCATTGAATGTCACCGACGACGACCAGCTCCCCAGCGCCCCCCTCATCCCCGAAAACACCACCACCAGCAGCCGCTGCACCCCACCACAGGCATGGCTCAACGTATGCGGCCCCGCGCCGCTCCCCGTCACCTTCGAATGCCCATCCAACCCAATCGCCATCCCGCCTCAGCTCCCCTACGCCCTGTACCGCCGCTCAAACTCAATATCCACGTCCACG